>LIUH01000116.1:0-5484 GCA_001462225.1 Fibrobacteria bacterium GUT31 | reverse complement strand
AACCGCCTTTGGCGTTTTCCACTACCCTTTCTTGTATATTTCGTGGTAAACACAGTAACCATCGTGTCTTTCAGGGCAAGGCACGCCTTGCCCCTACATTCAAAAATTGTGTCAAAAATAAAAACATTAATTTTTTTGAACATTCGTATTTGTGGGGTAGGGGCAAGGCGTGCCTTGCCCAGCCGTGAAATATGCGGTGCGATGCCTTGGGGTGCTAGAGGTAGCATAAGGGAATAGCAGATTGCAAATGAAGCGAAGGGGATTAGGAACATTAACTTACACTAGTTTTGTTTTTATTTCATCAAAAGGAATAAATTTTACTCTATTGCTATGCTGCTTTATCATGCTTTGAAGCATGTTTGGAAGTTTTTTTCTTGGACCGTTGCTAATAATTGTAATTGGCATTGGCTTTGGCTTTTCTCTTTTATAACATATTCCTATCTCAATATAGCTTCCGTCTGTACGTAACAAGCCATCTACTTTTTCACAGTAACGAAAAGTTTTTTCGCAGTAAAGAAAAGCTTCATCATAGTAAAGAAAAAATACCGCACTTTCTGATTCATTAATCAACGAAATATCAATATTAAACATTTCTTTTATGTCACATTGGTTGTTGCCAAAATCCTCTTCGATGTAAGCGGACAATACATTATGCCCTTTACTTTCTAATGTTTTTATTATAGCAGAAATATATTTTTTGATTTTTCCATCAAAGATATTTCCGTGCATAGCATTTGATATTGGGCCGCCTAAAAATACATTACTCATTGCTATCTCCAACGTTAGACTTTGATTTTTATTACAAGTTTCTATGAACTTGAATATTTTTCTATAATTGATTTGAATTCAGACTCAATATATCTTTTTATCTCAATTCCATATCTCGTTTTAATATTATTGATTTTAGCACACCACTCTTTAAAATCATCTTTTTTAATTTTCTCTCCTGATGCCAAATATGATAGAAACTGTGCATAAGCTTCTAGTTTATCTATCTCTTTGGCAATTATCGAATTGATAGAAGCTCCCATTCTAAATTCATTCCATAAATCACAAATCTTCTTTGTGTTGAAAAATCCATAAGTCTTATACAAAGATAGCTTTTCATAAAAATTACGTTCTTCTGTTTTTACAACATCTGTTTTTTCAGATGGTAAATGATTATGTATTACACATTCTGCTAAATCATGGTATAGCAACATATCCATTATTTTACTTTTATCATATTCAGGCTCATCACCTTTATCGGGTAGTGATAAGCTTGCCATAAGAAAAGCATTTAATGTATGAGCTGCCACGACTTCTATTTCTTTAAATCCTAGATGAACCCAGCGTTTTCTTTTTTCAAATTTAATATTATTAATTTGCCTTAATAAAGTGAAATGGGAAAAAGTTGGTTTATTGAATATTTCTTTTAACCATTCTAAATAGAATTTGAGGTCAGTATATTCAACAATATCTTTTTTTAAAATTTTATCAATTAAGTTAATTATTCCATCTAATTTTTCTCTATTGTTAAATCTCCCAACTTTGTGCCTAGATTGAATTAAAGAAAAAAAAGTATAAACTTCAACATCAAATAAAGGGGTTCTGACAAAACTACTTATTTTATTATATAGATAAGAATATGTTTTAGGAAAATCTTCAAGATTATCCTCCGTAATTAATCCTATTCTAGGGAAATAATTAATATCCCCATAGTATCTTAAATGAAAACCTCTATTTATTCTGTTCCATGCATCACATGACAATAATTTTCCTATATATATTTTACTTGCTTTCTCATCTCCAAGATATGCAAGACTAATATAGCTAGCGCGTAATGCTAATAACAATTCTTTGTTTTCTACTAATAACTTTTCATGTTTTTTTTGATAATCATAAATTATTTTTTTTGCATCTTCTTTAATAACTTCATAGTTCAATCTTCCTAGAAGGAATAATGCATTTGCATGTGCATTATATGATTTATTTTTTGTAAGAATTTCTTTTGTTGTTTTAAAAATAGAATTTTGAACTTGAATATTTTTATTAATCAGAATGATGCGATAAAAATCTATTCGATCGGGATATATGAAATTAAAATCAGATTTTTTAAAATCTTTCGTAAATAAAAGAGAATGCACCACATATTTTGCTATAAGAAAGTGTTGTATTTCTTTATTTTGATTATATAAAGACCACGCAGGATTATTTAATTGATTTTCTTTGAATATCTCTCCTTTGATGCCATAATCAAAAGCAAATTTTGATGCATCATTAATAGACATTTTTATGCCTTGATTATTTAGATGCTCCAAACAGAAATTTTCCAATAAAGAAAGGATATCATTATCTTCCAATGTATGTTTTGAATTTTTGCAAACGAATTGTAATAGAAAAAAATCAATCGTATTGAAATTACTTTTTTTTACAAATTTCTTGATAAGATCTACATTTTCAGTTTTGCCTTCTAGTATGCATAATTGAGTGACAATTTCATTAAATTTCGCATTTTCAACATTTATTGGCGAAAATGTAACATTCGCATTTTTACCTTTTTCCTTATTTCTGAAATAATATATAGACCCTATTATTTTCTTTTTTGAAAAAGATTCAAATATCGTGACTATTTCTTCTTCTAATGGTTTTTGAAATTTTGAATCATGGTCAACGCCATCAAAAATCAACAAGATACTTTTTATATTATGTTTTTTTAAAAACGACAATGTATCAGTCATTTGCGAATGAGCAAAATTTTTCGCTTGTTTTAATAAATCTGATTTACCTTTGTAAATTTTTTTTCTATATTTTCCGAAATCTATGTAAATCGGGTAATACATAGATTGATTTTTTTGATATTTTTCATAGAAAAAATGATATAATGCTGATAAACAAGGGGAAATGCCTGTACCAAGATTGCCTGTTATATTCAAAATTATATTACCATCAGAATTGATAATTTTAAACAAATCATCTATATAAGAATCTTTCTGTAAATTAATGTTAATATCTATAGAAGAAATTTGATAAAAAATTTTCCCCCATGTTTTAAAATCTTTGCTGGAAATACATGTTTTATTAAAATAACCTCCTAAATCGTTTAGTGTTTTTTTATGCAAATAACCTTTATTATCTATATGTTCTCCTTTATTTGAGGACTGCGTTTTTTTATACTGATCGTTTTCACCTTCTATATCATCTCCTCTATTCGTGGTACCATTTTCATTAACAAGTTCGTCAAATACTCCGGGACGTGAAAATACATGGAGGCAATAATTTACTGCCGCATGTGCTGCAGTTTTTTGGTAATTTTCTTTATTGGGGTTATTTTTTTTATAACCCCAATCACAAATCCCCTTAACGATAATCCATTCTAGCACTCCATTTAATTTACAACCAGAATAAATACCATAGGCTTCCATTTCACCGCCAATCGGCTTATATTTTTTAAAATCTGCCAGCAACTTTGTTCTGTATTCGTAGTTATTAATAAGTCTTGATCCAGTCAACATTGCCCCGACAAATACAGTTGATTTATTTGAGTCCTTTAAATCATATTCCCAACTATCTGAATTACTGAAAGCGTTCAATAATTGGAAACCTACTTCTTTCGGTATTTCTTTATATTGGGTACTTTTTTCCAAAAACTTGAGGGAGTCATACGGTAAAATATACTTTGAAACAAGCACATCGCCTATTTTTTGTTTTTTTTCATTCGCACCAAACGCTATACCTACCATTACAACAGCAACAGGCTTTAATTTCTGAATCAACCCGCTAACAAGTGGCATTGATGCTGGATTATGTACACCCTGTTCATTAATATGTATATACACTACATTATAATTTCCGAAACTACCATGATAGTATGTCTTTCCCCTAAAACATTTCTCAGAGTGGCGTTTAAAATATCTTTCAAACGCATTTTTTTCGTGTAAATTTGCAGTTACAAATAAAAATATCCCCATCGAAATTATCCTCCATTTAAATCCTGAAAAGTCCGCCCAATACCCAACCGATTCACCCGAAAAGGCAAAAACCGAGCAATCTTCTTCCCTTTCAACTCAACACTACCTTCATCGGGTTTCAGAAAACCGGAGATAATATTGATTAAAGTCGTCTTGCCCGACCCATTTCCACCTTTGAGCGTATATACAAACCCCTTTTCCAAACAAAGGCTCACCCCGTTCAGAACCCGAACATCGCCAAAAGATTTGTGTATGTTTCTCAACTCAAGCATTTTAATTCCATCCCCAAAAATGGGCACCCCCGCCCATCTTACCCCAAACCTCGCACCGTAAAGTGACGAGGTGATAAACGTTTGGGCCTAAGTGGGCAGGGACGCATCCCTGCAAAAGAGCAGGGACACCAAACAACCCTTACTACACTAAACAACTAAGAATAAGGAAACTTCGTTGATAGGTGGCAAAGGTTGGCTGGTCCTTTAAGGTGTTTGTCTTCCTAATTTATCGAAACTCGGAGTCAAATCTTTGCAATCTTGGGTGGTAGAATTCCAAGAAAATTTCGGCATATCACCTTCATCCGTACTATCAAACTCCAGTGTTGCATTCCAGTTATTTTCTGTGCAGCCGTTTCCTAAAGCCTTTCCAGTATTTGTGCCTTGCCATTGTCCAGGAGTAGTGCCTAAATAGTAGGTAAAATAAGTTGATGTTGAGGTTGCGTCCCCTTTGGTATATTGACCTGGAGGTATATAGCCTATATTCTGCCAAGTGCCCTGCGAACCATGCTCATTCACATAAGCCTGGTGCAGTTTAACCCAAGTACCGGCCGCAGGGCCAACTTCCTGTGCTTTTGCTTTTGCCGTCATGCCAAACAGCTTTGGGATGGCAATGGCTGCCAAAATGCCGATGATTACTATGACAACCATCAACTCTATCAGGGTAAAACCCTGCTTCTGTGAAATACGTCTTTGAGTAGACATAATGTGTTCTCCTATTTAAACAAGCCTACTCTTTGACACGGTTTTCGGCATTCCCGTGTCCACTTTAAACGATCGTTTAAAAGTTACACTTTCCCCCTAAAACCGGTTTGTGGAAAATGACGGGATTTTGACAAAAATGGCGGAAAAATGACGAAAAAGTGACTAAAATCAAAAAAAATGGTCACAAATTGAAAAAATTATGTATATTTAAAGTGTCCAGTTTAAACGATGGTTTAAAGTGGACACTTTTTTTATGCAGCAAAAACATCTAAATCTCGTGCTTTTACGGTCAAACAAAAACATTATTCGTGCAATTTACTACATTTATCCTTAAATATAAGGAGATTGCACTATGTCCGATAGCATAAATGTCACTATTCGCATGGATAGAAACATAAAACAACAAGCAGAAGATATGTTCGATTCTTTTGGAATGAACTTATCAACCGCTATTAATGTATTTATCCGCCAATCTTTGCGTCTGGGTAGAATGCCGTTCGGCATTTCCGACCCATTTTACAGCGAAAAAAATCAAGCTAGTATCGTATATCGTTTAATAT
>LIUH01000115.1:1123-16397 GCA_001462225.1 Fibrobacteria bacterium GUT31 | reverse complement strand
GCCATTGCCTGTGTTGCTCCGAAAAACATTGCTGCTACAGCGATTGTTTTTATTCTATTCATAAATAACTCCTATGGTTTATGTTATTTACGCATAATATATATAATTTTATGACAAAGTGCACATTTTTTTTGTTTTTTTTGTAAAATTTGTGAAAAAAGAGGCTATTTAACTCAATGCTTGGGTTTGGGGTATGGGGTATTCAGCGTTTACTAAATTCCCCCTATGTCAAAAACTATTCTTTTATTTCCGGGGCAAGGTGCCCAATATGTTGGAATGGGCAAGGCTTTGTCCGAAACTTTTGAACCTGCAAAACAAATTCTGAAAAAAGCAGACGAGGTTCTAGGCTACGAACTTTCCAAAATCATGCAAGAGGGGCCGGAAGAAACGCTTAAAAGCACGGACAACACCCAACCGGCTCTCTATGTTTGCTCCTGCATGGCAATGGAACTTTTAAAGAGCAAAGGCATTTCCTTTGACTACGTGGCGGGGCATTCGCTTGGCGAGTATTCTGCGATATATGCGGCAGGCGGATTTTCGTTTGAAGACGGTCTTCGTTTGGTGCGGGTTCGCGGCGAGCTTATGGCCAAGGCCGGTGTGCTGAAACCCGGTGCAATGTCTGCGGTGCTGGGGCTTTCGGAAGAGGATTTGAACGCAGCCCTCGCAGAAGCGCAGAGCGCAGGTGTTGTGGTTGCGGCGAACTTCAACTCTCCCGGGCAAATTGTGATTAGCGGTTCAAAAGAAGGCGTTGCAAAAGCCGGAGAAACAGCAGCAGCCAAAGGTGCGAAAAAGGTTGTTCCGCTCCCTGTTTCCGGCGCGTTTCACAGCCCATTGATGGAATACGCCTTGCCGGGTTTAAAAGAGGCAATAGCAAAAACGAGTTTTAGCGATTTGAAAGTTCCTTTGATTGCAAATGTGACTTCGCAAGCTGTTAGCAAAGGTGCGGATTTGCCGGAACTTTTGACAAAACAACTCATTTCTCCGGTTCGCTGGCAGCAGGGAATGGAAACCGCAATTTCGCTCGGTGTTGAGAGAGGAATTGAGGTTGGAGCCGGCAAGGTTTTAATGGGCCTTATGCGTGGCATTAACCGCAATATAAAGGTTTATTCCGTGGAAACAGAGGAGCAGATTAACGATATTAAATGAATCGTAGCTATTAGCTATCAGATTTGAAAATACCAGACATCGTTTTCCAAAGTTTTTTGCTTTTTCCGGGGAGCGTCGTTTATGCTGAGTTTTGAGCCGGATGGAACGGAATCCGTTACAAACACATTGCTGCCAAGTACGGAGTCTTTGCCTATAATAGTATTGCCGCCGAAAACGGAGGCCCCGGAATATATTGTCACATTGTCTTCTACCGTAGGGTGGCGTTTTTGCCCTCTTAATATTTGCCCGCCCTTTGTTGAAAGCGCCCCGAGCGTTACTCCCTGATAAATTTTAACGTATTCGCCTATAATTGCAGTTTCGCCTATAACAATGCCCGTTCCGTGGTCTATAAAAAAATGGTTGCCTATTTTTGCTCCCGGGTGAATGTCTATGCCTGTTATGGAATGAGCGTGTTCGGTCATTATGCGGGGGAGTATTGGGATGTTTAAGAGATAAAGTTCGTGTGCCAGCCTGTAAACCGAGATTGCGTAAAACCCCGGATAAGAGATTATTATCTCTTCCTTGCCTGTTGCCGCAGGGTCGCCGCTATATGCAGCTTCTACATCTGTGGCAAGGCTTGCTCTTATTTTTGGGAGTTTTGCCAAAAAATCCTTTGTCAGTTTTGCGGATTCTTTTTTGAGCAAACGGAACAACTGTCTGTTTAGTAAATGCCCGGCTTCTTCTAAAAGCTCGCTTGTGAGGCTGTTGCCAAAATAGCCGGGGAACAGCAAGTCGCGGAGTTTGCCTATAAACTCCACAACCTCGTTTCTGCCGGGCAGGTAGCCGGGCTCAACCGGAATAGAATCTTTTAGCCTAGCATAACTCTCTAAAAGGGAATCGGTTAGATGTTTCACGGATTAACCCGTACTCCTAGGTTGACCTGCACATGCAGGCTTAGGCGGGAATATAGTAAACGCCTGCGTTAATCATTTTACTTACTATATTCCCTTTGTGGAATTTTTTACAGACATAGCTAATGGGCTAGGCTCTTTTTGGTGGTTATCTGTGCTTATCTGGGCTGCTTACTTTTTTTGGGGTCGGTTTTTGGATTATCCCGCAGATTTGGAGAAACATATTAGAAACGGCAAAGTTTGGCCGTATCTGCCGATGTTTTGGAGAACACCAAAAAGGAGATTTATCCGTATTACGAATTTTTTGCTGTTTTGGCTGGGAAACCTGTTAAGTGCGTGCGCTTTATACTCCCTATTCCCGCACGAGAAGCAATACCTTGTTGTGTTGATAATCGGTTTGGCGTTATCCATATTCTTAGAGATCAAAATACGCTTTTTTGCCATCAAAGACGTTATTCGCTTGCAGCAAGACAGATATTTTCAAATTTACACTCAGCTTGCAAGCCAAGCCGTATCCAGAGGCGATGAAATTTCCGATGGCGAACTTTTGGCAAAAACACAATGGCAGCATCAAAACGACCTTAGACTGGCGGATAAGCATGGGAGGCTCATGGAATTTTTAAGAGGAGAAGCCAAGTTGTGAACGCTTGGAAATACGCAGAGGAAACACTTGATAAAGTGTCGCGAACCTTTGCCCTTAATATTAAAGTTTTAGGAAAAAATTTGAGGGAGCCTGTCCTGCTGGCATATCTCTATATGCGCATAGCAGATACCATAGAAGATGAATCCGATTTGCCGGCCAAGGAAAAAGCGACTCTGCTGAAAAAGTTTTCGCAAGCGGTAAATTTCGGCGGAGAAAACATAGATGAATTCATTAAAGCGTTGCCGCAAAATTGGAAAAATAGCGAAAAAGCTGATTGCGCTCTATGTTATAATGCCGCCATTATAATCCCTTTGCTGCAGGAATATTCGAAGCCATTCGCAGACGCCGTAAAAAAGGGCGTTGAAGAAATGTGCAACGGAATGGCGGAATTTTCCGCACGGCAGGAAATTAGAACGGACGGTTGGTTTACCATTGAAAGCGAAGCCGATTTGGACAGGTATTGCTATTTTGTAGCGGGGCTTGTCGGCAATATGCTAACCGAATTGTTTTGCATTAGCAAGAAAAATTTTAATGAAAGGCTACAAAAAAAACTGCGGGAATTATCGGTTTCTTTTGGGCTTGCTTTGCAATTGGTGAATATAATGAAGGATATAAATGAAGATTCTTCCAGAAAAGTTTGCTTTGTGCCTATGGAATTTTGCCGCAAACACGGCATAAACTCCGTGCAAGATTTTTTTTCACCTGAAACCCCGCAAGAGAAGAAAAATTCCGTTATAAGCGAATTAACCGGAAAGGCAAAAAAGCATTTACAAGATGCAAAAAATTATATAAAAACCCTGCCTCGCTTTGAATACAGAATACGTTTATTCTGTTTATGGCCAAGCCTGATGGCTGCGGATAATCTACGCGTTATAGGTGAAGGCGGCAATAAAATAACGCGGGAAACCGTAAAAAAAATAATCCGCCGCACAACAATTTTCGGCTGGAGCAACTCTTGGGTTGAGAGGGAATTTTCTAGATTTTTGCCATGTTTCGCATTGTAACTTCAATTTTGGCCGTTTCTTTTTTGATGTCTTGTTCGCCCAATAAACCGGAAGCACAGAGTGATGTTGAATATAAAAAGCAGGCTTTGGAAGCTGCATACCAAAACTTGATAAAAATTCCGGCGAAAACCGCTGCGCCGGATAGCGTTTTGCTTTTGCTCACAGACGATTCCCGCTATTGGCTGGAGAGTATTGAGCAGGCTGCTCTTTACGAAGATAGCTCCCTTGTTGAGCAAAGGCCGTTTCACGAAATTTTGGTTATTATCACTTACCGTCTGTTGCTAAGGGAACATGTGTTGTCCGAATATCCGGATTACCGAATGCTCCGTTTTGCTCTTGGCGAACAGGGGATTTTGCGCAGGGCGAAAGATTTGAAATTGGGGCCTTTTGAAATAAAAAACGATAGAGGCAGCCGCGGGTTAAGGGAAAGCCCTAAGGTTCCCATTATGATTTTCAAATGGGATGAAATGCGGTGGAAATTTGATTTGCCGGAAAGCATGAAACTCTTGACCAGGGGGCTTGCTACCATAGGTGTCAAAAAAGACTGGTCTAATTCCAAAACGGCAATTTATCTATTGCAAAGATACTATCACAATGTGTTTTTCAACATAAACGAGAGCCTGCTAAACCCCGTGCCGAGTATATAGCTCTCTATCTAACAGAGCGCAAGCAAATGGGCAAATTGCCTTGTTGCCTGTGGTACGCGACGCATTCGCAACAAAAACCGTTGCGGCTGCAATCTTTGCTCTGGCAGGGGCAGCGTCCTTTATTTAGCTCTCTATTGGGGCAGTTGACTAATGATGACATAATAAGAAATGTAGAAAATGCCGGCACTGCTGAATTTTTCTATATTTACAGTCCTTAGCATAGGAGGTATTTTATGAAAAATATTAAAGTTGGCGTCAAATTGATTGCCAGTTACATATTAATCGCAGCGGTAGCTGTGGGTATAGGCATCTATCTCACCTCGGTTTTAGGTGAGATGGATGATAGAGACACTACCATGTACGAGAAGGCTGTTGACCCTCTGGGAGATTTAACAGGTCTAATGAGGAATCTACTGAGGATACGTATGAACTTGAGGGATATAACACTAGCACAAGACGTGACCGAAGTGGATAACCTAAATAGACAAGTAAGTTCCTTAAGAGATGAAATTGAGGCACAGATCAAGGAACAAAGAGAGAGTATTGCAGATCCCAAAAATTTGGCTCTCTTGGACGTGGTTTTGGAGAATGTGAATAAATACAAAACCGCAATGACTAACCATGCCGAAGGAGTTAAGAAACATATAGACGACAAAAATTATCTTTTTGAACACAATGCGAAAACTCTGGCAGATATGAGAGTGTTTTCCGATGCTTTTGAAAAAGCCAGCATGGACTTTGTCAGTACAAAGATTAAATTTGCCAAAGATCTCAGCGATAAAAACACTGATTATGTTAAAAGGGCTCGGAACATTGCTATAATTCTTTTGATAATTCTCTTCATATTTTCCGTTTTGGCGGGTGTTTACATGACTTTTGGCGTGACAAATCCCCTTAAAAAGGTGGTTGCCGCTGTGGAAAAAGGCGAGAAGGGTGACATGACGGCTCGCTCCGGGCTGGAACAAAAAGACGAGCTAGGGGTTATGGCTAAATCCCTTGACAAATTCTTTGAGTATCTGCAGGGCATTTTAAGAAATCTCCGCTCAAACTCCGAGACATTAGCCGGCGCAAGCGAAGAACTTTCCGCAGTGAGCAGGGAGTTAGCGAGCGGTGCGGAAGAAACCGTCAACCAAAGCAATACCGTAGCCAGCACAACGGAACAGTTGGCGGTAAACATAAACGCAATGGCAAGCGGTGCGGAACAGGCCAGCGTTAATGCAAACGAAGTGGCCGGTGCAGCGGAGCAAATGTCCACAAATATGAACACGGTTGCAGCAGCCATAGAAGAGATGAGCGCAAGCATCAACCAGATAGCCACCAATGCAGGCGAGGCTCGCAAAGTTGCCGGAGCGGCTACGGAAAAATCCAATGACGCAACAGGCGTTATGAACAAGCTGGGCATGGCGGCAAAGGAAATCGGGCAGGTGACGAATGTTATCAAAAATATAGCGGACAAAACCAATCTGCTCGCTCTTAACGCAACCATTGAAGCCGCCAGTGCAGGCGAGGCCGGCAAGGGCTTTGCGGTTGTGGCAGGCGAAATCAAGGAGCTTGCAAACCAGAGCGCCCAAAGCGCAGACGACATTGCCCGCCGCATAGAAGGCATTCAGCAGGGCACAGGCGATGCTGTTCAGGTGATTAACGATGTGAGCGAAATTATCGTTAAAATAAACCACAGCGTAGAGGCGATAGCCGGCCACGTTGAACAGCAGACAAAAGCCGCTAACGAAATAGCGAACAATGTTGCTCAGGCGAATACGGGTTCAAAAAGAGTTGCCAGTGCCATCGGCGAGGTTGCAAGGGGTGCAAACGATGTTTCAAGGAATGCCGGCGAAGCAGCCAAGGGCGCAAACAATGTCAGCCAAAATATTGTCAACGTGAGCAGCGTTGCAAAACAATCTGCGCAGGGGGCAACTCAGGTCAATCAATCTGCTGCGGATTTGAGCAAAATAGCAGGCGATTTGAAAGGCACGGTTGGCAAGTTTAAAGTGTAGGGAGACATGACTCCAAACAGAAGTTTCGTTTTTGAATCCGGGCTTCCGGGTTTTCCTAGGCTACGCAAGTTTCGTCTTGAATATGACGAATCGCTTGCGCCGCTTGAATGGCTGGTTTGCGCAGAAGACCCGGATGTCCGTTTTATAGTTGTTAATCCAATGCTCTTTAGGCCCGACTATGCGCCTCGCTTAACAAAAGAGCACATGAAAGCGTTAAATATAAATAAAAAAGAAGATTTGCGCATTTTGGTAATGGTCACATTAAATGAATATTATGAAAAATCAACTGCAAACTTGGCTTCCCCGCTAATGTTCAACGTAAACGAATACAGAGCTGTTCAACTTTTGCTGGATGATGGAATGTATTCCCACAGCGAACCGATATTTGCAGAGGAGGCAATATGCTAATACTCTCTCGTAAAATTGGCGAAAGCATTCAAATTGGGGATAACATAAAAATTTTGATAGCAGATGCGGATAATAAAGGTTTTGTAAAAGTCGGCATAGAAGCTCCGAAAAACATCACCGTTCACAGAGACGAGATTTATAGGCAAATAGCCATAGAAAACAAAGCCGCTTTGCAACACAAAGAAGAAAAAATTTTGGACTTGCGCAGCTTGGCACAGAAGTTAAGAGAGAAAAAATGAATTGCAAGGTATTGCATCGTGTTGCGTGCAAACATAACATTTTACTCATTATATTGAGTATTTTGTAAAACGTACTGAGTATTTTGTATATTACTCCGCATGGGAACTTTATTCAGACGAAAACTGGTTAGCCAAATTTGCGAAAGATTGGCGGAACCCAGACGCTTTATTCAAATTATCTCCGGGCCAAGGCAAACCGGCAAAACAACCGCCGTATTGCAGGCTTTGGAAGAATGCGGTTTGCAGAACCGATTTGCAAGTGCAGACGACCCCAGCTTGAATTCCGTAGAATGGATTCGCAACGAATGGGAACAAGCTCGCTCGGAGCAAAAAAGGACAAGGCGAAATATTGTCTTTATCATAGATGAAATTCAAAAAATACCGCAATGGTCGGGAATGGTTAAGTTGTTGTGGGACGAGGATTCACGAAAAAAAACTCCTATTAAGGTTATTTTAACAGGTTCTTCTTCACTGCTTTTGCAAAAGGGAATGCAGGAATCCCTTACCGGCAGGTTTGAACTGCTTTATTGCCCTCACTGGAATTTTGCGGAATGCCGAGCGGCTTTTGGATATTCGCTGGAGGATTTTCTCTATTTTGGCGGATATCCGGGTGCTGCGGTTTTTAGAAAGAACGAGGAAAGATGGGCACGTTATATCGGGAATTCCATCGTTGAACCGAGCATTTCTCAGGATATTTTATTTATGGAAGAGATTAGAAAACCCGCCTTGATGAAAGCCCTTTTTATGCTCGGAGCTAGTTATTCCGCTCAGGAACTCTCTTACACAAAAATTTTGGGTCAATTGCAAGATGCCGGAAACACCGTAACAATAGCCCACTATCTGGAGCTTTTGGCAAAGGCTAATATTATGTGCGGTTTGCAAAAATTTTCGGAAAATAAATTGCAAGCCCGGCAGAGTTCCCCAAGATTTATGGTTTTTGACACTTCCCTGATGACCTATTCTCACGGTTCTTCCCGCAA
This sequence comes from Fibrobacteria bacterium GUT31, assembly GCA_001462225.1. Lineage (GTDB taxonomy): Bacteria > Fibrobacterota > Fibrobacteria > Fibrobacterales > Fibrobacteraceae > Fibrimonas. Next base: position 8,485 of record LIUH01000115.1, on the reverse strand, counting down.
AAGATTTTTGGAAGACTCCATAGCAAAAGGGCATTTGGTTGAGAGCGCGGTTGGGGCGTATTTATTGGCAAGAGCCAGAGAAGATGGTTTTGAAGTGTATTGGTGGCGAGACAGGGATAAGGAAGTGGATTTTGTACTGCAAAAAGGCAAAAATATCATCGCCATAGAAGTAAAAAGCGGCAGGGCAAAGCATATAGGCGGTTATTTGGATTTCAAGAAAAAATACCCGCAAGCACTAGGTTTTGTTGTAGGCGATTCCAATTGCAGCTTGGAAGATTTTTTGCTGGGAAAAGTTGAGTTATTTTAATATTGTGGCGAATTCGCCATAATTAAAAAGCGATGGCGTAGAATTTCTACCTTTCGACAAAGGAGAAAAGAACTATGTTTCTTAACAAAGAAGATAGAACCTTATTTTTTAAACTTTGGTTTATGCTAATTTACAGCATAAACGGCAAACATAAAATTGTGCCACCGTTTGAAAGACCTATATATGGCGATTACGTGGACAGAGAAGCGATTTTCACAATAAGAAACGCATTATGGGAAAATCCATCTTTCATTGATGAATTTTTAGCCGGAGACGGAGCAATGCTCTCCGATGAGGAAAAAGCAATACTCATGTCATGGCGAGCAAATTTTATTAAAGATAAGATTATCTATGACTCTTTCTTTATAATAACCGGCACTTTATTTGACCCAGGAATGGAAAGGACTTTTGCGGAAGATTATAAAAGAATCAAGGATGAAAGCGGGATAATAGTTTCGATGTGAAAAATTAATTTCTATTTCAGAGAATGTTTATGGTGGCATATGGGTAGTGACTACAACCCATTAACCACCTCTTTATCCAACCGATTTTTCCTCTGCTTCCAGTCTGGCATCTGAATCGTGAGGAAATTGTAGAAATCTGCGTTGTGTTTGTCGTATAGCAAGTGGGTTAATTCATGCAGAACAACATACTGAATGCACAATCTGTCTGCTTTAAGCAAATATTCATTCAGCACAATTTTATTTCGCTTTTTTATGCAACTTCCCCATAAAGTGTTCATTTTACGAATTTGCAATGTGGGGAATGGAATAGAATATTTCTTAAAAATCTTGTTATACAGAAAAGTCAATTCTTCCGAAAAAATACTATACGCTTGCTTTCGCCACCAAGATTGAAATATTTTATTAAATTTGCTAAGATTATTTTCATCTTTTAGATAAATTGCAATTGTTTTTTCTTCTGCTACGATTTTCGTTTCATCATCCTCAGAGTTTTTCTGAATTATACGTATGTCCTTACCCAAAAATTGAGTAGAAGAACCATTTTTCAAATCATTCAAATTATTGTAACCGCTTGCTGCTTTATATTTTGCTATTTGCTTATCTATCCATTCTTTACGCTTTTCCAAAAAATCTATGATCCATTTGTCCGGCACATTTGGCGATAAATTTAAAAAAACTTTTAAAGTTCTATATACTTTTAGATGTACATTCTTTACTTTCTTACGCTGTATGGTTACGCAAATTTTGCCGTTTATGGCACCCAAATCCAAAATATAAGTATCCATTAAAATCTCACAATCGCTACTCTCATCACTTCGTCAATAATCAAGTCAATAACCTTAACAATCTCTTCGTTATTCACATCAAGTTCCATATTTTCAAACAAATCAAATAAATGATTATCCAATTCACTGTGAATTTGTTTGTGTACCGTTGCATTGTTTTTCCAATCACGTTTTGCATTATTCACTATTACCTGTTTGATTTCTTTTGCAACCTCGCCTATAGATTCTTTTAATGCTTGAGCATCTAAATCTGCTATTCTTTTCAAATTCGTATAAACAGCTCCATAAAAAGCCTTTGTATCGCTGTCATTTTTAATACAAGCGGGGTAGTCATGCTTGGATAGTCCTTGTTTTAAATCATCGGAGATTCGTTTTATGTCGGCGAGGTATTTGTCGTCATTGCGTTGCAGTTCGTATTCTGCTAATGTTTTACGGATTTTTTCTGAAAATTCTTCAAATAATAGCGGGTCGTCATAGCGTACTTGTTTCAATTTAGATTCCATTCTAGTTCTTATTGCATCTGCACGGGCATCGCTTGCACCCATACTATCAAGCATTTCGTTCATTGCTTGTTCATCGTCTATTGAAATAGGTTTTACAATTACATTGATTTCTTCACCGGTGATAAATGTATTCAAAAGATTGCTAATGCCGTTTTCATATTTTGATAAATCCTCTGAATTATCGTTGTATCGCAATATAACTGCATCTTTCAACTTTCTAAAGAACAAATAATCTTTTTGATATTTTTCTATTTGGTTCAAACCTACTTCGATAAAAACAGACCTATTGGTTATAGCGAGATTTAATGCTATCGCAAATTCTTTTAACGCTTGATAAAATTCTTTTCTTAGTTTATCTCCCGAATCCTCATCGCTTTTTAAATAGAGTTGCCAAGCATTGCTGTCAGTACGATTTTTATTTGGAAAGTCATCAAAAATTGCCAGCAGCTTTTCGTGCAAGTTCTTTAATTTATTTTTTTCATCAACAGGTCCAAAAATTGCTTGATCCAAATCACCTCTATCAAACTGATTAAAGCCGGATTCCGCATCATCATACATTTCTATTGCTGCATTCAATTTTGAAAAAACGCCGTGATAATCAACAATCAAACCTACATCTTTTCCCGGATGCACACGGTTAACACGTGCGATTGCCTGCAACAAGGAATGTTCCTTAACAGATTTATCTAAATACAGCACACCGGCAATGGGAGCGTCAAAACCAGTGAGCAATTTATCCTTTACAATCAAAATATCTATTTCATCTTCGGGATTTTTGAATCTGTTGCAAATGGATTCTTCGTATTTTGCATCATTATCGCCGAATCTCAACGCTACTACTTTTTTATGGTAGTTGTTTATTTTTTGCGTTGCAGCATCGCTTGTATCGTCATCATCGCCTTCGTTTTTGTTGTCAAAAGTTATTACAACTTTTGGGTGTATATCGTCAAAAGAAGATGTCAATATATCATGCATATCTACTGCTGCTGCACGAGAAGAACAAGCAATCATTGCTTTTAATCCAAGCGGTTTGCAATAATTCACAAAATGGTCGTGAATATCAAAGGCGAGCAAGCTCAATCGGCTATTTGTTTCTGCAAGTTTTTTGTACCTGCTGAATTTTTCTTTTAATTCCTTCTTCTGTTCTGGCAAAAGATCTTTTGTCAAACTTTCAAAATAAGTATCTATTGTTTTTTTAGGTTCGTTCAAACTCACCTTTCTCCCTTCATAAACAAGCGGGACTATCACTTTGTCGTCAATGGCACGTTTCATTGTATAATTGTGTATCGATTTGCCGAAATTTTTATATGTATTTTTATCTTTTTTTGCGATTAAAGGTGTTCCTGTGAATGCTATGAATGTAGCGGAGGGTAAAATTTCCATCATATAGTTATACATGGAACTGTATTGAGAGCGGTGTGCTTCGTCAATTAGAACATAAAAATTTGCACTGTCTTTGCACACAAATCTGTTTTTTACAATTCCGCTGAATTTATTGACGAGCGTGGTGATAACGCTTTTGCTTTTATCTTCCAATAGGGATTTTAGCATATTAGCCGTGTTCGCTCGTGTTGGGCTCATATCTGTGTAGGTAAAATTGTCGCGTATTTGTTTGTCAAGGGTTATTCTGTCGGTTACTATTAAAAAGCGTGGGTTTTCAAGATGTTTGACGGATTTTAATTTTTTGACCAGCATTACCATAGTGAGTGATTTTCCGCTGCCTTGAGTGTGCCAAATTACTCCGTTTTTGCTATCGGTTCCGTCTTTTCCGTTAATGCGGTCAATGGTTTTATTGACGGCAAAGTATTGTTGATGTCGGCAGATTTTTTTTATATTGGCATCGTAGAAGACAAAATTTTCGATTAAGTCGAGTAATCTTTTTTTGTTGAGCATAGACATAATTGTTTTATCTTGCACGGTTGAATTTGTCGGTTCGTCATCTTCTTCTTTCCATTCTACAAAGTATTCTTTTTCTGTTCCTGCGGTGCCATATAAAACTTTGTTTGGATTTACGGCCATAACTATTTGCATAAATTTGAATAATTGCTGAATGTATTCCGGTTGCATATTTCGGCATTGTTGTTTTACGCCTTCGCTAACATCTACGCTTGATTTTTTGCATTCAATAACAACCAAAGGCAAGCCGTTTACCATTAAGACAATATCGGGGCGGGCATATTCTCCGCTGTTGCGTTCTACGCTGAATTCTTCTGTAACCTGCCAGATATTATTTTCAGGGTTTTCAAAGTCTATATAATTCAAGTCAAATGATTGTCTAAAAGGAGTTTCGCCGTCCACGGGTATATTTTGTTCTAAACTTATGCCTTTGGTGAGCATGTTATAAATTTCTTTGCTTGACATCATCAATCCTTGCAATAGGGGAACGTCTATTGCGTTCACGGCTTTTGTGATTGATTCGGCGGAGAAGGGATATTTTTGTTCGTTAAAATTGTAAACTTGTTTGCATAAATATTTTGTAAGTTCGTCTTCAAAAATAACTTTTGCAAGTGTTTTGCGTTTTTTTTCAGCTTCGCTACGGCTTACATATTCGTAGCCCATACTTTCAAGCAAACGGATTACCTTTTCTTGGCTTTCCGGTCGTTCATTGAAAATGGTGTGGTCTAGGCGGTTTGGCATATTTTGTTCTCCGTTTTTTAGATTTTGACTCGTTTTTTGCCTGTTAAAAGGAGTTGCATTAATCCTTTTTTTTGTAACTTTAATTTTTTAATTAATCGTTCTCGTAATTCAATTGCCTTATCTAATTTTGTTAGGATTTTGGCGATTTTTTGTTGCTCTTTTATGTCTTTCGGAAAAGAAATAATTATTTTTTTTATATCATTTCTATTAACACCATAAACTTTAAAACCGACAGCCAGACGTTCAAATTGTTTTTGTACATCTTGTGTTTGTGTAAAATACTTCTTATACGACTTATCTAACGAATTATTAAGAGGTCTTGCAATAAACGTATGCAAACCTGCAATAAAAGGTTTATTATCTGGATTATGAACAACAACGCAACGTGAAGTTCCCGCTAAATCTTCAGAAGCATCAAGAAAAACAATATCACCGTCTTTTAATAAAAAATTTTCATCTCCTATAATTTCAATATCATATTTAGGTAAATTAGCATAATCATCATACGATACAGAAGAAAAATTTCCTTTGTGCATATCGCCATAATGCAAGTATGGAATACCCTTATCGCCTAGCTGTTCACGAGAAATACCGAGACCACCGGTGAATGAAAATAATTCACTTATATTACATTTGCACCATAATTTATTTTTATTAGAATTTTCTATAATTTTTTGCATTAATCCTTTTTTTTGTAATTTTAATTTTTCAATTAATTGTTCTTGTAATTCAATTGCTTTATCCCATTTTGTTAGGATTTGGGCGATTTTTTTTTGTTCTTTAATATCTTTTGGAAAAGAAACAATTATTTTTTTTATATCATTTCTATTAACACCATAAACTTTAAAACCAATAGCCAGACACTCAAATTGTTTTTGTACATCTTGCGTTTGTGTAAAATACTTCTTATACAACTTATTTAATGAATTATTAAGAGGTCTTGCAATAAGCGTATGCAAACCTGCAATAAAAGGTTTATTGTCTGGATTATCAACAACAACACAACGCGAAGTTCCTGCTAAATCTTCGGAAGCATCAAGAAAAACAACATCACCATCTTTTAATAAAAAATCTTCATCGCCTCTAATTTCAATATCATATCTAGGTAAATTAACATAATCATCATACGACACAGAAGAAAAACTTCCTTTGTGCATATCGCCGTAATGCAAGTATGGAATACCCTTGTCACCTAGCTGTTCACGAGAAATACCGAGACCGCTGTGGATGGAGAATAGTTCGCCTATATTATATTTGTGCCATAATTTATTAATCATTTTCCTTTCTCCTTACCCCACAAAACCGGATTATCATAAATATATTTTACAATATTTGAAAATTCTGTTTCATTCCTGATGATATGTTCGTAAAAATTGCGTTGCCACAATTTCCCCAAAACGTGATTTTTTTGTTTTGATATTTCCAAACATTTTGTCGAAACCAATGATTTATATGCACCGACAATCCGTCCAACCGTTGTTACCGTAACCGTAGGGGCGACCCTCGCGGTCGCCCTATTTTCCGGACAATCACCCACCATTTGGAAATATACATCCGGTACCGGAACATTGATATTTTGATTTGTTGTATTCGGATTTTGCGGTGTTACGGTGGTTTGGTGCGTTGTGCCGGTGTTTGGGGTTATTCCGGTATTTTGGTGTGTTGCGATGGTGGTTTGGGCGACCGCAAGGGTCGCCCCTACGGTCGCCCTATCACCCACCATTTGGAAATATACATCCGGTGTCGGAACATTGATATTTTGGTGTGTTGTGTTGGCGGTTTGTGTTGGTATGTTGTGGATTTGGATTATGCCGTGGATGTGGTCCGGCATGATTTGAAAAATATCAAATGATATGTTTGGGTATCTTTTGGATAAATTGGTCCATTCGTTGGATGCGATTTCGCCGTAATCATTCAATATCATAATATCGTTTTCAATTTTCCCAAATGTTGGGAAATCGTAATTTGCATTGTATCGCCAATTTTTTGGAATACGTTGGTTTAGACATATTGTTACAAAATACATGCCCGCATTTGCATAATTGAAATTATGCAAACGAATGGAATGGCGGTGATGTATGTTCGAATTATACATAATCATTCGATATCCAGTTCTTTTAAATATTTTTCCATCTCTCTCTCCACCTTAACAATCTCTTTCTTAATATTCTCAATATCCGCATTAACCACAGAAATATCAATTTCCTCTTCTTCCTCAAAAGTATCAACATAACGAGGAATATTCAGATTATATTCATTATCTATAATTTCCTTCAAAGTCGCAACATGGCTGTATTTTTCAACATTAGCCGCTTTTTTATTACCATTCAAATAAGCACGATAGGTACTGACTATTTTATCAATATCCCGCATACGCAATTTATTCTTCGCCTTATTTTTTTCATAGCCGTCTTTGCCCGATGCATCTATAAACAAAACATCAGTACTTGTTCTGCCTTTTTTAAATACCACAATACAAGCGGGAATACTCGTTCCATAAAAAAGATTTTCCGGCAAGCCTATCACCGCATCCACAAGATTTTTATCAACTATTTCCCGACGAATACGCCCCTCACTCGCTCCACGAAACAAAACACCATGCGGAGCCACCGCAGCAACACGCCCACTCGGACTCATACTTACAATCATGTGCAACAAAAACGCCC
>LIUH01000115.1:0-1114 GCA_001462225.1 Fibrobacteria bacterium GUT31 | reverse complement strand
ACGCCCCTCACTCGCTCCACGAAATAAAACGCCATGCGGAGCCACCGCAGCAACACGCCCACTCGGACCCATACTTGCAATCATGTGCAACAAAAACGCCCAATCCCCTTTGCTGGCAGGCGGAATACCCCAATCAAAACGATGCCAACGGTCAAGCGATGCCTCCATAACAAAATCTTTTCTGCCGGATACCTCGCCACCGGGATTAAAACCGGATGCCCATTTGTCTTTGCTGAAAGGCATATTAGCAACAATGCAATCAAATTTCATAAGATTGCCATCGCTATCCAAATGCTTGGGTTGCGCTAGAGTATCGCCCTGAAGGATTTTAGCATCTGTAATGGAATGGAGAAACATATTCATTCGTGCAAGAGAAATCGTTGAATTGCTCACCTCTTGTCCGTAAATTGCCACTTTCTCAAGACCGCCTTTTTTTGCCGTGCGAATAAGCAACGAACCCGAACCGCAAGTTGGGTCATAAACCCTGTCTTTCGGCTGTGGGTTCACTATTTGTGCCATAATTTCAGAAACCTCTTGCGGAGTAAAAAAACTTCCCGCTTTTTTGCCGGACATCGTAGCAAACTCGCCAATCATATACTCGTAGGCATCACCTATCACATCAGCAGGTATTTGCTCCTTATTTGTCGCTATATGTTTAGGGCGCAAATCCAAATCGGCAAAATCATCCAGCAAATTACGCAACATGGGATTTTTTTGCTCCTTGGTACCAAAAATCACTTGACTGTTAAAATCTATTCCACGAAAAATCCCGTCTAAAATCGGATTCAAACGCTCAATTTCCGCCAATGCATGATTGATTTTTTGACCTATACTGACAGCATTTTTATTTTCTAATAAGTAATCGAAAGTATGCTCTTCCTTTAACTGAAACAACAAATGCTCTTTTTGCCGTTCAAGCCGTACACCCTGATACTGTTTTGCCAATTCTTCGACACTTTCCTTATAGGTATCGGAAAGAAATTTTACAAACAACATGGAAAGCACATAGTCCTTGTAGTTCGCCGCATCTATGGTATCCCTAAAAGTATCGGCGCCGGCCCATAATGCTTTTTTTATCTCTTCAAAAGTGGTCATTGCAACTCCTCTGTTTTTT
>LIUH01000114.1 GCA_001462225.1 Fibrobacteria bacterium GUT31 | reverse complement strand
TCAAATGCAATTGAAAAATAGCATACATAGGCTAAAATTATTGAGTGTTATTTTGATTCTCATTAAAATATTGAATTGGTTTTTTATTTTTCTTCACGCTGATGAAATATCCCTAATACTTTTTGACAAAATACTTTTTGCAGATTTTTATCAGTTTTTAGTAACATTATTATTTTTTCTAATGACCGGATTTTTTACAAAAAAGGACAATAATTTCATGCTTTGGTTTGTGTGTTATTTTTTTATAGCACTAAGTTTTTTTAATTCATTATATATGATATTAGATACCGAAATATTTTTGATTTTACAGATTTTCTTTGCCAGTACATTTACATATATATTTGTACCTGATTTTAAGCCAAAAGCATTTATAAGTTTTTTAGTATTGTGGTATTTTACATTAGTCAGCTTGCTTGCATACTACAGTCACTCATTTGCATACAGCGGCCCTCAAGTATTTGCTTTTAATATTTTTTTATTTGCCTTAGTGATTAGGATATTGCTATATAATAGCAAGGTTAAAACATTTGTCAATACATTCAGAATTAACACGTTAAATAAAAAATTAGAGGCTTTATCCACAACAGACGAACTGACAAAACTCAATAATAGGCGAGCTTTTTTGGAATATTTGGATATTATATGGAAACAAAATCACCGTTTAAATCTTCCGATAACTGTATTGATGATTGATGTGGATTATTTTAAAAAATATAACGATTCTCAGGGGCATTTGGAAGGTGACAATGCGCTTATCGCTGTTGCGCAATGTATGAAGAACCATATCAAAAGAGAAACTGACTTTATCGCAAGATTCGGCGGGGAAGAATTTATTTGCCTGCTTCCGTTTATCTCAAAAGATGAAGCGTTTGATTTTGCAAAAACACTGGTAGCAAATGTTGAAAACATGAAAGTCCCTCATCCCATGAGCGAATGCTCAAAATATTTAACCATTAGCGCAGGTATGGCAAGCGTGGTGCCTGATAATAATATTCCCTATACGCAATTATTGGATGAAGCGGACAAAGCATTATATATGGCAAAAAAATCAGGTAGAAATAGAGTTGCGGTGGGATAAGGAAAAAATGAATATTCTCATACCAACTTTATTGCCAATAATATTTATGATACATGAATTTGAAGAAATATTATTTGGTACGGCCCGAAAAAAATGTAACATTAGTTAAGATACTTGCTAAAGTTCAGGTAAAAAATACGCAGAAAAAAATAAACTCGCTTTAGCTGTTTGGAAATCTGGCACACTTTTTGCATACAATATCCATGAGGTTACTATGCTCACAAAACTGGCTATCTTAGACAAAACGAGCATCCCTGTGGCGAGCAAGGGATTGGATGCCTATGCCCATAGGGGTAGGGCAATAGCGAACAATATCGCTAATGTAAGCACTCCGGGATACCGTCGCATAGAGGTTTCCTTTGAAGAGCAACTGCGCAAAGCATTGGACAAGGAACTTAATTTGGCGGGTACCCGCACCAACGGCAACCATTTATTTTTAGGCCGCCCTGAACTGGAACATGTAAAAAGCGAAGGATATAGGGTGGACGACCCTACAACCCCCGGCGAAATAAACAATGTGGATATAGATATTGAAATGGGAAAATTGGCTGAAAACGAGATCGCTTTTAATTTTGCAACTGCATTCATAAGGGACCGCAGCAGTACAATAAGCGAAGCTATCAGAGGAAACAGAGGAGAGTAATTTATGGCGATGGTAGGTTTATTTTCCGGCTTGAATATAAGCGCAACGGGCTTAAGGGCGCAGCGTGTGAGGATAAATGTCATTTCCTCAAACATAGCGAACGTGGAAACAACCCGCACCCCAGACGGCGGTCCATACAGAAGGCAACATGTTATTCTGGAGGCAGATCCCGAGGAATTTGACCAATTTTTGGTAAAGGAGCAGAACAAAATCCGCGGCACAAAAACCGAACCCGGGCATATCCGCATTCCGCAACCCGAATGGCCTATTTCCAAGGAAAATATAGGCAGCGGCGTAAAAATTCTGGAAATAAGGAAAGACGAAGGCCCGGACAAACTGGTTTACAACCCGGATCACCCGGATGCGGACGAAAACGGCTATCTCCATATGCCGAATGTGAATATAGTGGAAGAAATGGTGGATATGATAACAGCTACAAGGGCATACGAGGCAAACACAACGGCTTTTAACAGCACAAAAGCCATGTTGATGAAGGCTTTGGATTTGGCGAATTAAGGGCGATGAGGTAAAAAGATGAAAATAGACGTTCAGAAATTCATGGAACTGCGGGACGGTGCAAGAGCTAGACAAATCGGCAGCACCGCAAGCAGAGACACAGCCAAAACGGACTGGCGTGCGCTTTTGGAGTCTAAAAGAAAGGATATGGGGCTTTCTGCCGCAAAAGCCGAAAATAGAATTAAGATGGTTGCCACGGATTTTGAAGGCTCAATGGAGGAACGGGTAGGCGCTCTGCGTGAAAGGAGTGCGGGGGGCTTACCCGTTCGCGAACTTGGAAACTTTATAGATGTAAGGGCATAATTTCTAACTTAGAGGTGATATGTATAGCGATATAAGAACTCCTGTTTCAAACTCAAAGCCGCTGAGCGATACGGTTCAGCCGCTGAATCCGGGTTTGGACCCTAAGCGCATGGGGCCGCAAAAGGCAGATGCTCCTAACTTCGGTGAAATGCTCACCGGATTTTTGACTGATGTAAATCATATGCAAAATTATGCCGACCAGTCCATTCAAAAGGTGATGTCCGGGGAAATCAAGGATGTTCACCAAGTTATGCTCGCGATGGGCGAGGCAAAGGTCGCTTTTAATCTGATGCTGGAAATTCGCAATAAAACTTTGGAAGCCTACAACGAATTGATCAGAATGAGAGGGTAGCCCCGCAATAAAACCTTGCTCTGTTTACGCCGCCAAAGTCAAAATCCTTATTGTTTTTAGAGAGAGCGTTCAGCCAAACCGCATAGAGCGAGGCGTTTAATTTTGGAATTCTTTGCTCTATTTGGGCATTCCAGAACCACGTTGCAGGGTTGTCGCGATAAACCCATTCATGCGTAAGCATTAAATTTTCCAGGAAGCGGTATTTAAAAAACAACTTAGCCGAGTTCTCCACCGGCTCGATTTCGTAAATAATCCCATCCCGGTAATAATAATCGAAAAATTCCCTTGAATACGCTACACCTGTCTCTGCTATACGGGATTTATAAGCTACCTCGCTATCAAAGCCTATGGATTGAAAATCATAGGTATAGTTTTGATATGCCCTCGTCTTCATGGAGAAAGGTTTAAATTCGTAACTCGTTTCTCCATATAGCTTTACGCCGCCTGTTCTGAGCAGAATCCCAATGATTAAATCGGTATTATTGCTTATATCTATTTTGTATTCCAAGCTATCGGTTATGTCAAATTCAAGGCTGTCGCTTGCTCTGCTTTTCTGTGAGTAGAATTCTATAAATCCTTTATTTGTAAAGTGTTGCAAAAAGCTATGGTTAAAGTCTATCCAAACAATAATGTCTTCGTCATCTTCAGTCTGGGTTGCGTATAAGCCTGCTCCGGTGTTTTCGCCTTTGAGCCTCATTCCGAAATTTTTGCGGTTTTCCGCAGCGGAATCCTGAATTTGGAATTTTTCCGTAGCGACATGAAGCTCAACTTCCTTTTCCATAAAATAAAAACCGACATTCGCTTCTGTCCTTGGGCTGATGCGAATAGGAACCCATTCTTCTTTGTTCCAAGCCCAGAGATACTCAGAACCGGTTAAAATAGATGCGTTTTTAAAGAAATCTCCGGTGCCGCCATAGCCCAAACCGCCATAAATACCTGAATATGCAGGCAAATTTTCCCCGAACCACGAAAACTTCTGCGAATTTATCCGCTCTTTGCGGATATTAAAGGTAGCTTCGCTAAAATGGTCTATTTGATTGAATTGTGTCAAGGCATAAAAACCGGCGAGCGGTGGGGTAGCTATGCCCCCATAGAGCATGGGTGTTGCGTTGGGCTGCCTATTTGCGGTTGCCAATTCCTGCCAAAGTTCGTCTCCGATTTCGTTTCCGGTATAGAACCAAATGCGGTTTTGTTTTGCTTCCCAATTCATTATCGGAACAAAACGGCCGAAAATTTGCCGATTTTTCCACTTGTCCGGGTGCCAAGTTTCCTCTTCTGCATTCAAGCCTAGTGTTCCGGGCATTCTGCTGTAAGTGTAGGTAGGCATTGCAATTAGGTGTGTTCCGAGTTCATTGGCAAAGGGGGTTAATGCAGGAGTTTCGCCTTGAACTTGAGCAAAGGAAGCGCAGCAAAGAAGTATAAGCAAAAGGAGTGGCACAGGGGGGTAAATTAGCTAATTACAATGTTTTCTATCTTACATCGCATAATGAAGTATTCCTCTATGCACAGGCCTCTTTTCTTTTTGCTGCTCTTCGCCCTTGCCGCTTACGGGCAGCAAAAACGCATAGCGATAATAAACACAGTTGACGACGGCGAAGAACATCCTGTCGGGCATTCGGAATTGAGCCATCTTACGGACCGGCTTCGCGAGATTGCCGTTAAAATCCTTCCGGAAAAAAGTTACGCTGTGATGACCCAGCAGAGCATAGTTGCTTTTCTAGGCTCGCAAGAGGACATGGTAAGAAAATGCAAGGAATCGGAAGGGTGCTTGGCTAAACTTGGCCGGGAAATAAACGCCGATTATGTATGCCAAGGGCGTATCGGGCGTTTCGGCAAGGATTTAACCATTAAGGCAGAGCTTTACGATGTGGGCAGCGGCAATTTGGTAAGCTCGTTCACGGGTTCTTCCAAAGATATATACGGCTTGCTGTCCGTTTTGGATAAAGAAACTCCTAATATGCTGAAAAAATTGCCGGGCGTTTCTAGTGCCAAATCGATTCCCGTAGCGGGCGGCATAAGCGGAGTGCAAAGCGGTGCAGATGATGATTTTTATGTTGAACGGCGTTATCTTGCCAATTTCACAACTGAGCCGGCTGGTGCGGTTTTGAGTTTCAATGGAATGCCCGTCGCTAACTGTGCCAAGACCCCTTGCAGTGCAGAATTTGCGGAGGGTAATGTCCGTGTGATAACCGTTCTTGACCAGTACGAGACGGCAGACACAACGATTTCTATAAAGCAGAACAACCAGAATATAAACATCAGGCTGAAAGCGAACTTTGGCGTTTTGGAAATAAAGCCCGCTTATTCTGAAGGTGTAGGCAAAAACGAGAGTTGGAGTTTGACGATAAACGGCAAGGCCTATTCTTCTTGGGAAAACAGATTATCTCCCGGTAAGTACGGTGTTAAGTTGAGCCACCATTGCTATGAGGATATCAGTTTTGATGCTGGCATAAACAAGGACAGCCGCGAGGTTTTTGACATGGCGAGCCATGCTAAGCTGAAAAAGGGCGGCTTGGCTTTGAGTGCGGAGAAAGACGGCAGTCCGGTAAGCGAGCCAGTTTTTGTTAATGGGCAGCGTGTGGGAGAAACGCCTTTCAGCGGTTCTGTTGCTGTTTGTTCAGAGATAGGGATTGGTGTTGGGAAAGAAAAGGTTGATGTCAAGTTAGAGCACAAGCAGACTGTTGGGTATGTGCATAAAGTCCATTCAGGCGTAGTCAGAAACGGAGTGCTTACGGATGGACGGGACGGCAAAAAATACAAAGTCGTAAAAATAGGTTCTCAAACTTGGATGGCGGAGAATTTGAATTACGATGCAAGCGGCAGCAAGTGTTACGATAACAAGCCAGCTAATTGTACAAAGTATGGCAGATTGTATAATTGGGAAACGGCTAAGAAAGCTTGTCCTTCCGGTTGGCACTTGCCAAGCAAAAGCGAGTATGAAGAGTTGGATAAGGCTGTTGGAGGTTCAGAAGTGGCAGGGAAAAAATTGAAAGCCAAGAGCGGTTGGAATACCGGCAATGGTTATAAACTCGGTACGGACGAGTACGGATTTTCAGCTCTTCCGGGTGGTGGCGGCGACTCGGATGGCTTTTTCAGCGGTGTCGGCAACGTCGGCCATTGGTGGAGTTCCACTGAGGGCAATAGATACGAGGGTTCCAACGCAATCCAAAAAATGCTATCTGCCGGCAGAGCCTACAGCCGGAACGTAGGCTACAACTATGAGAGTGCCTACTTGAGCGGCGGTGATAATAGCAGTTTGTATAGTGTTCGTTGTCTGCAAGACTATGAAGCTGAAGTCCATTCAAGTGGAGTGTTGAAAGATTCACGAGATGGCAAGAAATATAAAACCGTAAAAATAGGCAATCAAACTTGGATGGCTGAGAACTTGAATTACGATGCGAGCGGCAGTAAATGTCACGATAATAACTCTGCTAACTGTGCAAAATACGGCAGATTGTATAATTGGTCAACGGCTCTGAAAGCCTGTCCTTCCGGCTGGCACTTGCCGAGCAAAAGCGAATATGAAGTGCTGGATAATGCAGTTGGCGGTGAAAACGTGGCTGGTAAAAAATTGAAATCCAAGAGCGGCTGGAATGATAATGGCAATGGCACGGACGAGTACGGATTTTCGGCTCTGCCGGGTGGCCTCGGCTACTCGGATGATGATTTCGGCAGTGTCGGCAGCTACGGCTACTGGTGGAGTGCTAGCGAGATCAATAATAGCTTCGGCGTTTACAGCCGGTACATGGACTACGACATCGAGTACGCAGACTGGTACAACTACAATAAGAACCACTTGTTATCTGTGCGTTGCGTTAAGGACTAGTGCGAAGCACCGCTGCTAGCGTAGCGAGCTACGTAGAATGCTAGGAGCATAAAGAAATTTCTATATTTGCAATAAGCGAGAAGAATGCTTTTTTATGATTGATGAGCCCAAACTGCTGAACGTGTTGCTCTATGTGCTAGGCAAGCTAGACCATGCGGAGCGGGAGTTTCACAAGGTTTTCAAAATACTATGGTTCGCCGATATAGCCCACATTAAAGAATATGGGCGGCTGATAACGGACGATGACTATATGAAAATGGAATACGGACCTGTGCCTTCTTTCCTGTACGACCTTCTGAAAGGTATTAGGAATCATAATCCGGTATTTGACAAATATAGGCAAGATATATCGGTATCGGGCTACAAGGTTGACCCGTTGAAAGCCGCCGACATGGATTACCTATCACCTTCAGACGTCAATGCACTGGACAAATCCATCAAAGAAAACAGGCATTTGTCAATGGGTGTGCTGACGGACAAATCGCACGGCCAAGCGTGGAAAAAATCTGCCGATAGCCAGAAAATATACATGGAAAGCATTCTTGATGAAGTCGGGATGTCTGGGCAAGATAGGGAGTTGGCTCTGGAAAGCTATGCGTTCTCAAGGCATTTCAGCAGATGACTCTTCTTAAAGGTAGAATTTTTTTCTACATTAGCCTTTCAATATGCCAAAGCGCAACGATATTCGAAAAATTCTCCTTATAGGTTCCGGTCCCATTGTCATTGGTCAAGCGTGCGAATTTGATTATTCGGGGGTGCAGGCTTGCAAATCGCTAAAAGCGGAGGGTTATGAGCTGGTGTTGGTGAATTCCAATCCCGCTACCATAATGACAGACCCTGACTTTGCAGATAGAACTTATATAGAACCTCTAACCAAGGCTGCCCTTACCGAAATAATTCGCAGAGAGCGTCCCGATGCGCTGCTCCCGACATTGGGTGGGCAAACAGCCCTGAACTTAGCTATGGAACTTGCCGGGGCAGGTGTGCTGGAGCATTATGGCGTGGAGATGCTGGGGGCCAGCCCTGATGTTATTCGCAAGGCTGAGGATAGGGGATTGTTCAAAGAAGCGATGAGGTCAATTGGGCTGGATATGCCCAGAAGCGCAACCGCCCATTCTTATGAAGAAGCCTGTCGCATTAAAGAAAGCCTCAACACTTGGCCTCTTGTGATACGCCCGGGCTTCACACTCGGCGGCACGGGTGGCGGCATTGCCCGCAACGAAGAAGAATTCAAGGAGATTTGCGAAAGAGGTTTATACTATTCCCCCACAAAGGAATTGTTGATAGAAGAATCCATTGAGGGCTGGAAGGAATATGAATTGGAAATAATGCGGGATTCCAAAGACAACTGCGTTATAGTCTGTTCCATTGAAAATGTAGATCCCATGGGAATCCACACAGGCGACTCCATCACGGTGGCTCCGGCACTCACGTTAACGGACCGGGAATACCAAAAACTTCGCGATGCAGGCATAGCGGTTATGCGGGAAATAGGAGTTAGCACCGGCGGTTCAAATGTGCAATTCGCAATAAACCCGAATGACGGCCGCTTAGTTGTAATCGAAATGAATCCCAGAGTTTCAAGGTCTTCTGCCTTGGCATCAAAGGCTACCGGCTTTCCCATAGCCAAAATAGCGGCAAAATTAGCGGTTGGCTATACCCTTGACGAAATAACAAACGATATAACCCGGCAAACAAAAGCTTGTTTTGAACCCTCAATAGATTACATAGTGACCAAAGTTCCTCGCTTTGCCTTTGAAAAATTCATGGGCGCAGATGACAAATTGGGAACCCAAATGAAGTCCGTTGGCGAGGCTATGGCAATCGGGCGTACATTCAAGCAGTCCTTTCAAAAAGCGCTTCGCTCGCTGGAAACCGGGCGAGCGGGCTTTGGTGCAGACGGCAAGGATTATATTTTCAAAGATTTAAGCGAAGATGAATTGGAGAAAAAAATAGGCATAGGCAGTGCAAATAGGATTTTCATGGTGCGAGAAGCCATTGCCCGAAAATGGACCGAAGATAAAATATACTCCCTAACAAAAATAGATCGCTGGTTTTTGCGGCAATTCAAAGAATTGGTGGAATATGAAAACGAAATTCGCTCTGCAAAAAATTTAGAAGGTTTAATTAAAGATCCGTTGCTTTTTGAGCAGGCAAAGGAATTCGGCTTTTCAGACAGGCAAATAGCAAATATACTCGGCACAAAAGAAGAAGAAGTTCGGAATAAAAGAAAATCCATTTTTTTGCAGCCGGAGTTCCATGTGGTTGATACCTGCGCAGCGGAGTTCAGAGCCTATACGCCTTATCTTTATTCAAGTTATTCGAGCGGGGCAATGTCAAACAATTTGGAGGGTTTGAATACAGATGGGAAAAAAATTCTCATTTTGGGCGGAGGGCCAAACCGCATAGGGCAGGGGATAGAATTTGATTATTGCTGCGTTCATGCTTCCTTTGCTCTGAGAAAGGCGGGCTATGAGACTATAATGCTGAACTCAAATCCCGAAACCGTTTCCACCGATTACGATACTTCCGATAAACTCTATTTTGAACCCTTAACCTTGGAAGATGTTTTGGAAGTTTACGAGCGCGAAAAATGTTTTGGCGCGATAGTGCAGTTCGGGGGGCAAACTCCATTGAATTTGGCAGAAGGCTTAAAAGCGAATGGCGTTAATATAATAGGAACATCGCCGGACGATATCAGCGTTGCTGAAGACAGAGAGCTTTTCTCAAAAATGCTGAAAAAGCTGGGAATTTCCCAACCGCCGAACGGATTGGCGAAAACCGAGGAAGAAGCCGAAAAAATCGCAGACAAAATCGGCTATCCGATTTTAATGCGCCCCTCCTTTGTTTTGGGCGGCAGGGCGATGGTTATAGTTTATGACAGGGCCGGTTTAAGGGAATATATGGCAAAAGCGATGGAAGTTTCCGAAGGCCGTGCTATTTTGATAGATAGTTTTTTGGAGAATGCCACAGAAGTGGATGTCGATTGCCTTTCCGATGGCGAAACTCAGGTGATTGGCGGAATAATGGAGCACGTGGAGCTCGCCGGCGTTCATTCCGGCGATAGTGCCTGCACCCTTCCGCCGCCAACGCTTCCGATGCACATTCAAAATACCATAAGGGAACACACCAAGGCTATGGCCGGCGAACTCAATGTTTGCGGCTTAATGAATGTTCAGTATGCTATTAAAAATGAAACTATTTATGTTTTAGAGGTTAATCCGAGAGCATCAAGAACCGTTCCGTTCGTCAGCAAAGCGATAGGTATTCCGCTTGCAAAAATAGCCTCTCTTTGCATGGTAGGCAAAACATTAAAGGAAATCGGTTTTACCGAAGAGTTTATCCCTTCGCATTTTTCCGTTAAAGAAGCGGTGTTTCCCTTTGCGCGTTTCCCGGGTGTGGACATAATTTTAAGCCCCGAAATGAAATCCACGGGTGAAGTTATGGGCATAGATCGCAGGGCGAGCATGGCATATTTAAAAAGCCAAATTGCCTCCGGAAACAAGTTGCCTGAAATCGGAAACATATTTTTGAGCCTCCGTGCAGAAGATAGAGAAGAAGCCATTCCCTATATTAAAAGGTTGGTTAAACTCGGCTTTACCCTCTACTGCACAAGAGGAACCAGCACCATGTTGAGAAATAACGGAATCCCGACAAATGCGGTGTTCAAGGTTGCAGACGGCCGCCCCAATGCCATAGATTTAATAGAAGATGGCGGTTTGGCGTGGATTGTGAACACGCCGGGCAAAGGCGAAAAACCTGCAAGCGATGAAATGAAAATCCGCACCAACTGCCTTATGCACGGCATTCCTGTTACCACCACTTTACACGGCTTGCAGCGGGCTGTTGAGGGTTTGGAAGCAATAAATGAATTGCAGGTCATAGATGTGTGCAGTTTGCAGGAATATTCAAGATACAGCCCAAAGGTTGATGTGTGACGTGCTTGGCTTTTGGCTACACTCCCTTGCCGAGTGTTTTGCCGCATTCGGAGCGTTTAGACGAATGGTTGCGTAGAGGTTTTAATGCCGGCATGAACTGGATGGAGCACACCGCCGAAGCCAGAAAACATCCCGTAGATAGTTATAACGCAGCATGGATTGGGCTTTGGAAATACCCAAGACCTTTGCAAAAAAAATGCGAACCCATTGCCGCCTACGCACACGGCAAAGATTATCACATAACTATCGGAAATATTTTGCGTGAACAAGCAAAGCAACTTAACGGACTACCCTTTGTTGATTCCTTGCCAATCGCAGAAAGAGAACTGGCAGCAATGGCAGGCCTCGGATTTATAGGTAAAAACACAATGCTGATAAACCCAAAATTCGGCAGTGGTTTTTTCATAGGCGGAATTTTGATGAACGTTGCGGCGGGGGCGGCAATGGCGGTAAGGGCGTTGCGCGCAACGCCCCTACAACCGCAACACGGTTGCGCCAAATGCCGCCGCTGCATAGACGCTTGCCCGAACAAGGCCCTAACCGAGGATGGTTTTTTGGATAGCCGCCGCTGTGCTTCTTATTTAACAATAGAACATAGGGGGGAATTTAGCGAGGAGCAGAGAGAATGGGCAAAGCATAGCGTTTTCGGTTGCGATATTTGCCAAAGAGTTTGTCCTTATAATGCACGGCATTTAGCAGAAACAGAGCCTTATTTTTTGCCGGATGAAAATTTTACAAAAGGGAAAATAAAAGGAACCCCGCTTTGGCGAGCGGGAACTAAGAGTTTGAAAAGAAATTACATGGCAGCACGCCAAGCTGCGGTATGCTTGCCACCGGCTTTTTGCAATACTTTGGCAACTTCAGGGAAAGTGGAACCTGCACCCATTGCCTCTGCCCAGTCCATTGGAGTGTAGCCATCCCTGTCTAAGGGATTTATATCAACTTTTTTGGATATTAAATATTGAACAACAGGTTTTCTGCCTTCTTTTGAAGCCTCGTGAAGCGGAGTTAAGCCTTCTAAACTCTTAGCATTGGGATTTGCGCCGTTTTCAACAAGAAGTTCAACATTTTTAAGTGCACCAAAGCGAGCAGCCATGTGCAAAGCCGCACCGACGTTGTGCAACTCAGGATCTTTTTTCCTTTGAGCTTCCACGATCATTTTGAAAACTCCGTTTTCCGTGGAATCTTCCCGGGTAGCGGCATCTTCCAGCGGGGTTAGGCCGAGCTGGCTGCTTTTTATGCCTATATCCGCGCCATGATCCAGAAGGAATTTTACAACAACAGCATTCCTTTTATTTACGGCAGTGGAAAGAGCGGTATTGCCCTTGCCGCTCGGTGTATTCAGGTAGTCTTTGTTGCAAACCAAAAACAGACTCATATTTACGGTATCCCCTTTTAGGGCATAAGCGACAAATTGGTCGTAGCTCATTTGAACAGGCGGCTCCATTTTGGCATAATGCTTCCTTATGGACTCCGGGTTTGTAGGGTCTAATTTTTTATCACCGCCGCAAGCCATGAGAGTTGCAACACAACAACCAACGATAATCATTCTTTTCAACATAAAAGACCTCAGAAATATTTGTTATAAATATACATTATTTTTGAGCAATGGAAACATTTTCCCAGTCAAAAAAACAACTTTTTGCCCCGGTATGGCAAGCAACGCCGTTCCCTTGCGGCAAAACCTTGAATAAAAGGCAATCAAAGTCGCAATCCGGCGACCAACTCACAACTTTTAAATAGTTTCCGCTGGTGGCTCCCTTGTGCCAAAGCTCCCCCCTGCTACGGCTCCAAAACACCATTTCACCCTTTTCCAAGGTGAGCTTCAAGGCATCTTTGTTCATCCAAGCCATCATAAGCACCGTAGAATCTGCGGCGTGCTGGACAATAGCGGGGATTAGACCCTGGGGGTTAAAGTTGATGTTTTTCATTCCCTCACCTGTCCGTTTCCCCTTAGCACCCATTTATAACTGCATAAACTCTCCACGCCCATAGGCCCTCTTGCATGAAGTTTGTCCGTGGAAATACCGACTTCCGCCCCCAATCCGTACTGGCCGCCGTCTGCAAAACGGGTACTCGCATTCAGCATAACGCTTGCACTGTCAACATTGTTTGCAAAATATTCCAAAACCTCAGCGTCTTCCGCAACTATAGCATCTGTGTGGTGGCTGCCGTACTTTTCAATATGCTCGCAAGCCTCCTTTACTCCGCTCACAAGGCATGCGGAAATTTGCAAATCCAAGTACTCTATTCCGCATTTATCGCAGTGAATTTCCACACCGGCACCTTTTAACGGTCTTAGAATTTGTTCCGCCGCCTCTTTGGATAAATCCCTATGGAGCAGCACTGTTTCTGCCGCGTTGCAAACGCTGGGCCTTTGAACCTTTGCATTGTAAAGAATTTTTGCAGCCTTCTCTATATTTGCGCTTTTATCGATATAAACATGGCAAATACCGTCAAAGTGTTTTATCACGGGAATTCTGGATTGCTCATTTACCGCTTTGATTAAACCTTTGCCGCCTCTGGGTATAACCAAATCCAAATATTCGTTTTGCTTTAACAAGCAGCCCAGCAAATTGCGGTCGGGGTTGTCTATGTATTGAACCGCATCCCTTGAAATGCCGAATTCAAAGAGGCAGTCGCAAAAGATTTTCGCCAAAAATGCACTTGAATGCACGGATTCCTTTCCTCCGCGCAAAATAACGGCATTGCCGGTTTTAAAACACAGAGCTGCGCCATCTATTGTGACATTCGGGCGGCTTTCGTAAATAAAGAAAATCGCACCTATAGGAACGCTAATGCGGCTGATGTCTATGCCGTTAACCAGAGTTCTGCGTTCCAAAATTTTGCCAAGGGGGTCTGCGAATGCGGCTATTTCTTCAACGCCCTTTGCCATTTCCTCTATGCGCTTGGGTGTGAGTGTTAAGCGGTCTATCATTGCGTCGGGCATACCGCTGCTTTTTGCCGCTTCAATATCCTTTTTGTTCTCGTCTATGATTTCTGCTTTGTGCAGGCGAATAGTTTCCGCTATTTTTTGCAAGGCTTTATCACGGGTGTCTGCGCTCAAAATACGCAATTCCAAAGCCGCATTTTTCGCAGTTTGCGCTATTTTTTCCGCTATTGCTTCTAAATCGCTTTCCATTTCAAAATTTCCTAAATTAGGCGGGTGGCTATTAAAATAGAAAAAGCTATTGATAAAACTCTGCGAAAATCCTCGCCTGCAAGGGCTTGGGGAATTTTATTGCTTTGTGTTTGTATTGTTGCCTTTGCGGTTTTTCTGAGATTTTTTGTTCTTTCGGTTTGGAACTTTGACGGTAAGCGTATTTTTGTTTGCGAATTTGCCGGTTGTATTGAAAACTCCCAAAAAGGGGATTTGCTGCTTTCAAAAGCCGGGGATGGAAACTCTATTTTGCTTTGGCTGGTTGGAAAAAGCGGAGATTTGATAGAAGTTCCCACGCCTTTTGACACAGTACATTTTAAAATTCCAAGCCTCGGAGACACAATAACCCTTGAAGAGTTAAACCCAATGCTTTGGGATGCCTCACTTGTTCTGTATAAAGAATTTTACCCCGAGAAAGAAAGTCAGACACAAGTTTCCCTTTGGAGCAAGGAACATGAAATTCCGTTTGCTTATGTGGGTATGGCGAGTATTTCCGGGCGTCCGGTTTCCGAGAGAGAAGTGGCCTTTTTGCCCTGGCAGGAACTCAAGCTTTTGGAACTCCAATTGCAAAGAATTTTCCCGGTTATAGACAGCATTCATTTTAAGAGAAAGCTATTTGCAGATTCCCTTGAGGTAAAAATTTTTGTTGTTAAAGAGGAGCTTTTTTATCTCTCCTGTGAAAAGGAAAGGCAGCCCAAATTGTGCTACGACAGTAGAGAAAAGGGATTTTTCAGAAAGAGCGCATTGCGGGGGAGAGCGTTGTAATAATATGCTCCGGCACAACTTCTTTTCCCGAAATGATATTGGGCAATGTTAAATATTTTGTTTTTAAAAACAGTTTTCCCATCATATAGGTCAAAGGATCTATAACCGCTACTGCTATTGTTGGGACATTTGCCATAAAAGTTTCCAAAACCGCAGTGCCCGGTGTGCAAAACGCTGCTTTTGCTCCTTTAAAGGAGGTTCCGTGTTCTCTCAAAATAACCGGAAATTTCCCGCCGAGTTTTTTATTCAAAAAATCGAAAAGCTCCTTGCGAGAAGCTACGAATACCGCATTTTCAACACTACTGGCAATGTTTATGTATTTGCTCAAATTTCGCTTTAACTGCCCAAGCCTGCTCCCCGGCAAAAATAAAACCTTGTCCTTAAACTCATCGCAAACTTTTAAATTCCTTAAACATGGATGTTCAACAAAAAACACTTTTGCTCCAAAACTCTCATATATGTTTTTTTCAAATTGAAAAAATACCCCAACGTTCACGTTCTTAAAATATTTCCCCCTGTTTTTTTTCCAAGCCCAAATTTGAGGCGGTGCAACATAGAAAATAGGTTTATTTATTTTTTTTGCAAACTTCATCAAAGGCAAATTCATTCCGGGATAATCTATGCAAACCAAAGCTTTGCAATTTTCATCCTTAATATTTTTTTGCAAGGTTCTTTTTATAAAAAAAAGTTTAGGCAATTTTTTTAAAACATCAAAAAAACCGTTCACAGCCATATCTTCAAAGTTCGCAACGGTTTTTAAACCGGTGCGTTGCATATTTGCCCCACCGGTTCCGACCGCTTCAAAACCTTGTTCCACAGCGATTTTTACGAACTCTTTTCCTATTATATCTCCGGAATCTTCGCCCGCTATTATTAAAATAAATTCAGGCATAAATTTTCGCTATTTAAAATCATAAAGCGTGTTGTAATCGTTTTGCAGAATTTCGTCATCGACTACTTTAGGGGGGGGCGGGGGTTCGTTTTGCTTTTTTTCCATTTCTTCCCAAAATTTTTCGCTCTGCTCCTTTGTGGAAATCTCAACCTGCTCAACACGGCTTCGCAGTCGAGCCATTTCGTCCGGACTCACAGAGAATTTTCCGCTCAGTCTTTCACGTGCTGCTCTGCCCCATGGCGTTTTGTTATGTTCTCTGGATAACTTTCCCCAAATGACTTGTGCACTATCCGATTCGCCTATTTCTTCCGCCAAAATGTATGCTTTTACATACATGGCTTGCAAAGCGGTTTGCGTTTCCCGAAAATCCGTTATCACGGAGTCATACATAGCAATGGCTTTTTGATATGCCGCATCAATTTCTTCTATGTTTTCCACAGGAATTTTTTGGGCACTCAGCCATGCTTCTTCTGCTTTCAAAAAAAGGTCGTTGGCCAAATCGTCTATTGTTTTTATATTTACCTGCAAACCCATGTTCGCTTGTGCTTGTTTTGCATAATTCGTTTGCGGAAAATTTTCAATGAGCTTTCTGTAAAACGGGTAGGCTTTAGACGTATCTTGTTTGAATTCATCGTAAATGAAAGCTCTTGTGTAAGTGGCTCTAGCCTTCAAAACCGGATCTTCAAGCGTTGAATCCATTTTTGCAAGTAGGGCAAGCGCACTGTCGGTTTCGGATAATTTCAACAAAAAAAGCTCTGCAATCTGAAATTCTTGCGGAAAAAACGGTTTCTTTTCTTTTTGCCGCACTTCAACCGTGTCTTTCAATGCGAGTAATTTGGAAAGGGCTACTTTGCGGCTGTAGCTCTCCATACCCCAAGAACTTGCGGGTTTGCTCTGATAACTTGAGTCGTAAAGCAAAATAGCCGTAGGGTAATTATGCTTTTTTTGCCTAAAATCGCCAATGCCGAAAAATGCTCTTGCTGCAATTTCACTTCTGGGCCTGCTATAAGCCACATCTCTCAAAATTCCAACTCCGCTTTCGTTACCTATGTTTAATAGAATTTCGCCTTGCCTAATTAGGCTCAAATTTTTGCTATCCTTGAACACGGCAGAATCTGCAAGGGCTTTAAATTCTTTTGCTGCCGCTAACTTGTTTTCTTCGCCGGCCATGAACAAGCATTCAGCAGCCGTGCTTTGCGCTTTGTATCTTTCCAGAACAGACAAAATAAAAATTTCCTTATTTAAATAATGTTCTCTGGCTTTCTCATAGTTTTTTTGCTCATAATACAAACCAGCAAGCCGCATTCGGGCTTTTGCCCTTGTCCAAGGAGTTCCGAAATCGGTAGCAAGCACCGCCTCTAAAGAAGCTATAGCATCGCTCGGCAAACCTTCTCTTTCTTGCAAAATGGACATAAGCTCCATAGTGGGTAAATAGTATTCGTGTTTTTCGCCGCTTTCTAAAATGCGCTCCGCAGAAAATCTCGCTAAGGCGTAATCTCCGTTTTTGTAAAGGCAAAAAGCGCGTTCATATTCGGCTTTGGGCATGGAATCGTATTGAGGGAAATATCTTTCAAGTTCATCGTATTTTTCAATGGCTTTTCTCCATTCGCTTTTATGGCGAAATGACTCTGCCATCATAAACACAGATTTGGAAACCTGCCTTTCATTTTTTGGAAATCTCTCAACTATGCGCGAGCCTTTTTCTAAAACTCTGTCATAAAGCCCTTTTTCTGTTCCGGAACCTAAAATTGAATCGCCGGGGATTGAATCTAACCTTGCTTCTCTTAACACACCAGCCTCTTCATAGGCTTCCCCCATATTCCAAGCATGGTTAAAATAAGCACAACAAGTGCAACCCTGCAAGCCAAAAAGAAACACAAACCCAACCAATAAAATAACTCTCAATTCTCAACTCTCCACTCTCAACTATTATGTCTTCTCTCAAGTTTAGCACCCAGCCCCGATAATTTATCTTCAAAATTCTCATAGCCTCTGTCCAAATGATAAATGCGGCTTATCTCCGTTTGCCCTTTGGCAACCAAGCCTGCCAAAACAAGGGCTGCGCTTGCTCGCAAATCGCTTGCCATCACCGGTGCTCCAGTCAATTCGCCGCCTCCGTTTATTATGGCAACATCTTCTTTAAGGGAAATATCTGCGCCAAGCCTTTCCAATTCGGAAACATGTTTAAATCTATCGCTGTAAATAGTGTCTCGCACGGAAGATGTGCCTTTTACCGTTGCAAGCACCGCCATGAGTTGCGCTTGCATATCGGTGGGGAAGCCGGGGTAGGGTAGGGTGGTTATATGTGCGGGCAAAAGCTCCTTGTTTTCTGCATCCAGTTCAACCCAATTCTCACCTGCGGATATTTCGCATCCCATACCTTTAAAAACTTCCAAAAGCGCGCTCTGGTGCTCGGCAACCATATCTGTCACCTTTATTTTTCCCCTTGTTATCGCCGCTGCTGCTAAAAAAGTTCCGGCTTCTATTCTGTCTGCTATGGTTTTTCCATCGCCCGGTTTTAATTTTTCAACGCCATTTACAATCAAAGTTCTTGTTCCAATGCCGTTTATATCCGCGCCCATTCCGGCCAAGTAGTCTGCGAGAGCGGTAATTTCGGGTTCTATGGATGAATTCTGCAAAACGGAAGTTCCCTCTGCAAGAGTTGCTGCCATAAGGATATTCGCAGTTGCGCCAACGGAGCTTATCGGAAACGAAAAGGTGTTTCCTTTGAGCCGTCCATCGCAAATCGCCTCAACATATCCATGCGTGATATTTATTTTTGCACCAAGAGCTTCCAGCCCTTTTAGGTGCAGATCAACCGGGCGCGGCCCCCATGCGCAGCCACCCGGCAAAGACACTCTGCATTTTCCGAATTTAGCAACCAGAGGCCCAAGCACATAAAAACTAGCCCGCATGGTTTTCACCAGTTCGTATGGAGCTTCCAAATAGTTTATATCGCTGGAATCTATGCTCAAATCGTTTTCGTTCTGTTTTATGCGGCAACCCGTCACCCGCAGAACATCCGCCATAGTTTGCGTATCCTTCAAGCGCGGCACATTGCCTATTTTAGAAACCCCATCTGCAAGCATAGCCGCAGCCATAACCGGCAGCACGGCATTCTTAGAACCGGAAATTTTAACCGAGCCTTTAAGCGGTCCATTAGGGGATACTAGGAAGGAGTCCATTGCTGTTACGCCCTGTAATTCGGGGCTTCCTTGGTTATGGTGATATCGTGCGGGTGGCTTTCTTTTAGGCCTGCGCTTGTCACTTGTATAAAACGTGCCTTTGCCCTTAGCTCTGCCAAATTTGCTGCACCCACATAGCCAAGGGCTTGGCGAATTCCGCCTGTCAACTGATAAATCAATTCACGGAGCGGGCCTTTATAAGGAACCCTGCCTTCTATTCCTTCCGGAACAAATTTGGAATCCTCATCATCCTTAACCTCGGCTTGGAAATAGCGGTCTTTGGAACCTTCTTTCATCGCTCCTATAGAACCCATTCCACGATAGCTTTTGAATGTGCGGCCGTCTGCCAAAACAATTTCACCGGGGCTTTCTTCCGTGCCGGCCAAAAGACCGCCCAGCATAACAGCGTTGGCACCGGCCGCCAATGCTTTTACAATATCGCCGGAATATTTTATTCCGCCATCGCCTATAATGCTAACACCTTGTTTTGCAGCCTCTTCCGCACATTCCAAAATTGCGGTGAACTGCGGAACCCCAATGCCCGCTACAACTCTTGTGGTGCATATAGAACCAGGGCCAATGCCAACTTTTACAACATCTGCGCCGCTTTTTGCCAAATCTTTAACGCCTTCGGCTGTAGCTACATTCCCGCCTACAAGCGTTAACTGCGGGTATTCTTTTCTGAGCGTTTTTACCATATTGCGAACATTTATATGATGTCCGTGAGCAGTATCCACAACAATCAAGTCAACACCCGCTTTTACCAAAGCCGCAGCACGTTCCAAAGTATCTGCCGCTGTGCCAACCGCAGCCCCAACGCAAAGCTGCCCGTTTGAATCAAGGCATGCTTCGGGGTTAAACTCTCTTTTCAGAATGTCTGTAAGGGTTATTAAGCCTTTTAATTTGTCTTTGCTATCTACCAGCAGCAGTTTTTCAATGCGGTTTGTATTTAAAATTTCCTTTGCCTTTGCGAGCGATATTTTTGGCGGAGCGGTTATGAGGTTTTTTGTCATCACATCTTTTACTTTTATATCACGGTCTGTCACGGTGCGCAAATCCCTGCCTGTGATTATGCCAACAACTTTGCCTTTGGAAAGCACCGGAAAGCCGCTTATCTTTTGCCTTGCGGAAATTTCAAAGGCGTGCGAAACTGGCTCGTCTGCGTCCAGAGTAATAGGGTTCAGCACAACGCCGGTTTCCCATCTCTTAACCTTGCGAACCTCGCCGGCTTGGCTTTCAATGCTCATATTTTTGTGTATAACGGAAATTCCGCCCTGCAAAGCGAGAGAAATGGCAAGCTGGGATGTTGAAACGGTATCCATAGCTGCGCTTAGGATAGGAATGTTGAGTTTTATTTTCCCAAGCTCGGTTTTCAAGGAGGTGTGCGAGGGCAAAACCTCTGATGCACCGGGGTAAAGAAGCACATCATCAAATGTAAGGCCTAGTTTCATTGAGAGAATATAGAAAAAAAGTTTTCTACATTGCCCTCATGATTTCCAAAGATTTACTTGAAATTTTATGCTGCCCGGTGACAAAACAGCCTCTGCAAGAAGCAAACGCAGAGGAATTGGAAAAATTAAAACTGGAAGAGGCCCTAATAACAGCAGACAAAAAAAGAGCATATCCGATTAGGCAAAATATACCCGTGTTGCTCGCTGAGGAGTGTGTGTTGATTGATTAGTTGAGAGTTGAGAGTTATTTATGGTTAAACTTGAGAGTTCTTGGTTAGATTTGCTTGCAGACCTTTTTGAAACGGCCTGGTTTGCGGAAATCAAAAGCAAAATAATCCAAGAGAGAAAACAATACACGGTTTATCCGCCGGCAAATCTGTTTTTCAACGCTATGGATTTATGCCCCGTGCCGCAAACCAAAATCGTGATTTTGGGGCAAGACCCTTACCATGGAACCGGACAAGCTCACGGGCTTTCCTTTTCCGTGCCTTTTGGAATTGATATTCCGCCTAGCTTGCTGAATATCTATAAAGAATTAGAACGTGATTTAGGCATTAAGCCACCCGCTCACGGTAATTTGGAATCATGGGCAAAGCAAGGGGTGTTGCTCTTAAATGCCTCGCTCTCGGTAAGAGCAAATTCGCCCGCATCGCATTTTTATATAGGCTGGGAAAAATTTACGGATTCCGTAATTGAAAGGCTTTCGCAAAATAAAGAAAATCTGGTGTTCATGCTCTGGGGAAGTTTCGCTCGCAAAAAGAAAATTTTAATCGCTCAAAATAAAAACCATCTGGTACTGGAGGCTCCGCATCCGTCGCCTTTATCTGCGAGCAGAGGCTTTATCGGCTGCGGGCATTTTTCTGAGGCAAACCGATTTCTTCAAACTCACGGTCTTGAACCCGTTTGCTGGGAACTCCCTTCTTGACAGCCGAGCCTGTTATCTTAGCTTTAAGCTCGGAAGAAAATTTGAAACTCACGCCTTTGCCGGCAGCCAAAGGTATAAGCTCGTTAGTTTTTAAATTGCGTCCAAGCCTTGGGTTGCAGGTCTTTGGAGAAAATGTTCCAAAGCCTCTTATTTCCAAAGAATTGCCCGCTTTGATAGTATCTTTCACAGCATCAAAAAATTGCTCAATTGAAATTCTCGCATAATTTTTGGTCACTCCGCAGGATATTGCGGTTTCATTAATTAAGTCACTCTTTGTGATTGGCATTTGTGGAATATAGTTAAAATCTTGGGTAAAAAATTCCATACCTCTTATGCAAATATTCTTTTTCTTCGTAGAGCGGTTCTACCAGTTGTAGCTTGCTCGGAATATTTTCTTTTGCAAGACTATCCGCATATTCTTTAGCCCTTGCACAGCCAAGTCTGAAACCTATTACCAAAATCGTATCGCCGATTTGCTTAATTTCAACTTCCTGTTTTGCAAAAGACAAAACATTCTCTTTGCGCATATTTATGTAAAGCACTGTAGCAGCGTAAATTATAAGGATTACAGTTGCCGTTCTCAGTAGAATTGAAAATACTTTGCGAAATCTTATCACTTCACTTCCAAAAAGGGCATAGGGCCGTTGCCACCGGTATAAACCGGAAGTTTGCCATCCCATTTTTCAATGGCTTTCAGATTTACGTACTCTTTGCCGCCTTGTGCACGTATAGCATCTGCCTGAATGCGAATTGCTTCCGCTTCGCCTCTTGCCTGTGCTACTTTTTGTTCTACTTCAACCTTTATTCTCTCCAGATTATTTTTTGCGGTCAGGGCTTTTTGTTCGGCAACCTGCTTGTCCTCAATGGCTTCGTTAAAAGAGCGGCTGAAATCGAAATTGGTTATTTGAACTCCGCCTGCATCCACCACTATATTATATTCCAAAAGCTGCCGGGTTAAGCTCTCCGATATTTCATTTTTAACCTGCTCGCGCAAAGATAAAAGTTCTTCTGCGGTGTACCTGGCAACAACGGCTTTAACCGTTTCCTGAATACGAGCTGCTATAATTTTGTTTTCAACTTCCAAACCGACTTTTGAATAAAGCACATCCAATTTATCTTGGTCAAGGTGGTAGTTGAGAGTGACAACGGTAGAAACCGTCTGCATATTTTTAGAAGCCGCCGCTGCAGGGGCTTCGGCTTTTTGAGTGCGAATATCCACTTTTGAAACGGTTTGCATAACCGGGATTTTAAAGTGCAAACCTTCGCTTGTCACCGATGTTATTTTTCCCCATGTGAAAACAAGGGCTTTTTCGCCGGCCCTAACGATGTAAAACGAAGCGGAAACAAGAATTGAGCCTATAACTATCACAACTACAGCAAAAGCGAATAACTTGTAAGACGGAGGAACATTGTTTTGTGTTGACATAGCGGAGAATGTAGAAATTTACTCTCCGATAATTGCTTGCCTGTAATCGTAATTTGAGAGAACATTTAGCAATTTGCGAGTTTCGTAGCCGTCTTTTCCTAAAATGAATTCGAGACTGTTGATTTTTGCATATTTAAATAGCTCTTCAAAAAATTTCTCAAAAGGAGCTTTTATTTTCGGGTATTCGTCTATGGAATAGACCTCTAAATCTGCGAGATTTGCCGCCATTTCCAATGCCGTTTCAATTCCGCCTAACGTGTCTGCCAATCCGATATTTACCGCTTGCACCCCTGTCCAAACTCTGCCTTGCCCAATTGAATCCAAAGCCTCTTTGCTCATGCCGCGCCCCTCTGCGCAACGGGATAAAAATGCATCATAACCACGCTCAACATAAGCCTGCAACATGGCGTGTTCGCCTTTGCTCAGGGGACGTGCCGGCAAAATTCCTGCGCCCCAAAAGGGTATGCTGAGCACTTGCTCGCCGAACAAAGTATTTTTATTCGTTCCTATTCCGTCATAAGAAGCTCCGATTTTATTCGCTAATTTTTCGCCGCTTGGAAAAAGTCCGAAAATTCCTATTGAACCGGTTAAAGTAGTAGGGGAGCTTACAATCTTGTTCGCCCCGCAAGCGATGTAATATCCGCCGCTCGCCGCATAAGAACCAAAAGATGCAACAACAGGTTTTATTTTTGAAAGTTCCCTTATGCCGTGCCATATTTGATCTGAGGCATAAGCCGAGCCGCCGCCGGAATTTACTCTGAAAACAACGGCTTTAACCGAACTGTCTCCCTGCAATTTTTTTAGAGTTTTCACATAAGTATTCGCGGTTATCACCGGGTCCGAATACATATCCTCTTCGGCATTGCTGACAATGCTTCCCTCTGCGTAAAGAATCGCTATCTTACCCGCTTTGTTTGCAATATTGGCTAAAGAATTGTCAACCAAAAGATCCGATGTTTTCAGAAATTTGAGTTCATTATCTTTTTTTATGCCGGCCATTTCCTTTAGCGAGTTTTCAAAATCCGTTTTATAAGCCAGCGAGTCTATAAACCCGTATTCAATCAGATTTTCCGGTGCGGAAAAGAGCAAATATTCATCTGCATAACGGTTAAGAGAATCATAGGAAATCTCCCTGCTTTCGGAAATTCCACTCAACATTTCCTTCCACAGCGTTGTTAAGTAAACGCTTTTTTGCTCTTTATCGTAATTGCTCATTTTATCGCTCGTATATGGCTCAATATAAGATTTATATGTGCCCACTTTGAACGTCTGCATTTCTATTCCCATTTTTTCGAAAATACCCTTGTGATATTGTTGCGCACTGCCAAGCCCTTTGAAGTCTAGCATTCCAAGAGGGTTTAAAACTATTTTGTCTGCAACCGAAATTGCATAATAGCTCTTTTGCGAAATTATTTCACCGTAAGCAACCACAAACTTTCCGCTTTCCTTAAAATCCGTTAAGGCGTCTCTAATTTCCGCCATTGTAGCTATACCGGCATGTACAAATCCGGTGCTGAGATATATGCCTTTTACTTTGTCATCGTCCTTTGCTTTTTTTATAGCGGCCAAAATGTCATTCAATCCCTGTTTTTTTATCCCAAAATTGAAAAACGCCATGGACAGCGGGTCGTAACTTTCTCTTTCGGCTATAATCCCGCTTATGTTTATTTTTAAAATCGGCGAGTCTGTATTTTTTTTCGTATCTGAGCTTACAAATAATAATGCCAATATCAAAAAGATGTACAGGAAAGACAGCAAACCTAAGGCAAAAAAAGTGCCTAGTGCTGATGCGAAAAAGAATTTAAAAAACTGCTTCATTTGCGGAAACGCCTCCTTTTTGAAAACCAAGGTGAATCTTCGTTTTGGGTGACAATCTCAAAATCATTTTCCCCTTTTAACGGGTTAACCTTGACTAATTTAACCGTAATTTTATCACCCCTCTTAAATTTTTTTCCCGAACGCTTGCCTATTAACATTCCCCGCGCTTCATTATACACATAAAAATCACCCGGAATGTCGCGCAAATGCACCAAGCCGTCTGCTGTGGCAATGGTATCATTTGAAATGGAAATAAAAATTCCAAATTCCTCCACACCTTGAATTTCCGCTTTAAAGGTTTGTCCAACCTTATCCTGCAAAAGATAACTCGCACAGAGTTTCAGAGCCTTTCGCTCTATCTTCTGGTTCTTAATCTCCGCTTCATTCAAAAATTCGCAAAGTTCTTTGCCGGTCACTTGCGTTGTCCCCTTTTTTTTGCCGGCAAGTTCCCTATGGCACCATAAATCGGCATAACGCCTAATAGGTGAGGTGAAATGAGCGTAATCCTTCCAATGCAAGGCAAAATGACCGCTGCATTCTGCGCTATACTGCGCTTTTTGCATACTGCGTAAAATCTTGTTCGTTAAAATGGGGTTGCCTTTTGCCTTTTTAACCAAGTGCGAGTACAGTTCAAAAACCCGCTTGTCTTGGCTATTGCTGCCGGTGTAATTTTTCAAGAGCTTGTTCGGGTCAATGGGGGAGCCAAAAAACAGATTCGGCTCGGTTTGCATTAAATCCGTGATGTCTTTTGGATCCGGAGCCTCGTGAGTGCGGTAAATCCCGTTCAATTTTCGCTTTTGAAGTTCCAATGCGCAGCATTTGTTCGCGGCCAACATGCACTCTTCTATCCAAGAATTGCTTTTGTCGCTCTCTCTTGGAATTATGCGGAGCGGCTCGCCTTTTTTGCTGAACTCGCATTGGTATTCCGTGCTGTCCATTTCCAAAATTCCGCCTTCGCTGCGTTGTTTCTTGAGCTGGGAGGCTACGCGGGCGAGCAGGCAAATTTCCTTGTCCCTTTTTTCAAAAAACTCCATAGCCTGTTTATAGGTTATGGAACGGCGGACTTTTATCAAGCCTTTTGCAAAGCGGTATTTATGAATTTTGCATTTTTTGTCCAAAGTCATTATGCAGCTAAAAGAAAAACGTTCTTCGTTTTCCCTTAACGAACACAGATCCGCAGAAAGAATATCAGGCAGCATCGGCACGGCAGTCCAAGGCAGGTATTGCGTGTAGCCTCGCTTTTGGGCTTCTCTATCCAATGCACTGTGTTGCCTTACAAAATGGCTTACATCTGCTATATGCACTCCCAAAATATAGCCGTTTTTCGTCTCTTCTATGCTTATCGCATCGTCATGATCTTTTGCGCCGTCCGGGTCTATGCACACAATGTGCAAATGGCGAAAATCCTCTCTGTTTTTATCTTTGGAAATATTCTCCTTTGAAAGTTTTTGGGTTTCTAAAGAAATTTCCTTTGAAAATTTCTTCTCAAGATCTGCATTCTGCATGAACTGGCTTTTTAATGATTCGAAATTTTGTGTAAAATGTTTCATAAATTATTTGCGGCGTATGCTTGTTCCCCAATTGCCGACCCCTGTTAAGCTCAGCTTGACTCCAAAAAACGGTTCATCCCAATACCGTTCTTTCGCATCTCTGTAGCCGCCATAGAGAGCAACGCCGACAAGTGTTCCTCTGCGTCCCAGCCATATATCGGAAAACAGAGAAGCACCGTATTCCTGCACGTCTTTTAGATATTTTTCCGC
This sequence comes from Fibrobacteria bacterium GUT31, assembly GCA_001462225.1. Taxonomy (GTDB): domain Bacteria; phylum Fibrobacterota; class Fibrobacteria; order Fibrobacterales; family Fibrobacteraceae; genus Fibrimonas. Next base: position 2,929 of record LIUH01000114.1, on the reverse strand, counting down.
ATACCAGGCATTTATGCCAAAATCGTTTCTTTTCAAAAAAGGAGTGTAATGAATTCCTGTGCCCGATATTTTATATTCGACAAAATAAGAAACTGCGTTTTGCGTTTCTACGGCAAGCTCGGTTTCTTCAAAGTTTTGGTGTTCATAAACAAAGCTCAAATTTTGGTTTTGCCAAAAACGGAAATGAACTCCGCTGGCAAGGTGTTTGGGCAGTTTGAAGGTTTCTTTCGGATTAGTTGATCGTAAAGTATCGGTGTTGCTGAACTGAATATTTTCCTTTATATTTTTCTGCATTTGAACAGAGGGAAAATAAGAGATAAAATAGTCGATAGTTTTTCTGTGGAAGTGCAAACTGTAACCGAAGTTTCGCCACCAGTCAGAGGTGGTTTCCAAATGGCTCGTTTCTTTTTTTGTTATTAAAACATTCTGAGCAGTCCAGGAATCATCGCCCCATTCATAGCTTTTGCCGCGTTTCAAAGTTGAGTAAGAATTTCCAAAGAAAATTCTGTAAGAAGCTCCCAGTGCAAAATCGCTTAAAAACGGAAGCCTTATGGAGTAGCTTGGCAAAAGCTCATAAATGCCTATCCTTGACGAGAGCGAGATATTTGAATTAAAAGCCGAATCTATAAGTTCCATGCGATTGTTCGCAAAGTACTTTTGTTCCAAGCCTATACCGAAGGTTCCAAAAAATCCGAGCGGCAAAACCATGGATATAGATGGCACCGTAAAGGAGTTCAGCGGTATGGCATCATCGTCTTTTTGGGCTTCCGCATACTCAAAGCGGATTACGGCTTCAAACTTGGTTTTGTTTTCAAAGGCATTTATGGCCGGATTTTGCGGTGCAAACCCATTCCTTATTATGGCGGCGTTCCTGGGTGTCTGTTCCATGCCAAGAGCATCCGTTCCGATAAGCGAAGCGGCAATGCTTGCACCTGTCGCTAGAAAAATTGCAAAAATAGAGTTAAAAATAAAACGCACAAGGGGAATATAGTAAACTTAATAAACGTAATTTTCTAATTTTACCCTAACTTTTAAATCGGAGTAATAAAATGAACGAAGAAAATGGAATTAACGAGGAAATTTGCGTTGCAAGGCAACCTATTCTTAACAGAAACAGGGAATTGTTCGCTTATGAACTTCTATTTCGAAGAAGCGGGCAAGCTAATGCGAATAGCACAGGCAGTATTTTGAACGATATGAATGCCACCGCTGTAGTTTTAGACAATGTTTTAAACAATATCGGAATAGACAAAATTGCGCAAGGTTTTTTGGCTTTTTTGAATTGCAGCTATGACTTCTTGCTCAGTGAAATCCCGTTTACCCTAAATCCCGATATTTTTGTTTTGGAGATTTTAGAGACAGTAAAAATTGACGAAAAAATCATAGAAATCGTTAAAATTTTACACGAAAAAGGCTTTAGGATAGCAATTGATGATTTTGTTCCAACCAAAGAAAAAATTACGGAAGTTGCCCCTATTGTTCCTTATCTGGCTTTTTGCAAACTTGAATATCCCCAAATAAAAGAGGTTCAACTTTTGCGCAACATAGTGAAATCTTTTCAACAAAAGAATGTCAAAGTTTTAGCGGAAAAAATAGAAACGGAAGAAGACTTCAAAATATCTTACGATGCAGGTGCTGACTATTTTCAGGGTTATTTTTTTACGAGGCCGGAAACAATAAAATCCGTAAAAATAAGCTCTGATGCACTAGGGGTTTTGCAAATTCTGGGCTTGATGAATAGGGAAGGCTTGGATATAATGGATTTGGAAAAGGAGTTCAAAAACCAACCCGATTTGACCATAAATCTGTTAAAATATCTGAATTCGGCGGCTTTCGCTATGCGTTCCCAAATAGTGAGCATTCGGCACGCTATAAGTATGCTCGGTATTTCTAACCTCAGGCGGTGGCTTTTGATTCTGGCTTATGCCGGTTCCAGTTCCGGCGCAGATAAATCTCCTCTTCTGATGAACGCTACAATGCGAGCGAATTTCTTCGGGGCACTGGCAAAAAAACTGAATTGGTCTCTGGAAAAGGAAGAAAAGGCATATTTGATGGGTTTAACAAGCCACTTGGATGCTCTTTATCAAACATCGCTGGACACCGTGCTGGAACAGGTTTCCCTAGATAAAGAGATAACCGCCGCTTTACTGGAAAAGAAAGGAACCATGGGATTATTGGTGAGTTTAATCAATTTGATTGAGCAAGACGACTTAGAAGAAATGGACCAAATTTTAAAGGATTTAGAACTCTCATCGAAGGATGTAAACGATTGTATGAGTTTAGCGTATAAAAATTCAACGATATGAATGGAGAATAGAGATTTAATGAATAAAAAGTTAGCGTACATAATAGCCACCTTCTTCGGCGTGGGCTACTGCCCTGTGGCAAGCGGCACCGCCGGTTCTCTGGCCACTCTTCCTTTTGCGTTTGCGCTGACTTTTCATTGCGGTGGCTGGCCTGCGATGCTAGCATTCTTCGTTTTGGTTTATGTGCTGGGAACTTTGGCGAGCAAAGAGGTTTTGAAATACACAAGCCACGACCCATCGATAATCGTGATTGACGAGGTAGCCGGGCAACTGATTCCATTGATATATATATCTGCATTTATTTTGCCAAGCCCGGGCGACTGGTGGCTTTATGCGGCAGCGGTTTTTATCTTATTCCGTATTTTTGATATACTCAAACCCTTCCCTGCAAGCTATTTTGATAAAAAGGTCTTAAACGCTCATGGAGTTATGTTAGATGATATTGCTGCAGGGGTTTATGCACTTATTTTTCTATCACTATTTCCCCTTTCCCCTTAAACATAACAACAGCAAACTTAACATCATTTCTATCCGTAAACCTCGGATCTTTGCGGTACTTTTCAATCTGAATCTTCGCCTCATCAAATTTTGACTTTATTTCCGCTTCGGTCGCTTCGGTTTTG
>LIUH01000113.1:22443-27929 GCA_001462225.1 Fibrobacteria bacterium GUT31 | reverse complement strand
TGCTCTTTGGCTTTGTATTTCTCGCATATTTTTGCATTGTCTTTTTCAATTTTTTCCCAATTTATATTTTCCAAGTCATAAAGCCCGAGCCTACCCACCGGCGGATTTTGATTTTTAATTGCATTCTCGGCTTCGGCGTTAAAACCTTTTTCCGTGGTATCTATCCACAACCTATATGCAAAACTCAGCCGATTGTTGTCATTGTCTTTAAAAGATTTGCCCGAAGTCGAAAGAAAGGTATCTATGGCAGGTTTATCTATGCGAGCATCTGCTTTATAACATTTACATTGCACTGCCCACCAGTTTCCGCTATTGGTTTTTGCAACAATGTCTATACCAGTATCTTTGCCACCGAATTGAGACTTGTATGGAAATTCATTCCAAAGATATACGGATTCAAAATCGTAAAGGGGAGTGTGTTTGAGAAATTTCTGCATTAAGCGTTCAAATTTATAACCCTTATTCTGCTCGGAAATAGATTCCTCGCGGTATTTTTGCAGAATGGATTTAAAGGATGGCATTAATGGGAATATAGAAATTTTACTATATTTACCTTTCACTATGCCTTCCACCGAAAAAATTAATGTAAAAGATAAAATCATATGCAAAGCCCTAGAGCTGTTTTCAGCAAAAGGCTATGAGGGCGTTTCGGTTAACGAGCTAACTGTAGCGGCAGGCATAACCAAGCCTCTTTTAATATAAGGAGACAATTATGGAGCCAAAATGGTACGAAGACGCACTTGTGTATCACATATACGCACTTTCTTTGGGTAGATGCGGTGAAATTGAAAAATGGATTCCGCATATAAAGGGCATGGGGTTTAATACGGTGTTGTTCAGCCCTGTATTTAAATCACGCAGCCACGGTTATGATGTAACGGACTATTTTGAAATTGATAACCGGCTCGGCACAAATGCAGAATTTCAGGCTTTAGTAAAAAGACTGCATGAAAATGGCATTCGTGTAATGTTTGATTGTGTATTCAATCATTGCGGGCGGGATTTTTTTGCTTTTCAGGAACTGCGAAAAAACAATAGGGATTTTGCCGACTGGTTCTCCGGCGTGGACTTTGGAAAGCAAAGCCCCTTAGGCGACCCGTTTAATTATTCCACTTGGGCAGGATACTATGAACTGCCAAAATTCAACCTTAAAAATTCTGCGGTCAAAGACTATTTGCTCAGTGCTGCGCGTTTTTGGATTGAATATTTTGAAATAGACGGTATGCGCCTTGATGCGGCAGATGTTTTGGATTTTGATTTTATGACAGAGCTTCGCCGTGCTACGGAAAACATGAAGTCCGATTTTTGGCTTATGGGTGAAGTTGTGCATGGCTGCTATTCCAGATGGGTAAATGCAACCACATTGCATAGCGTTACAAACTACGCTCTATACAAAAGTTTGTGTTCCAGCCATAATGACAATAATTTGTTTGAGTTGGCACACAGTATCAAAAATTCAGTTCCAAATAATGGATTGCCGTTATATACATTTTTAGACAACCACGACCAGAACCGTATTGCAAGCGTAGTTTCCAATACCGCATATTTGAATACTTTATACACATTGCTTTATACGGTGCCGGGTATTCCTTCGGTTTATTATGGCAGTGAATGGGGTATTCAAGGTATCAAAAAAAATGGGTCTGATCAAGAGATACGCCCTTATATAAATATCGAAAACTGCTCAGAGTATAATACATGGCTTACAGAGCATATCAGCAGGCTTGCGCAAATAAGGCAGCGGGAAAAAGCGTTGAGATATGGCGGCTATAAACAGATTTATCTGGAATATAATTGCCCCTTTGTTTTTGAGCGTTCATACGAAAATGAGCGTATATTGGTGGCGGTAAATATTGCCGATGCTAAAAAATCCATAAACTTAAACAAGTGCAGCAATGGTGGTTTCTTTGATTTGCTGCTGAATGAACGAGTTTTAGATTCTAGTGATGTTGAAATGAAGCCGTATTCTGCACGGATATTAAAAACGGAGTAGTATGTCTAAAATCTTACTCGACAAATGCTCAAATTCTTCTTTTGACTTTTCGATATTTTCAACTGTGCCGAATTGCATGGCCTCTGCTTTAACCGGGTCTATGTCAAAAATGGCTTGTGCCGTTTCATGTGCAAGTGACGGTAATCTTCCGTAATCTTGAATATCTCCTATGGAGTTTGCGCAACTTTGAGCCACTAAACCGTTTTTACTGTGCTTTTCCGACAAGAATTTTTTAACCAAGTCGGGAATTTGTTTTATGAAATTTCTATGGTCTCTTATGGGTTGCTTTCCATAGACATTGTAAGAGTTTAAAATATAACCTATAAATAGGGCATCGCCGTTAAGCACAAATTTATTTTCAATATCGCCGGAAAGAGCCAAACCTGTATTTTTCCATTTTATCTTCCATTCCTCAAATATTTTTCCCAGATTTTCAATGCCCTGCAAAGAAAAGGCATCCGGCATAACAGGCACGGCAAAGTAATCGGTTCCTAGCAAAATAATTCTATTCAAAAGTCCGAGCGTTGGCGAAGTGTCTATAACAAAAATATCTATTGCCTCCGATGCATTCATTCCTTTTTCTCTCAAAAATCTATTTATTGCACTAATTTGAAAATAACCGATTCTATCACCCGCCGCCGCCGAGTTATAGGCAGTCGATAAAAGATTTTCATATTTTGCCAAACTTAAATCACCCCTGAGCAAATAAAGATTTTCTTTTGCACCTTGAATTTTTTCCAAAGCAACGGAAAAATCCACATCTGCACCGCCTTCTATAATTCCTTTTAATACATCATATATGGTTTTGCCATTGTTTTCCGTAAAAAAATCGTTCCCGAGTGCTAACCTTGTTAAATTGCATTGAGGGTCTAAATCTATAAGGGCGGTTTTGTAACCTTTGTTTGCAAATTTAACCGCTAAATTAAAAGCAAGAGTAGTTTTTCCAACTCTGCCTTTATTGTTGAACATAGCAATCTTTTTAGAACGGGCAAATTTCATTGTTGCAATGTAGAAAATAGAGGAACGGTCAACTCTTTCATAAAGTTCTTTTCTTGAGATTTTTCTATTTTTTCATTTTTAAATAGGAACTTCTTATGAAAAGTTCTATAAAATTTCTTTTTTTCCTTTTAATGGTGTGCTTTTTTGTTTTGGAAAGCTGCGGAACGGTAGATATGGATGCCAGCAATAGTTCCAGCGGTGGTAATGGCGAACCAGGCATTTCCAGCGGTAGTAATAGCAATCAAATCTACGATACTGTTGTAATAGGTACACAAACTTGGATGGCTGAAAATTTGAACTATAACGTAAATGGTAGCAGATGTTATGACAATGATCCAGCCAACTGTACCAAATACGGTAGGCTTTATGATTGGGCGGCAGCTATGGATTTACCTCGCTCTTGCAACAATGAATCTTGTTCAAGTCAAATGCAATTGAAACATAAGGGCGTATGCCCTTCCGGCTGGCATATTCCTAATAATGATGACTGGAATGTTTTGATAAATTATGTAGGCGGCTCTTCATCAGCAGGGAGTGAACTTAAAGCCAAAAACGGCTGGTATAATTGTGGCACTTTTGGCTCTGCTAGTTCAAACTTGTGCGAGGACACTTACGACTTTACGGCTCTGCCAGGTGGCTACGGCTCAAGTGGCAATTTTTATAATGTCGGTACTTACGGCAACTGGTGGACTGCCTCTGAGTACGGTGTTAGCAACGCTTATTTCAAATATATGCACTACAACTCTGAGAACGTCTATGGGACAATCACTGGGAAGAGTTCTTTTCGTAGTGTTCGTTGTATTAAGGATGAGTAGGATTTTCTTATATCTTTGTCACCAATATTAGAAAGAATCGTAGAAATCAAGATATATTATTTCAAGGCAGAATGCAAGGGGTGATGGCGTTTTTTTTGCTTTTTTTTGAAAAAATATCCCTTTTTAAATGAAAACGGGTGGATTATGGGAGGTATTTTTTAGGGAATTTAGGGTAAACGCTGATTTAAGGGTATGGGGTTTAGGGTATGGACGATGCAAAAAAGCATGAATTTTCCCTATACCCCAAACCCTATACCCTATACCCAAGCGAGTTAATCAGCGTTTACTATATTTATTATAAGACCTCAACCGGAGAATTTAAAATGCGTTACGAAAATCTGTTTTTGCTTGCTTTTTTAGCCTTTATGGTTGGTTGTCAGCTATTTTCTGACGAATCCGGCGATCCTTCTATAACCTTAAATACTGAAAAACGGGTTGAGAATAGAGATACCGAAATACCAACTATGGACAGCAGGGTTGTTTCTTATCAAACGGCGAACTGGAGTGGGGGCTTGGGATTTAGAGGGATTATTGCCGAGCCGGATGTTTTGAACTCATGGTTTCCTGATAATTTGAATAATGAAGAATGCAATTATTTTGTTGTATTCGAATCTACTAATTCCACATCTTCCGGTCACTTGGTTCTTGCTGAAGATATGGTTTTATATCATTTAAGACCTAGTGCCGGTGAACCATGCATGGAAACTGATGATATTTTTTATGATGCAATGCTTGTATGCGACGATGCCGCAGGCACATTCAGAAATAACATTAACCTGAATGGAAGCTACGCTGTTCCGGGTTGGGATTGCAATAAATGGGAAACCGTGCCCGAAAAGGGGTATTTTTAAGGTGCAGCAAACTTGGTGAATTCTGTAAAAGATAAAATCATGTATAAAGCCCTTGAGCTATTTTCAGCAAAAGGCTACGAGGGTGTTTCGGTTAATGAACTAACGGCAGTAGTATGCATCTATCTCGTTCTCTTCCTGCCTCTGATGTGATTGGATGCCAAAGGCAGGGATAGTGCGTTACTTTTGGGCTTCGATTCTGGTACTTTGCCCCGCACTGATTCTATCGCTGATTTTGTCGTGTCTGTGTTGAAAGATGATTATCCCCATGACGCTCACAGCCATCAGTGCACAGCACAGCAATATCAAATTAATTTCTATAACGAGATAATCTTCTAAAATCAACAAATGCAACATCGAATCATAGAGCTTCAAAACTATGACGGAATTATCTAAAATCGATAAATACAGCGTAGGATTATAGATAATAAAAAAAGTCATGCCAATACCGACAAACCCTAAAAATCCGGTTAAAGCCTGATTTCTGCGTGTTAACGTAAGTTTCGCCTCGTCCGACAATTCTTTTTTTGGAGGAGGAACGTATTTTACATTTTTAAACTTTTTATATTTTTTTGTATCGGCGCCTTTAATGATTCGTACAGCCTTCAAAGCCTCCTCTTCGGAGATTATATGCTCTTTGACCCGATCCAAATGCTCGCGCTCTACCTGGCTTTTGTCAGGGATTTCTTCTTCAATAATCATAACTAAATAAATATAGTAAGTAATAGTTAACTCAATGTTTGGGGAGTGGAAAAAACATGAATTTAAGCGTTTTTCTACTCCCTTATGTCCGGTAATCCCTATACCCCGAACCCTATACCCTATACCCAA
>LIUH01000113.1:0-22388 GCA_001462225.1 Fibrobacteria bacterium GUT31 | reverse complement strand
ATACCCCGAACCCTATACCCTATACCTAAGCGAGTTTATCATCATTTACTATATTCCCTTTATGCAAAACTGGCGTGATGAAGATTTGGCATATGAGGAGCAAAATCTCGGCAAAAAAAAGTTACTGTGGATTCTCGTTTTAGGGCTTCCGGTAATTTTGGCTTTTGTGGCCGTTAAAATTGTCTGGGATAAGCTGGCTCCGACACTCCCTTCTTTTGAAAAACTTGAGACCATAGAACCGCGCTTAATCACTAAAATTTATGATAAAGATTCGCTTTTAGTTCATGAATTTTATGTTGAAAAACGAATATGGACACCGATAGACAGCATACCGAGCTTTGTGAAAAATGCCGTTATAGCAACGGAAGACCGTAAATTTTGGAACCACTGGGGAATGAATCTTCTAGCTATTCCGAGTGCGGTAATAGAGAGTTTTAAAACAGGAAATAGAATGAGGGGTGCAAGCTCCCTAACCCAGCAACTGTCAAAACTTTTGTTTTTGACCCCGGAACGTTCACTCACCCGCAAAATACGAGAAGTGATGACCGCCATACGCATAGAGAAAACCTATACCAAAGAGGAAATCCTTGAGTTTTACTTAAATGAGGTTTATTTAGGCGGAGGGAATTACGGATTTCAATCTGCGGGGCAATTCTACTTTGGAAGGCCTTTAGACAGCCTAACCGTTCCGGAAGCCGCTGTGCTTGCGGGTATGCTTCAACGCCCTGAGGCTTACCGCCCCGATCGCAATCCCGAAGTAGCCATTGCTCGCAGAAACACGGTTTTGTTTGCCATGATGGATGCCGGCTATATATCAAAAGCCGAATATGAACAATATATTGCAACCCCCTTAAAAACAGAAGAGAAGGTGACCACAGTGGTAGCTCCGTACTATATGGAGGAAATTCGCAAATACTTGGAAAAAAAATACGGCGAAAATTCACTTTATTCGGATGGCATTTCCGTTTACAGCACCATAGATCCGGATGCCCAGAAAATAATTGAAAAAGCCGCTTTAGAGCAGTTGGTAAAGGTTGATAGAAAACTCCGCCAGCGTGCTATTTACAAGTTTGGGCTTGTAAAAAAGTACAATTTGCCCAATGATACCATTTTAAAACGCTTTGACTCCATCTATGCGGATTTTTCGGTAAATTATTTGGCAAAAGACACTGCAAAAAAGATTTACCCCGATACTTCCCGCTACCGTCCGGCACAAGTGGGTGTTATTTTGATAGAGAACGAAACCGGTGCAATCAGAGCTATGGTCGGCGGAAAGAACTTTAACGCCAGCAAATGGAATCGCGCCGTGCAAACATTGAGGCAACCCGGTTCTTCATTCAAGCCTTTTGTTTATTCAACTGCTATGGATAACGGAGCCTCGCCATGCGATTCCGTAAATGATGCCCCGATAACAATTCCGAACCCCGGGGACACATCAAAATTCTGGCGACCGGGAAATTTTGCAAAAGAATTCAAAGGAATGATGACTTATCGCAAAGCTCTGGCGCTTTCGCAAAATTTGCCGGCAGTTCAGGTCGGCATGAAATACGGATTGGAAAATGTTGTGGAATATGCACGCAAATTCGGGGTAAAAAAAGCCCCTTTGAAGGCAGTGCCCAGCCTTGCCCTTGGCTCGGTGGGGGCAACGCTCATGGAAATGACCAGTGCCTATACGGTTTTTCCAAACGGCGGAAACAGAATAGAGCCTTATTACATAGAAGCCATAGTAGGCAAAAACGGCGAAGTGATAGAAAAGAACTACAAGGTTGAGCATGAGGTTTTGAAAAAGCCGGCTGCTTACATAATGGTCACAATGTTGCAAGTTGTAAACACAGGCGGAACAGCGTCAAAAGTTTGGGCAAGCGGTTTTCACCACCCCAGCGGAGGAAAAACCGGAACCACAAACGATTACACGGATGCTTGGTATATAGGATTTACCAGGCAATACACAATGGGCGTGTGGATTGGAACGGATGATTTTGTTCCCATGGGACCCGGGCATACAGGTACGGAAGATGCTTTGCCGATATGGCTGAATTCAATGCCGGAGATCCACAAAGATTTGCCGATGCTTCAATTCTCTGTGCCGGGTGGAGTTGTTTCAAAAAGGATATGCAATTATACCGGAAAAGTTGCCGGTTCATACTGCAATCCCAGTTCAATCTGCCTTTACACAGCGAGTCATGCGGTAACGGAGCAATGCGATGGAAACCATTTTGAGCAACCGAAAGAAAGTGCGGCAACCATATTCAGCAATACTTCTTCTGCAAAGCCCAAAGAGGGCAAAGCAAGGCAAGTATTCTGATGATCAACTACGATTACACCCTTGGCTTTGGCGATAAACTTTTAGCCTTTATCCGCTATGTTTTTAAAAACCATGCGGAGTTCAGGCATTCTTGCCTTGGGCTTTATGCAAAATTCTCGCCGATATGGGGCGGGTTTGTTTGCAAAAATGAGAAAAGGGAAATAAATTTTTCGGATGGAAGCCTGCCTGTAAATTTATGTTCTCCTATGGTTTTAGCCGCGGGAGCGAACAAAAACGGCAAAGGCATAAATAATTATGCAAATCTTGGGCTTGGCGGGATAACCGTCGGCACGGCTACAAGAAATTTCAGAATCGGAAACACCCGCAGGCCGCGGGTTGGCCTGGATGAATTTAACCGCCTTATTTATAACTCAATGGGGTTGAACAATGACGGAATAGAAAAGATTTCCGCAAGGGTTGAAAAGCAAATAGGCAAGGCGCGCAAACATAATTTTGCAGTTGGGATTTCCGTAGCGGAAACTCCCGGAATAGCGGAAGAAAAACGCTTGCAAGATTTGCTGGAAACTTTTTCAATAGCCCATAAAACCGCAGATTACTTAGAGGTGAATGTGAGCTGCCCAAACACCGGCGAAGATCGTTTGGATTTGGATACCGCATTTATGGCACAGGTATTCAGCTCTATTGAAGATATTAGAAAAACCTCTCCTTGCCGCAAAGCGGTTTACGCAAAACTCAGCCCGGATTTAACGGATAAACAGTTGCTTTCTCTCTTGGATTTGCTCTCCCAATCCGGAGTGAACGGCGTTATACTGGGCAACACATATCCGAGCGAAAAACTTTCTTATTCATTGCCTGTTTTGAACGATAAGGGCACAAGCGGTGGAATTTCCGGGCGCCCCATTTACGAAAACGCTTTTAAAAAAACCTCTCTTGCAAAAAAGCATTTTCCCAACCTTTCCGTTGTTGCTTGCGGTGGAATTGACCACGGATTAAAGGTACGTGATTTGCTGAACGAGGGTGCGGATTTTGTTCAGATTTATTCTGTGTTCGCCTTTAGGTGGATGGCGGGGCAAAAAATAATGAAGGAATTGTTATGCCCTTCAAATTTATAACCGTCATTTTGTTTTTTCTCTCCGTTTCATATGCTGATTTTCTGGCTTTGGATATAGTGGAAAAAGAGGAGCCGCCGCCGATTTTTGTTTACGGCACAAATTATGCGGGAAGAATTTTTGCGGGCGGCATAGACAATTTCGGCGGATTGAATGCGCACTGGCGCGTGGGCAAAAACTTCGCTATCGGCACAAAAGCGGAAATGAATTTTTCAAGGGACGGTTTTGTAGCCGGTGCTTTTGGGCATTATTTGCCGACAGGGGAGTTGTTTAAGGAAAATGCGGAAAATTTTGTGCATTTCGGATTGGATTACATAAAAGTAGATGAGGGAAGTTCACCGTTGTTTTCCCTCGGATACGGACGGGATATGCTGCCTTGGAAAAAATCTCCCTTTGGCTTTAGGATACTCGGCAAATTGGAATACGCTCCCGTTAAACATATTTTTTCGCGCAAAAGCGAAGGTTTTCTCGGCATAGATATGATAAAACTCGCGAATACGGATTTTACAATAGAGATAGGCGTGTTTATGTATAAGTAACTTTCTATCTTCTTCCCATGATTACCGGCCAGCGTTCAACTTTATCCGTTCCCGGGCATTTGGAAAAAATGCACAGAAAGGCGTTTGAGTCTTCTGTAGACGTGATTATGCTGGATATGGAAGATTCCGTTCCTTTGGACTTAAAACGCTCCGCCAGAGAACAGGTGATTTCAACTCTAAAAGGTTCTCCGAATTGGAAGCGTGGAATATCCGTGCGCGTGAATAGCGCAGACACCCCTTACTGCTTTCGCGACGTTATAGAGGTTGTGCAAGCTGTGGGCGAAAAAATAGATTCCATTGTGCTGCCAAAGGTGGATAGCGCAGGCGATGTGCATTTTCTTTCCCGCTTGCTGGACGGCATTGAAATTGAAACAGGATTAAAATCCCGCATAGCCATAGATGCAAGCATAGAATCTGCGCTCGGAGTTGAAAATATTGCGGAAATAGCCTCTGCACCGAGAGTTCGCGCCCTTATTTTTGGGATAGCGGATTACAGCGCATCCATAGGGGCAAGGCTCAGCAGCATCAGCGGGCATGGCGAAAACGAATTGGAAATTTATCCCGGGCACAGATGGAATTTTGTCATGTCTAAAATAGCGCAAACCGCAAAGGCTCACGGGCTGTTGGCTATAGATTCCCCTTATGGAAATTTTCAGGATTTGCAAGGGCTTGCAAGGGGTGCAAAAATGGCATCTGCTCTTGGATTCGATGGCAAATGGGCAATTCACCCCAGCCAAATAGAAACCATAAATGAAATTTTTTCCCCCACCGAAGAAGAGATAAACAGGGCAAATCGCATTCTGGATGCGGTAAAAGCCACCCCTAAGCGAGGAGCAGTTGCTGTGGACGGGCGAATGATAGATAAAGCTACGGTAAGGCTGGCTCAAAAATTAGTAGATTCTATTAAACCAAGGAATTGACAGAGCAGATGAAAAGTATTTTTTCACATATTCTAATATTGCTTTTTTTTGCTATAGAGGCAAATTCGCAGGTCTCCTCTGTTTCCATGAATGATATGGAAAGGCCGGGAACAGAGTTGTTTTATTCCCGTGAAATCCCCAAAGCGGGCGATACCCTTTACCTAAAAGTGACCATACCCGACGGCTGGCATATAAACGCAAACAAAGTTTCGGATGATTTTTTGGTTCCCAGCCAAGTGGAGCCGCTTGCAGAAGGCATGAAATTCGATTCTACCTTATGGCCTGAGCCTATAAAGTCGCACAACGAACTTTTAAACGTGGATTTGCTTTTGTTACAAGATTCTTTCACAATAAGCCTGCCCATAAACTCTATATCGAAAAACTACGACCCCTACAAAGTCAGCCTCAAATTCACTTACCAAGCGTGTTCTAATATATGTTTGGCTCCAAAAACAATAGAGGTATCTTTCAACCCGATTAGCACAAGCGAAAAAAAAAATTCTTATTTAGATGACGGCAGAACGGCGGAAAAAACAAAAAATTCATTTCTCATATATTTTTTACTCGCTTTGCTGGGTGGCTTGCTTTTGAATGTTATGCCATGCGTGCTACCGGTTCTGTTTCTTAAAATTTTTGATCTAATGCGAAGAGCCGGAGAAACGGATAAAAGTATGCTCAAATGGGGGCTTGCCACGGCTAGCGGCATATGGACCTCTTTTCTCGTTATCGCCGCAGTAATTTTCGTTGCCCGCTTCACCGGAAATGCGGTGGGCTGGGGTTTTCAATTTCAGCACCCGGAATACACGGCCGCAATGGCGTTATTCGTCACAATTTTCGCTTTGAGCCTTTGGGGAGTTTTTGATATTTGGATGCCCGGCAATATGCTCAAAGTTTGGGAAAAACGGGCAAAAGAAGGCGGCACCCGCGGAGCTTTTGCATACGGAATTTTGCTGGTGCTTTTGTCAACCCCCTGTTCCGCGCCTTTTTTAGGGACGGCCATAGGCTTTTCTTTTGCGGCTTCGGCTATTGAATTTATTTTGATTTTTGTCGCTATTGCCATAGGCTTATCTTCGCCGTATTTGATTTTGAGCATTTTTCCGCAATGGACAAAAAAACTTCCTAAGCCGGGCCATTGGATGGTTATACTCAAGCAATTTCTGGGCTTCCCGCTTTTGCTCACGGTTGTTTGGTTGATTTGGATTTTTGGCAAACAAACAGGAGCAGCGGCTTCTTTAAGGATGGGTTTGCTTTTATGCGCAGCCGTTTTTTTTGCGTGGCTCTCAGGTTTAATTGCAAAACCGGGGAAACCATGGTGGCGTTTCGCAGTTTTATGGCTCATTTTTGCTGCAATATACTTACTTTCATGGAATCAAGGGATTAACCCGTTAATTCAAAACAGAAGGAATTATGTTGAAACAGAGATTGAAGATTTAGAATGGCTGCCGTTTTCAAGTGTAAAGCTGGATAGCTTGCAAAACGAAGGGATTGCCGTTTGGGTGAACGGAATGGCGGATTGGTGCATAACTTGCAAAGAAAATGAAAAAAGAGTGTTCGAAAGCAAAAAAATCAAAGAAGCCTTTGCTAAAGCCAATGTGGTAAAAATGCAGGCAGATTATACCAAGCCTAACTACGAGGCTTTAAAATTCTTTGAAGCACACGGACGCGGCGGGGTTCCCTTTGATTTGCTGTTAACTTCTTCAAGAGAAGCCATATTGCTGCCGGAGTTTCTAACCACAGATACTGTGGCAGAAGCGTTAAAAAAGGCGTATTGAGAAATCTACTTATCTATCCTGATCATTTCAATTCGGCGGTTAAGCTCACGTCCTTCCTCGGTTGCGTTGTCTGCAATAGGTTGGCTTGGCCCGTAACCTACCGCTTTCATTCTGTTCATCTTAACCCCTTTGGTGGCTAGATAACTCACTACTGCTTTGGCACGGTTTTCGGATAGTTTTTGGTTTGTAGCCGCCTTGCCTACATTATCCGAGTGTCCTTGAATTTCAATTTTAACATTCGGGTATGCCAAAAGCTGTTCTGCAACTCCATCCAGCACCCTTTTGGCGTCAAGCGAGAGTACGGCTTTGCCGGGGAGAAAGTTTACCCCTTTCAAATTGACTTTTTCTTCTATGGGAGGCGGCTCTTCTACTATGATTTCCACCATCTGCATTTTTGCACCGCCTTTTCCTTTTGCTATAAGGCTATACTTAGTTGTTTCGGAAGGTTTTACAACCCTAGTGCCTTTATCCGGAACAGAACCTATTCCTCCTATGCTCACCTCGCTCGCATCCGTGGTAATCCAGTTTAATGTGGCGGTTTGCCCCTTTTGTATGGACCCCGGAACGGCATTGAATACAATTGAGGGGCCAGGCGCGGCTTCCACAACTATCTCCGCAGAATCCGTTTTCTCGCCACCCTTGCCTTTAGCGGCAATAAAATACTTTGTTGTTTCCGAAGGTTTTATTTCCATAGTGCCTTTGTCGGGAACAAGCCCCACATCTTTTATGTTCACCTCGTCCGCATCGGAAACCATCCAGTTTAGCGTGGCAACCTGCCCGATTTGTATGGTTTTCGGGCTTACGGTAAACACAACCGAAGGAATCGGCGCAGATTTGACTGCAACAACTACGGAATCCGTTTCCTCGCCATCCCTGCCTTTGGCTGTGATAATATATTTAGCTGTCTCGGAAGGCTTGACTTTAACCGAGCCTTTGTCGGAAACAGGTCCTATTCCTTCTATGCTCACCTCTTCCGTGTTAAGGGTGATCCAGCTCAAAACCGTGCTTTGCCCCATTGATATGGTATCTTGCCCTGTGCTGAATACCAGAAGGGGTGGCTCTACAGTTGAACCGCCTCCGAATGCCAGCTTCAATTTAAATCCGACTGCAACCGGCGCAATCGTTTCTACAAATTCAGGTTTTTCTTTCAATACGCTGTTCGTCAGCCCATAATCCAGATAGGCGCCGGTGTACAAATAAACATGTTTTTTTAATTTCCATTTGATTCCCATTTCCGTAGAGGCTAGGAAAAGGAGTGTTTTTAGCTCCGACTCAGAACTGTCGAAACGCTTGTACAGAGATAAAGGTATTCCGGCCTTACCCCCTGCCGAGAAATAGAACTTGTGCCAATCGCCTCCCTGAAACTGAAGCATGAGCGGAGCCTGAAATGCCGTAAAATGCTGATATTCTTTGTATTCGCCAAGTCTTAACTTGCTTTTGTAAAGGGCTAATTCGGCTCCAAGCCCTAATCCGCAATAATCGGAGAAGAAAACGGTATATCCCAACCCGCCTAACCCGCCTAACCCCTTCCCTTGCTCTATGGGAGATAGGTCATACAGCAAGGTGGACCATCCGCCACCGCCATATAGCGAAAATTCATGCCTGCTCTGAGCATAAAGACCGGTACAGAGCAACAAAAGCAATATTAAAGCCGTTTTTTTCATAATACACCCTGGGTTATAATATAGCAAATTGTGTAGCATAAATGTACATCGGCGAACCCATTTTCTGAAATCCTGTTAATCCCAAGACTGTTTAGAAACGCATCAACAACGCATTAACAGTATTTATTGATGTCTGGCTCTTTTGCTTGGTATTTTTTGAACCATTCACTAGCAAGATTCTTGCAAACTTGAATGTCTAAAATTTGGCTTTCTTCTACTTGGCTATTAAACCATTTAACCAATTTCAGAAAATATTCTTGAAAGATGGCATTAAAGTCTCACGGAAATAGGATAATCTCTTGTCAGCGAATCTGTGTCTAGGCGAGAGTCAAGCAATAGCCAATGAGTTTCTGCTCGAATTTGAATCTGGTTATCAATATCTATAATGACAAACTGATAACTGTGTGAAAAATTATCTTCCAAATCTAAGAAGTCTGATTCAATGGCACTAAATTGGTCCATAGCTTCTTCGGAGGGAGCTTCTGCTTCAGGCCAATTACCTTTAAGCAAAGCCATAATTTTGATGGTTTTACTTAACATATCAATGTCTGCACGAACTTGATTCAATGAAAAACAGGGATATTTTTTTACAATTTCCATTAGCTGCTGCCCTATGTTAGAAGCGGCCTCTATACAAGCCTTGAAATAACCCTGAATGGATTCTAAAAACTCTTTTCCTTGTTTTTCAAGGTTTTCTAACCTCTGTTGCAAAGATTGGTGCTTGTCAAACCAATAATCAAACAGAGATTCAGGAATCAGTTGCCCGTATTTTTCAACTGAACGTTGCATCGCCTCGGAGTTTATTTCAGCACGTTCAAAAACTTCGCGGTCTTTTCCAAGTTCAACTAACGCTGCCCGAATATCTTTTTTTAGAACTGAAGCTGTAGTGTTTGTCATAGTAAAACAATATAGTAAAGTCGTATATACAAGTAGCTAAACGGCACAACCGGGGTAAAAAAACAGAAAAAACTTGACGGACGCAATTTTTTTTTCTAAATTTGTAACCCATTGCTTCATAGCTCAATGGTAGAGCAACCGGCTGTTAACCGGTTGGTTCCAGGTTCGAGTCCTGGTGAAGCAGTTACCGCATCTCCACCAATGGCGGCACATTCTTGCCGAATACGGTTTCTCTTTTATACAGTCTGCCTGTGCTATCGTAATGAAACTGCTCGCCCAAAAGCTCGCCTTCCGTGAAATTCAGCGAATCCTTCAGTACCCCGCTCCTATACCACACACGCCAAGCCCCTTCTTTTTTCCCGTTTTTCCAAAAGCCAAGGGTCAAAGGTCTAGTTGAATCTTTCGGATAATCCGCCGTGCTCTGTTTTAGCCCGTTTTCATAAGTTTCAATCCGCAAATATTCGCCGTTTCCCAATTTCATTCGAACTTCGCCGTGTATTCTGTTGTTTTGCCAAGAGGTGTCTTCGAAAAAGCCGTTACCGTCTATAAATTCGGTTTTTGCGAGTACCTCGCCTTCTTCATTCAAACGCATCCAGTTGCCGTTTCGCATATTGGCTATCCAATGCTCAATTTTTCGCAATTTTCCGTTTGCAAAATATTCAACCCATAAGCCGTTTTTGAGATTATTTTCAAAATGCCCGACCTGGCGCAAAGAGCCACCGGGATAATAAGACATAAAAATTCCATTTAGCCGCCCGCTACGGCATTCTTGATAAATCAAAATTTTGCCGTCATTTGAATAAGACTTAAAGTATCCGGCTTGATTTGCCGGATGGCAGGAATTTTCTTCAATAAGAATTTCGTTGTTAAATTTTTTCCAAACCCCTACGGCGGAGTCGTTTTTGTAAAATTGCTCGCCGATAATCTTTCCTTTTTCATCGAATATCTTCCATTTGCCCTGTTTTAAGCCTTTTTCGTAAGAACCTTGCATGTAAGGGATTTTTTCTTTTGCAAAAAATGTCCATTTCCCTTCTCGCAGGGAATCTCTGTAATAGCCGCTTTCCATCACAAATCCTTTAGGGCTCCACATGCGGTAAGATCCGTGCGGAACTCCGTTTTTAAGCGGCATTTCTTTTGCCTTTATGCCGTTCCTGTACCATGAATAAAATGTTTCTTTTTCCCCTTCCGGGGAAACTTCGTAGGCTTCTTTCGGGGCGTTATTGTCAAAAACCGCCACAACTTCCAAACGATTAGGCTCACAAGAGATAAGAAACAGAAAAATCAAAACTAAAAATGCCGCCATCCCTTTACCTCAAGCTCTTTGCCGTCTAAAAAGATGCCGTTGCCGTTTTTAGCCTCCCCGATTTTGCAAATTGGGAATTCCTTTGAAAATTTTTTTGCGAGTAGCAAAATATTTTTTTTCGCGGTTTTTTTTGCCGTGAAAAGCAAGCAATAATCTTCGCCGCCGTTCAGCAAAAATTTTTTTGCTACCCCGGGGAAAACAGGAAGGAGTTTTTCTTTTATTTTAATTTGTATTTCGGATTGCACGGAAATATGCCATAAACTCTCTGCTAAAGAATCGCTTAAATCTATGCAAGCTCCTATGCCTTTTATTTTTGCAAGCTGTTCGCCAAGCATTAGGGGGGGACGGGGGAGCATATGCAAATTTATGAGTTTTTGTTTGTTAAAATTTTTGATTTTTTTTTCCAAAATTTCAAGACCGGCTCCCGAACACCCAGGATAACCGGCAAGCCATACGTCATCGCCGTTCTTTGCCGCAGAACGTAATAGAATTTTACCCTTTGCTTTGCCGAAAACTGTAACCGAAAAAACACCCGTGCCTCCGCCTACCGTATCTCCGCCTAAAAGCTTCACTTTGTATTTTTTGCAGATTTTCACCACCGCATTTGCAATTTCATCTCTTGTTTTTTTATCCCATTTTTTATTTATGCAAATTGAAAATAAAATTGCTTTTGTTTTGCCACCCATAGCATTTATGTCGGAAAAATTAGAGAGCAAGCATTTTTCAACTGCCTGTTCCGGCGTACTCCAATCCAGTCTAAAATGCGTACCTTCTACGGACATATCGGCAGATATTAAATAATTATCAAAAACAAAAGCATCATCCCCCACGCCTTTTGCAAGGCTGCCGGCTTTGCCAAGCAGGTTATTTATCCATTCGATTTCCTTCATTCGGTTAATATAGCAAATGCCAGTCACACCACCCTAATATGTAATGTTTTTAGGTAGCCGTTGGCTATTGTATGCAAAACAATCCTGAATCTTTATACCAGTCAAGCAAGCTATACTGGCCATAAAGAACATCATTT
Organism: Fibrobacteria bacterium GUT31; assembly: GCA_001462225.1. Taxonomy (GTDB): domain Bacteria; phylum Fibrobacterota; class Fibrobacteria; order Fibrobacterales; family Fibrobacteraceae; genus Fibrimonas. The sequence continues at coordinate 10,891 of LIUH01000113.1, read as the reverse complement.
GCAAAAGGAATGTAAATGCCTATCCCACAACTCTTTTCAATGGAAAATTCATCCAAAAAATAAGGCGTAAAATCATTATAAATTACAGCTTTTGAAATCTGTTTTCTTAAGGCTGCCAAATCGTTTTCATTTGAAATTAAATGTTCCAAATAATCTTCAAAATCAAAAAGCAAAGCTGGTTCTCTTGTGTCGTACCTTTGGATAAGTTCTCTGTTTGGGCAAACTAAATTTGCTTCGTTTTTCATGATATTTTTTGCCAAATTAGCTAATGGCTCTAGTTCCTTGGTATCAATTACAGCTATGGAAGCAGATTGCAAATTGCCGTTTCTATTTTTATAGTATTCCATATATGTTAATGCGATTTCTCCGTAATTAGGCTCTGGCATCAGCAAAAGAGGAATTGTTTTTTCATAAGGAAAACCAGCAACAAGTGTTTCTGTTGGGGAGGCTATTATTATTTTTGCTTTGTCTCTTAATTGATACAAGACCTCTACTCCGCTCATCAAACAGGCATCAAAAATAATAAAGTCTAAATTTTCCGGCAGTGCTTCCGCTAAGTCTGTAATTTCCATTTCTTTATTATTATCTTTTCCAAATGAACGGACGTTTGTTTCTTTTATATAATCGTAAATGCCTTCTGGTAGCCAACCTGTTCCGTGAGACCAGAGGACTAGACCGTAGCTTTCAGATGGGAATAGTGAAAAGGTTTCGCCTATTATGGATTTAAGAACCTGCTGGGAAACTGAAGTTTGCGTTCCGTATTGTTTGAGTGTGTCTATTTTACCTTTTGTGATTTTTAGTAAGTTTGGATTATCATATGGAGTGTCTATATATACAAGTAAATTGTATTTGCTTGGGATTTCCACCGCAAGCATTTCTTCAATGTCTCTGAGGGCTTGCTTATTTAAATTATTATCAGCGGCCATATAAACCAATATTGTTCGTTTATTAAATTCGTGTTCCATATCACTATTTGAACAGGAAAGGCATAGGCATATGGCAAAAAACAAAAAGGCTACTCTTTTCAATTTACTCCGCAGATTGGCTGATTTTAACGCTACTAAATCCACAAATATCAGGGTCAAGGATTGCAATAAAATTTCTTTCTTTACCAGTTTCATTTTTGTTTACAGAAAAAATTACTTTCTTTTCATCAGGTATACTAATAGTAAACCAAGAACCTTCTACTATGTATGGAGGATTGAAACTATGAGGTGCAGATTCAGGTCCTCCATTAATTCCAGAACCACTGAGCCTAAGATATAGCCAAGAGCTTATATTATTAGTTACAGTTACACTATCTATCCCCCCTTCGGCACTAAACAGTAATTCTTCTTTTGACAATTTTTTTACATCGGGAGGGCATTGAATTATTTTAAAACCTCCTGTATTTTCACTACATTTGCCAGTCCCACCATCATTTCCCTTTATATTTACATTTTTATATCTTTTTTGGTCTGTATTGTTTTGTTTTACCGAAACAATTATGATACTATCGTATGCTTTTTCTGCACTAAACCAAGGGCATTCTATTCTTTCAGGTTTAATAAATTCGCATTCTTCTTCTTCTTCTTCTTGTACACCCGTAAACCACCATCGATAACCATAAACAATTCTACTGTCAATTCCTTCTTGCGAGTTAAATGAAAAGTCGTATGGTGTTATTGGAACACAATCTCCAATAAGAGGTTCTTGTTCACAAGAAAAACATAAAAATAAGCAAAGAAACAGGAATAAATGTTTCATGGAATCCTATCTACGTATGTATGGAGTCATTTTTATGTCATATTGATAATTACCATTTTCGCTAGATTTAGTTCCGGAACTAGAAATATTGGGCCCTGGGGCCGAATTGAAAACGCCACTCTTAAAATAACCATTTTGATAACCATTCCATCCCCAGTTATTGTGTATGTACTCTTCAACTTTAGAATTAATTTCTGTAACATTCATAGTTATTGGGTCATATATATCAGTAGTAGTTCTCCGCTTTAAATAACCATCTATTACCCAAGCATGGCAGCCATCATAACTTGTATAAATAGTAAATCCTAAAAATTTATGATTTATCTTTTTAGAACAACCTTTTACGATTAAAGGCTCCTTTCGATTCATAGAAGCAATAGCTTCATTCGAATTATAGTTTATTAACATTGTCTTAGTTTCCATTCCACCAGCCATTAGAAAGGATAACGACACTAAAAAACCATGTTGTTTTAAAAAATGTACCGCATTAATTGTATTAGCACTACTTTTATCGCATCCATAATTCATGCCAACCCCTTTGCCTATTTGTTGCATTAAATTTGCAACTTGCTTTTTTATGGAATCTGGAGCATTGTTTATAAAATTATTTGCTCTCTTGTATTTATTTAATTCATCCCAATTAAAGGAATAATTGCCAATTTTGGATGGATGCTTCCAGTAAGACATAATTTGAGCTGTAACAACAGCAACACAACCTGTCAAATTTTTACCACTGGGACATTTATTATTATTTAAATTCTCATTGAAAGGCTCTCCCTGACCCCATTCCACAGGCACAAGCGGTTTTATTTCGTTGATAATTTCTGGTGGATTATCTACTACGTAGAGCAAAAGTCCGGATAAATCTACTTCGTCTAAATTTGGTATAGACTTTGTACTTGTTTTAATATCCAATTTTTCTAGAATACCATCAATTAAAGAATTTTTTTGCTGTTCTGCTTCAATAATAGAATTTAACATATAGCCTTCCAGCATCCCCAAAAATATAGCCACTCCAGGGTTATCTATTGTATCTATTAAAGAGCCGCTACCCGTAAATGCCAATAGAGGATCATCAATACGAGTATCCGCAGAAACAATGACAAAACCTAGGCTGTCATCAAAGTTCACAATATAAACCAAAGTGTCTGGAACTTCAATCTTGTTGGTTTTTAAAACTTCAACAAATTCAATATTGTCATAAGTTAGGGCTGAAATTGAATTTATTCTCCTGATTGCGTCTGGCTCCCCCGTGTTCAAAAAATCAATTACCCAATTAGCCTGTTCCACTGCTTTGTCAATGCTAACACGGTTGTTAGGTTTTTGCATTCTTAAAATGACTTTAATCTCTTCTTCCGTGAATTGGGAAAGTCCTATTTCATCAGACACCGAGGCTTCATTTTGCCGCATTTCGCTTTCATTGGAGCAAGATGAAAAAAAAGCAATGGCAAAAAAGACACCGACAAGTTTGCATATTCTCATAGAAGATCTCCCTTTTAAGTAAAAATACATTTTTTTCAAACAAAAAAACAAATAATTCGACTCATTAATAAGCCAAAGATAGAAAAAAAGGCTTTTTGAATATATTCTTGGAATTTTGAAGTACCCTTGGGTTTTATATAGATGGTAAAAAATGTTTTGCAAGGGTATTGATGCAAAAAATATAGCGGGCAGGAATGTTTTCGGCGGTTCTTGTTTGTCTTGCGGAACCAGAGCATTTCTTGGGTCGGATATTTTTCAACAAACTTGGATTGTTGTTTGGGGTATACACTGGGGATAATTCCCGTATTTTCTACCTTTCCTTCAATGAAAACCATTGTAGTAAAAATAGGCGGTTCGCTTGCGGTAGAGGAATCGAAATTATCGGATTTTGTTGCTGTTGCCGCAGAGGCCGCCAAAGAATTTCGTTTGGCTATTGTTCATGGCGGCGGCAAAGATATAAATGCAAATTTAGCTCTGCTAAACGAAGAGCCGAAATTCATAGACGGATTGCGTGTGACAACCCCGGCTATAATGAACATGGTAGAAATGACCCTTAGCGGCGCGGTCAATAAAAAACTTGTCAGGATGCTGCTCGCAAACAATGCAAACGTTGTGGGAATTTCCGGCGTTGATGCAAAATTGCTGGAAGCAAAACCTTTGAAAGGCAAAGGCGATTTAGGGGCAGTCGGGGATATATTCAAAGTTAATACGCAAATTTTAGAGATTTTTTTTGCTGCAAACATAACTCCTGTAATTTCTCCCGTATCCTATGGCGATGGCATTTCTTACAATGTAAATGCGGATACCGCCGCTTCTGAAATTGCAATAGCATTAAAAGCGGATTGCTTTATTTTGATAAGCGATATTAGCGGAGTTTTAGACGAAAACAAGAAAATCATTCCGCATTTAAATAAAGACTGCGCAAATAACTTAATTCAAAACGGAGTTATTTCCGGCGGAATGATACCTAAAGTACAAGGGGCTTTGGAAGCCATAGAGAGAGGGTTAAAATCCATTCACATAGTAGGGTGGGAAAGCGCAGAAACTTTCAGGAAACAGATAGCCGGCAGTGCAAACAGCGGAACGATTATCGGTTAGGAAACTGTGTGATGATAAACCAGCAAAGAATCACATCAAGCGCAGCTACGGCAAAAAGCAAAACATATATGCAAAACCGAAATATGCCGAATTCGCTTTCCGGTACGTCTTCTTTTATTTCTACGGCCAACTTTTTGAATTCTATTTTCGGGGGTTTGTAACCTACTCGTTTAGGTTTGTCCCTGAGCGGATCGCGGTAATTGAAAAACTGATATGAGTTTCCATTTGTAAATTTGACCCCTATGCTACCGTTTATAGGATGATTGATAAATTCAACCTCCGAACCGATTGATTTCTCAACGGCAAATATCGTGCTTGCGAGTTTGTCTATATACACTTTATCCGGAGTTGATTGCAAGCGTATCACAAGCCTTCTTCTGATAAATTCGGCGGACATCAATTTGAAAGGTAGTAATTTGTTCAAACTTCAGTTAAACAAATTCTGCGCGGCTTCCACGCCTTTGGTCAAATAGATTTCGCAAAGATTCTTTACCTTGCCGATAGCGTCTTCGCAAAGCGGCTTGTCTTCCTTGCTTATCGGGGATAAAACCCAGTTTATAAGTTCCCAATTCGGCGGGCATTTCCCCGCTCCTATGCGAACTCTTGCAAAGTTTTGCCCTATGTTTTCAATAATGCTTTTCAAACCGTTTTGCCCGCCTGCGCTGCCACTTGGCCTTATTCGCATTTTGCCGCAAACAAGATTTATATCATCGCTGAACACGAGCAAATTTTCCGGCTTTACTTTGTAAAAAGCCATCAGTGCCAAAACGCTTTCACCGCTCAAATTCATAAAAGTTTGAGGTTTTGCGAGCAAAACATCTTTGCCGGCGATATGCATTCTTTGGGTTTCCGCTCTGCATTCGCTTTTCCAAACGGAATTTTCCGCAAGGCTATCTATAGCCATGAACCCCAGATTATGCCTTGTATTAGCGTATTTCTGCCCTGGATTGCCGAGACCTATGAAAATGTGCAGCACGGGGTACCCTAGTCGCTTTTAATATCGGTAGGCAAGTTCCTTTGCCCTGTTATAAATTGCTTCACAAAAGGATTGTGCGTGTTCTTGATTTCTTCTACCGTGCCTATTTCAATTATGCGGCCCTTGTAAAGCATAGCTATGCGGTCTGCTACTTTGAATGCGCTTACCATATCATGGGTTACAACAACGGAAGTTACGCCGAGTTTTAACTGCATATCCAAAATCAAATCATTGATAACATCGGAAGTTATCGGGTCTAGGCCTGTGGTTGGCTCGTCGTATAAAAGAATTTCCGGGCTTAGGGCTATGGCTCTGGCCAGGGCAACACGTTTTTTCATGCCGCCGGAAAGTTCGGAAGGCATTTTTGTGCGAAACTCCGGCACCAAATTTATGAGCTTCAACTTCTCGGTTACCGTGTCTTGAATCTGCCTTTCGGTAAGCTCGGGGTGGTGTTCCCTAAGGGCAAAAGCTATGTTCTCGCCTGTATCCATGGAGTCAAATAAGGCTCCCATTTGAAAAAGCATCCCCATCTTTCTGCGTATAGTGTGGGTATCAAAGAATTTCGGGGTGGAAATGGTAATGCCGTCAACGCTAACCTCGCCGCCGTCCGGTTGCAAAAGCCCAATCATGTGCTTTAGTATAACAGACTTTCCGCCGCCGGATTGCCCTATAATCACAATAGTTTCGCCGCGCCTGATATCCAAATTGACATCTAAGAGAACATTTTGTTTACCAAAACTTTTGCGCAAGTTGCGCAACTTTATAATAATATCGTTCTCACGGATGGCAACGTTTGGCATTATTTCTTTTTGGCATCTTTTTTAGGAGCGTCTTTTTTAGCCTCTTCTTTTTTATCGGCGGGTGCGGCAACCGGAGTTGCAGCTGCAACCGGAGCGGCTTCAGCAACAGTTGCTGCTGCCTCGCGACCCTTAGATATTGTAAAGATAACCGTACGCTTTGGAGATACCAAAACCGCTTTGCCTAAATCCAACTTTTCCGCATAGTAGGTGGTGTTGTTGGGCATATCGGAAATGTCCAGCTCTATGCTTGCAGGAATGTCTGCCGGTTTTGCGGATAACTTCAGGTAGTGACTCTCCTGAGAAAGACTTCCGCCCTGATTTTTAACCCCCATGGGAATACCGGATAAGCGGACAGGAACACGCACCGCGATAGGGGTGTTTGCATCTATCTTCAAAAAATCGATATGGATGATTTTTTGCGAAATATTGTGCTTTTGGTACTGATAGATTACAGCCGGATTTCCGCCTTTGCCGTCTATAATCAAGTCCAGCAAGGTGTATCTTTTACCGGGGGCAAAAACGCCCTCCAATTCCTTTTCCGAAACGCTTATGGAAACGGTTTCGCGGCCTTTACCGTAGTAAATGGCCGGAATATTGCCGGTTTTGCGACTGCGGCCGCTATCACGCGAAGAGCCGGCCGAACGCGCTTTTGCATTAAGTGTTGTCAACTGCATAATTTCTCCAACTTTGCTGATTTTTATTGGGGTAGCTGGATTCGAACCAACGAATAGCGGAATCAAAACCCGCTGTCTTAGCCGCTTGACGATACCCCAAAGGACGTACAAATATAGAATTTTCTCAAATCATTTTCAAGGGTGACGGCGAAATTTTCGTTGCATATACCGCCTTTTATCGATTAACGATGCTATAATCGGGAATACGGCTATATGCGCAATAGCAATGCTCAAAATCCCTACAACCGTTACCATGCCTAGGCTTTTTAACCCCGGATGCGATGAAAAACATACGCTTGCAAATGCCGCAGTGGGTATCAGGTAAGAAATCAGCACCGTTGCGCCGCTGTTTGCGCAAACAAATTTGAGCGAACCGGTACCCTCTTCCCAATATCTTTGCCATAAAAATAATGACCCGTCTATGGAAATGCCTATGAGAAAAGGCAAAGCCAGAATACTGTAAACGGTTAGCGGAATGTTCAGCAAGTGCAAAATTCCAAAAAACCATAAAAAACCCAGTGCCGGCGATACCAAAATCAATAATATGCGATTTCTCGCATTCTGAAATATTAAAAGCCAGAGCAGGATAGCCATGCAACCGAGTGCCGTGCAAAACCGTAGTTTCGGCAAGCTCAAATCGAGCAAAGCGGCACGTATTATGGGTTCCCCTGTGCTTTTAAGAGGCTGGCCTAAAATGGAAATTTCGTTGATGCTTTTTGCAAATCGGCGGCATTCAAGCCCGTTGTCAATGTCAAATGTCGGGAAAATAAAGCCGAATTCGCCTATGCTGCCGTCTTTGCCTAAAAATTTCAGTTGGTAGTTATCCGGCAAATCAGCTATTTCTACCGGTTTCAAATTCCAATTTTCCACTATCTTGTTTGCATTTAACGAGTCGCTACCGCTAAGTGTTTCCAAAATTTCCGGTGTTAATGCCGTATGGATTTCTCTTAAAATTCTCAATTTTTTATCCTGTTCTCTCGGCAAAAGGCTTGTGAGCGTTACCCAGCTTATTTGCGGATAGTTATCCGCTACGGTCTCTGCGTGTTTTGCATTTGGGAAAAAGACTATGATAGGCTCCGCATTGTGTTCCTCTATATCCCTTAGAATTTCATACACAGGCTCGGAAGGTTTTGGAAATTCCGTTTTTGAAAAGTTGTATTCCATTTCCGGAAAAACACCGTAAATGGTTAGGGCAATGGTGGTTAGAAAAATCATGAGTATATATTTTTTATCCACCTCCAGAGGTTTGGGAGAAAAATCCGAAAACTTGTAAGTTATCTTTGCGTATAAATGGAATTTACGTTTTTTTTGCAAAACAATGAGCATTGCCGGGAGCACAATATTTATGGCGAGCCAGTCGAATAAAATTCCGAGTCCGCCTACCATTCCAAGTTCCTCAATCCCTTGCAACGGAATGGGAATCAAGCAAAAAAGCATAGAAGAACTTATGAATGCACTAACGGCAAAAGGCTGCCCTATACCCAGCATGGTGCTTTCCAATGCAAGTTTTACGCTCAAACCCTTTTGCATTTCCTCCGTATATCTTGAAAGCAAATGCGCTGCATTTCGCCCTCCCAAGGCCGGTATTATTAAACCCAGTATTATTGTGAATATATTTATTCTGCCGAACAGAACAGCCGCAGCCGCGAATGTCCATAGCATTGCCATAAATAAACTGAGAGCGGTGATAAAGGATATAGCCGGTATTTTGAAACAGGAGAAGATGAATATTGCGAGCAGGATTATGGCGGAGACCAACGCCAGAGTTCTAACCTCGGATAGTATGGTTCTACTGCTTGCCACAAAATCGTAAATAGCTCCTCCGTAAAGCACCTCTATATTTTTTTCATTTTTCAAGGAATCGCTTTTTGTTCCGACTAATTCGTACAACTCCCTCATATCCGTTAAATTCGAATTGTCTTTGGTCGGGTAAATTTCCAGTACTCGTATTGTTCCGTCTGCATTGCCTCTGAAACTTTTGAGTCTGGGAAGGTATTTCCGTTCAATGTCTTCAAGAGAAAAAGGAACGCTTAAATTTGAGGTATCTTTTACCAGTTCAACTATAAAGGGATTCAATTTTTCCTTTTGTTTTGCGACAAGTTTTTTGGTTCTCTCGTTGATATTTTCCAAATCGGAAAGATTTATATACAGCAATTTATGTTCATTGTAAAAATCCGATTCCGTGCGATATTCGGCTAAATTCACAAGCGAGCTTCGTTCCAAAATTTTTGCCAAACTTTCCATAAATTTCGCATTGTCCGTGCTGTCTTGAGATTTTGAAAGGACTATTAAGGATTGCCAGCCGCCGAATTTTTTATGCACGGAATCTTTGGCTATTATAGCGGGATGATCTTCCGGAAGCAAGTCTGCAAGGCTCAGTTCCCAGCGCAAATTTGAAACGGGGTATATACATAAAACAGACAACGCCAAAGCAAGGGTTATCATAAACCTAGGCGCATTCTGCAAGAACAGCAAGAACCTTGTTATTAAGGAAAACATTTGTAAATTCTTAATTTAGTAAATGAAAAAAGTTTTCGCGTTGCTTTTTCTCCTCGCTTTTTGTGCAAGTGCGCAAGGGGCCGGCAATGATTCATCGGTTGTAAAAATAGAACAGGAAAATCTATTGTTGACCGTTGTATCTTGGCCTTTTGTGCATATTGTGCAACCCACTATTGAATTTCTAATGTGGCCGGCTATACCGCCGTTAATTTATATATCAAGGGAAAATTTAATAGAAAAAGGCGCAAATCTTATAACTTTCGGTGAAAACAAGCAAATAATGTTTTATCCGATAATAAATGCCAAAATCGGCAGTTCGGCAAACATAGGTTTTGCATATTGGCATTCGGACCTTATTTTAAACGACGATAATATGTATTTTTCTCCGCATCTTTATATTAACGCGGATTGGGATGCCAGTTTGCGCTATAGGAAAAAGAGAATTTACGGCAGTTCTTTTTATTGGGGATTAGGCTCAAGTTATAGGGAACTCGGAGACAATTCATTTAGAGATACGGAAGGAAACGTATATTTTTATGCGGATAGTTCCATTCATTTGAGTACTTACGGAGGATTCGGTTTTGCTAAAAGTTGGGGTTTGGAACTCGGCACGTCGCTAAATTTTCACAGATTTGACCTGCCGAGTTTAAATAATGTTATTATTGAAGGCGAGCAAGTTTCCGACCGTGGATTTTATACAAGTTATGAGAGCTATCCGTTGACTCTTTCCCTATTGCATAACAGCCTTGATGAACCGTATGCGGCAACTAAAGGCCGCAAATTCTCTCTTAGCTATTCTTACGTGCCTGTAAGCAGTTATAACGGAACCAGAGACCATAATTACCATGTTGTTGAAAGCCGATTGACGAATTATTTACTGCTCGGCAACATGAGCTATGCTATGACGGTTGCGGAGAGCAATGCCAATAGGGAAAAATTAAAAAACCTCACCTTTGCAGAGGCTATTGAAATGCTGAATCCGATAAACATAAAAGAAGAAATTTTAGATAGGCGAGTGCTCATAGCACAGATAAAGGCTCGTTATATGCTGGAAGAAAACGAAGGCAAGGCTCCGTTTACCGCCATGGGCAAACTCGGCGGCAATTTTCCGCTTCGCGCTTATGAGGACGGTTATTTTACCGCCCCCTTGGTAGCCGGTATTTCCGCCGAATATCGCTGGCCCATAGATCGTTTTGCCGATGCGCTTATTTTTAACGAATATGGCATATACGGGGAAAATTTTAATCAATTATCCGTTTCCAATATAAGGAATTCTTACGGTTTTGGCTTTAGAATTCGCACTCCCAAGCTATTTATAACCCGTTTTGCCCTAGCGTTCCACGGTTTGCACGGAATAAGCTTAATTCTAACTACAAGACCGGAGTATGAGTAGAAAAACGGCCATTTTTGAACCATTCGTGACGAACCCTTGACATTTGTAAATTTATTTGCTACATTAGAACTCTCAAATTTAAAAAAAGGAGTTTTTATCATGAAACCCAGCTTATTCCCCAAAATTATGGCATTTTTAGCCATAATCGCCCTATTAACCCCCGCAACCCTATTTGCGCAAACGCCATATGACGAAATCAGTTATTCGGCTATTGTGGTAGATG
>LIUH01000112.1:2834-4831 GCA_001462225.1 Fibrobacteria bacterium GUT31 | reverse complement strand
ATCCACATCCAGCAGAATCAGGTCTGGGGTGATTTTCTCCAGGAGTTTGAACATTTTCGCAGCGGACGGAATGGCGAATGTCTTGTATGTTCCGTCCAGTGCGGTTTTTGCCGCCATTAAGTTGGTGTCGTTGTCGTCAACAATAAAAATCTTCTTCATTTTATCTCTCCTTTAGTTAATCTGCGTTTACATAGAAATATAAATTAAATGTTGGTGGAATAGGGTATCAATAAGGTATCAAAATTGGTATCAAAAAGGTATCAGATGGTATCAAGGGGTATCAAAACCATGAAATTTGCCTTTTGTCTGAACTTCGAGATCCCTGATTTTTGAGATTTAAGGGATTTCACCATTTCATGTTGCATAATTGGGAAAATTTTCTATAGTAAGTAATGATTAACTCAATGTTTGGGTTTGGGGTATAGGGTATGGGCAATGCAGAAAGGCATGAATTTAAGCAAATTTAAGCGTTTTTTTGCAAAATTCCCTATACCCCAAACCCTATACCCTATACCCCCAAGCGAGTAAATCAGCGTTTACTATAGCCTTTCAATTTCCGCCACTGACAAACCTGTGATTTCAGCTATCAAGCTAGCATGCAAACCCTTAGCCTTCATTTTGCTGGCCGTTTGTGCTAAAATTTCCTGACGAACTTCTTCTTTGCCCGCCTCGCCTATGGCTATGCCTTCCTTCTTAGCACTAATCAGTGCTGCCTGTTGGTCGTATTTGTTCATCATATTTGACCAATACTCCGATTGTTCCTCTGCTGTGAAATTAGTAAATTTGGCTATCGCAAACAAACGCTCAAAAAGCTTTCCGCTGAGTTGCTCGGGCCTTTCTTTGAACTCATGGGCATGGCGAAGGGCGAAAATAAGCCGGTCTCGGAAAGTCTCGCATTCATCCAAGGATTTATTGAATTTTGTAAGCCTTACAAACACGAGGTTTATGAAATTGTACCTGATTTCAGGGTGCTCCTCGTTGGAAAAGGAAAGGTATTGCACAACATCATCGTTATCCTTTCCAAAATCAAGGTCGAAATCCAGAAAGCTGAGGGTATAAACCGGCGGATAGTCGAAATCCCAGTTCCCGCCTTTTACGCCATTGTTGGCGACAGCCATGCACACATAAAAAAGGGTTCTTTTTATGAAATGCACCTGTTTGCCTATCTGGACCTCCACAATGAACCTGTTTCCCTGGGTATCCTGGCATCTTATGTCAAAGATGGAATCCCTGTTGTGCACAGCCTGCCCTTTCACGTATGGGTTTTTAATGACCACATCCGCTATTGGCTGTTTCAGCTTTTTTTCCAGAAAAGCGTTCAGCAGCGCAATGAGCAAGTCTTTGTCTTCTTCGCTAGCGAATGCTTTTTTGAAAGGCAGGTCTAGCGTCAGTTCGGCGTATCCTTCTTGTGGTGCTTGGTCTTTTGTTTCCATTTGGAAATCCTCCGTTTTGTTATTACTTAGACGGAGGAAACGGGAAAAAAAATATAAGAAAGTGCATTTTGCAAACAACTGTTGACGTTTTTCATCAATTTTTTCTAAAAATCCCTTGATTTGTGGGTAAAGGTAAGATACCCTATACCCAAGCGAGTTAATCAGCGAAAAGTACCATAAACCATTGTCTAACCCTCGATACCCCGCAATATTACCGTTACTTTGGTTCCCGTGCCGCTTACGCTTTTGATGCTGATGCCTCCGCCGTGCTGTTTGGCTATATCGCGGCAAATTGCAAGCCCAATGCCGCTTCCGCCTTTTTTCCCGCTAACACCGCGCTCGAAAATTCGCGGCAATATTTCCGGCTCAATGCCCACGCCGTCGTCACTCACAGTGACCTTTACGCCGAGGTTTGCGGCTAATGCTTCTACGGTTAATTCTATTGTTTTGCTTTCCGAATGGGTGATGACGTTTTGCAAAAGATTCCACACAAGCTGTGTTATATTGTCCACGTCTCCTGATATTTCCGGTATGTTATCTTTGATTACCACCTGCAATTTCATT
>LIUH01000112.1:859-2680 GCA_001462225.1 Fibrobacteria bacterium GUT31 | reverse complement strand
ATGGGTTCCAAAAGTTTTACAAGGCGCGAACATACAGTGCCGACATCGACAAACCGATTTATCCGTACGCTGCCTAAGTCTGTTTTAGAAACGCCCAAAACATCTGAGGCCATCAATATTTTGAGTGTGCCGTCCGCCATTTCGGCAAGACGCTTGGCCTCATCGCTGACGGTGACGAGATCGGCAAGGGTTTGCTCATTCGTGCCGGATGCCCTGATCTGCTTCACGGCGAACTGCGTGTAAGCGGACATCACTGTGAGCGGGGTACGCATCTCGTGACTCATCTGTGAGAGAAAACGGCTCTTGGACATATTCGCTTCTCTGGCTATTTTCGCTTGGCGGCGAAAGAATATAAGGCCGATTAAACCACTTGCAAAAATGGCAACCACGGCGATAATCTGCACTACCGTAAGAACGCGAACCATACGCCTAGCCCATACAATGTCCTCATCCTTGATGTCCACCCCCGCAATGGCCGTTACTTCTCCATCTCGGTTAAACATGGGGGCATAAGCAGACAACAAGCCATCCCAGTCGGTTGTATAGTTGCCAAGACCGGAACAGATGGCCTTTTTTTCCAGTGCGCCTTTAATCCATGGGGCATTATTTAAATAAAACGGCGGTGTATCAAGACCTACCTGTGTTTTTTTGTCAAAATCATTGTCAACAATATACCGTAATTCGTTTCCGGAAGGCCGGATATAATAGGCATAGAGGACATCGGATTCTAGGGAAAAATCCAGCAGCCGCTTGCGTAGGGCTTTGTACTGGGGCAATTCCATATCCTCGACTGTGCGGTAATTATCCAATTCTTCAACGCTTACAAGGCGGGACAGCCATAGACTTGCGGTAATTAATCGCTGTTCTATGTTGTATTCCATGGTTCTCATGGAAAAAGAAATTAATGAATTTGCCCAAAAGGATACCGACAGCACAACGATAAAAGAGAGCGTAAAAAGGAACGGTATAAGGTTTTTTGTTTTTTCTTTATACATTGTTATTGTCCGGGGTAGAAATAGTTTTCAGAATTTGGGCGAGCAAATCGCGTTTGTTCTCCTTGCCGGATATGCCGAGCTTGCGATATACGGTTGAGAGGCAGGTTTTTACGCGGCTTTCGGAGAGGAAAACTTTTTCGGCTATTTCCTTGTTTTTCTTTCCGCGAGCGGCAAGCAGAGCGACCGCGAGTTCCGTTTCATTCAGTTGGGAAGCGTCGGTTAAAGGCGGTGCAGCCCGGTCCAAGCGTGAACCTGCAAGGCGCAGGAAACTCGTTACACGCATGCAGAACTCGTCTATGTTATACGGCTTCGTCATGTAGTCGTTTCCGCCGGCTGTAAACCCTTTCAAAACGTCGTCCTGTTCAACTTTCGCCGTTAGGAAGAGTGCGGGCGCATCGCATACCAGCCGCAGTTCCGACAAAAAGTCAATGCCGCTCCCATCCGGTAGCATAATATCTAAAACCGCAACGTCGGGAATGACTATCTTCAGACACTCACGCGCCTCCGCTATGTTTTTGGCCGTAAGCACGGTGATGCCCTCCATTTCCAACATCCTGCGGTTAATGTCGAGGATTTGAGCGTTATCCTCAAGCAGTAGCACAATTCCTTTGTCAGACATTTTCACCTCCGTTTTCGGCGATATCGTGCAATGTTACCGAGATTTTCATCCCCTTTTGCGAGGCGATGGGTTCCAAAAGTTTTACGAGATTCGAGCATACGGCGTTGATGTCTATGGGCGAGTATTTCCGTGCTTCGCCGGCCATCAATATTTTGAGCGTGCCATCCGCCATTTCGGCCAAATGTTTGGCCTCGTCGCTGATTGTGG
>LIUH01000112.1:406-583 GCA_001462225.1 Fibrobacteria bacterium GUT31 | reverse complement strand
TTCCACCTGCTTCCGTGCCGCCGCCAGTTCTATAAGCCGCTGGTTGTACATCCTGAAATGCAGCGAAATGGTAACAACCAACGTCACGCTGACTACCAGAAAGCCCACAAGTACTTGGGTTAAAAAAGCCTTTTCGTTACTCGGAAGAATTATCTTTTCGGGGTTATAGTAAGCGTA
>LIUH01000112.1:0-200 GCA_001462225.1 Fibrobacteria bacterium GUT31 | reverse complement strand
TTCCAGAACCGTCATAACGATCATCTTTTTCCCGTCAAACATGAAGACGGTGAATAGAACGGCAAAGATAAAATAAGAGGTACAGCCGCTGTAATAGCCGCCGGTGCTGAAGAATTTAGCGGAATATAAAACAAAAAATACGCATATAATTGCGACCATGCAGCAGAGATGGTATCTACCGCTTACATTGCCGTACCACA
>LIUH01000111.1 GCA_001462225.1 Fibrobacteria bacterium GUT31 | reverse complement strand
ACAAGGCATGCCTTGTCTCAACAGGCCTTGCTCCAAGGAACCTTGCACCGTAAATCCAGATATCTTATCTTTGCCAATATAAACCATTGCATTAAAATATAGAAAAAAATTTCCGTGCCTATCAAGCGAGGCTCCACCCAAAGCTCAAAATTGAAATCGGCACTTTTGAATAGTTGATTTTGTAACTCGTTGTATTTCAGGGAGTTACAAGTTTTGTGCCAATCGATTGCAAAAACTAAAACCCCGGAAACAATGCTGCTCCGGTACTCGCAGAATCCGTTTTCAAAGGCAAACCGCCCTTTTTATCCACTTCAATATTTTCCGGCATTTTCGGCAAAGGAACCTCGCGTTGAGCTATGGTGCTTATATAATCAATGGTTTCACCGAAAATCTTTTCACTCTTGTTTGCGGCAAGGGCTGCTCCGGCAAAACTTGTCCACTGCGGCAATGCGCCGGAAGCACCCGCCAAGCTGCGGGACTTTCCTTTGAGTTTATTGTTATCGTCAAAACCTATATAGCTGCATATCGATAAAAGCGTATCCAAAGGCAAAACACCGCAAAAAGCGGCAGTGCGGTTTTCGTTTGTGGTTCCGGTTTTTCCCATAGCCGGGAAAGGATATTTTGAGCCGGAATAAGTTATAAAGAGTTTGGAATATGAGCTTGCCGCCGTTCCATACTTGAACACCGCCCTCAACATCGCTTGCATAGGCAAAACCACATTGCTCGGCAAAACCTCGCTTGAATCAACCTCATTTCTAAAAATCAAACGATTGTCTCTATTCCAAATTTCCTTTATTATACAAGGTTCATTTGGTTTTTTGTCTTTGCATTTATACTGCTTGCCGTTCAGAATGCTTTGGTATGCAACCGCCATCTCCGCAATCGTAGCCTCGTTCACGCCAAGGGGCATACTCATGACTTCCTGCAAAGGACGATTTATGCCTATGCTTTTGATAAAACTCGCAAATTCGCTCATGGCTATTTTTTTGCGAAGATCCGGCCATAAAAATATATCACCTTGGAACAACGCTTTAGTCTTGTTTTGCTCCGTTAAATCCCGAACTTGCTTAAAATCCGAAACTGTGAAATTCGGAAATAATTCGCTTTCATCTTCAAAAGAATTTAAAGCGGAAACGTAATATTCATAGCTATGCCGCAGCAATTTAACCCTTTCGGGAACTTTTTTTTGCTTTTCCGCTTCTTTGCCATTGTAATCATATTTGAGTGCCTGCAATGCCCGCACCGTTTCAAAACGCCCTTCCAAAAGCCAATCCGTTGTTAATGAATTTTTTGCCTTTTCAAGGGCTATTTCATTTTTTGCCTTTGCCGTAATGCTTGTATCAATTATATTTTTCTCTGCCAACGCCCTTATTTCTTCCGTTGAAAGTTTATCCAGCAAATGCTCCAGAAGCCAGATGCTCGCTATGTTCTCCGAGCGAACTGCAGCCCAAGCCATGCTTACCTGCGAGCCTTTATCCAAATGATCCGGGCGGGGAAAATAAATTGTTCCGCCATAAGTGAACAGGTTGTATTCATTCTCCAATTCATCCAAAGGATTCCAGCCCAGTTTAAGAGCAAGGGCGTATAAAAAAGGCTTCCAAGCGGAACCCAATTGCCGCTGTGCTATGAATACTCTATCGTAACCGATATTGTTCTGCCCGGACTGTGCCGCTACAACCATCCCGTTTCGCAAAACCACAAGCGCGCCTTGCAACGGGTTTGCGGTATCGGCTCCTATTTTGCTTTGCAAACTGTTCAAATTTTCTTTCACAGCCGCTTCTGCCTTGGCTTGCAAACCGGCGTCAAGGGTAGTGACTATTTTTATCTGCGCCCTTCGCCAATCCTCTATGCCGAAATTCTCAAAAAGCTCCTTGTAAAAATCGTCATTCAATTCCCTGTCCACCTTGTCTAAAAGAGAAGAGGCGTTGAACCTGAATTCGCCGTAATTCAGTTCCGGAGTTTTTGCTGCGTCATGAACTTCTTGGCTTATATAACCGTTTTCAAGCATTCTGCGCAAAACATACTTTGTTCGGGTTTGCCCCTTTTCCAAAGCCAGCTTTGCCCGTTCCGGCGTTTTTTGCACGCGAGGGTCATAGTTGTAAGGTCCCTTAACGGTGCCGGCTATAAAGGCGCACTCTTCAAGATTAAGCTGCGAAAGAGGTTTATTGAAAAAATATATGGAGGCTATCGCTGCCCCCCTGCCGGAACCGTAAACCTGGAATTGATTTAAATAGAACTCCAGAATTTCCTGCTTGCTAAAACGTTTTTCCAGCCTTAAAGCATCAGTTAGTTCCGTCCATTTTGCTTTTATGCTCTTTTCTTCCCTTCCAAAAACATTCTTCACCGTTTGCTGGCTAAGGGTGCTGCCTCCTTGCCTGAAATTCATGCTTTTTATGTTATTGAACATAGCACGTGTAAAACCGCTGAAATCAAAACCGCTATGTTCCCAAAATCTTGCGTCTTCTGCGGAGACTATTGCATCTATAAGGGTTTGCGGGATTGAATCGTAAGGAGCATATAAGCGATGATTAGTGTCAAAAAAAGAGCCTATTACGGAAACTCCGTCCGAATAAAAAGCCCTGCTCTCGCCGTTCAGGCTCCGCAAAATATTTTCTCGGGTAAATTTACCTTCCGGATCTTGGTTAGGTATAATCAAAAACAGGTAAGCGAAAAACAGAGACGCTGCACATGCCAATGCTACGATAATCACAAGCAATACACGAACTATCTTGCGGCTTATAAAACGTTTTAGCAATCTCACTTAGACCGTTCCACATACTCACCCGTGCGGGTGTCCACTTTTATGCGTATTCCCTGTTCAATAAAGAGCGGAATTTGCACTTCTGCGCCTGTTTCCAAAATAGCGGGGCGCATAACGTTGCCGCTTGTGTTGCCCTGAACCCCGGGCGGGGATTCCACTATCAGCAAGTCCACGAAAGTGGGCGGGATAATTTCTATTGCTTTTCCGTTCCACCAGGTCACCTGCACGGTAGCACCATCCAAAAGCCAAAGCTCTGCTCCGTTAAGTGCATCTTTGGGTATTTCCACCATTTCGCCGCTTGGGTCTAAAAAGAACCAGTTTGTGCCGTCGTTGTAAGAATATGTGACCTCGTTGTAGGTCACATCCGCTTCTTCTACGGTGTCCCCGCTTTTCCAGGTGCGGTCTAAAACACGCCCTGTGATTAGGTTTTTAACCTTAACCCTATTGAAAGCCTGGCCCTTGCCGGGCTTTACAAATTGGTTTTCAATAATCATGTATGGCTGCCCATCTATCATGATTTTGAGCTTTTTCCGAAATTCATTTGTGCTAATAGTTCCCATAAGAAGGAATATAGAAAACGCCGACTCGAACCTCTTGAAATTATCCACTGCGATTTTATCTGCGGCATTTTCGGCCTCGGCGGTTTTCCTGTTTTCCGCCCCCTTTGCTTTTTTGAAATCTACCCCTTGTAAAATAGAGGTTTGTAGGCGATTTTAATTGCTACATTCCCCGCCCAAGCGGGGAATTTGTCTTGGCAAGCTTGGAAAGTGAATTCAAAGCTACACAGTTGAGTTCAGAATTGACTTTTTAAATTCTCAGCCATCCAAGTTGACTGCTGATTTTTACGATTCTGTATGAGGTTGTTACTTCTTATAGGTTATAATCTTCATGGATTTTAAATAATCCAAAAATGCGATTTTGTCTGTAGTGCCTTCTGTGATATGATTTAAATTCCCGTATTCATCCAAAACGGCAAAAATAGGAATACCGTCTATTTTCCAAATATGAATGCAATCATGGAGATGACGCACTTTGCCTTCGCAAAAAATTTCTTCTTCCGCATCGGTTCTTATATTATAATGCAAGAAATAAAAATTATCGCTAAGTTCTTTGATCACATCGGAATCTTTGAAAACTGTTTGCTCCATTTCTTTGCATATAAGGCACCAGTCGGCATAGAATTCAATTAAAATAGGTTTCTCTGCTTTTTTTGAATTTGCAATAGCGTTTTTGTAAGAAATGCCTAGTTTATTTTCCGGAAAGTTATCAAGAGGAACTTTGCCTTCAAAATTGGAATGCTCATGGCCATGTCCGGAACAATGCAATCTTAAAGAAATCATTGCGGAAATGAAAACTACCATTCCCAAAATAAAAATTATGTCATATACTCTATCCTTAGTAATCATATTTTCTCCAAAAGTTTAACTAACTTGTTCGCAATCGCAAAAAGCATCCCCCGTTTTTAAACGGAAGATGCTCGACTATACTTATCTGCGATGATTGCTGAACGCATGTCCGCACTTGTCACAGCTTATACCGCCATACTTATTATAGAAACCGTTGCATCCGCAACGATCACATTCTAAGTATCCGGCAACGGCAGAGCCAATTGCGAGTAGTATAGCACCTATTATGAGACGTTTTTTCATACTAATACCTCTATTCTCCGGGTTTAACATCACACTTGTTTGGGGAGAAACAAAACAAATGCGCTTGCCATTCGGCAAAGTCTTGTTATGCATTCTAAACGACATATCGATAATTGGCGTTTTCAAAAAATATACCCTCATAGAAGCATGATTTTTTTTGCCGCCAAAT
>LIUH01000110.1:5791-6157 GCA_001462225.1 Fibrobacteria bacterium GUT31 | reverse complement strand
TGGGAAGATTGTGCCGAAGGCGACGTTGAGGTTTTTACTTTCCATATATGCCCAGATTTAATTGAGATATCTTTTTGCTTCTAGGTTTTCTCACTGCTCAACAAACGACGATTTTCTTTCGCTATCATTTCCGCAAGTTCTTCTTCAGTTGGCAGAACGGTTTTGTATTTGCTGGCAAAAATTTGCTTGCTTCCTTTCAGTATAGAATATTTAACCATAAATTCACTTTTATCTGAACAAAGAATTATTCCAATTGTCGGATTGTCATCTTTGTTGCGCTTCAAAGCGTCAAACATGCGAACATACATATCCATTTGCCCAATATCTGCGTGTGTCAGTTTGGCTGTTTTAAGATCGATTATTACA
>LIUH01000110.1:821-5544 GCA_001462225.1 Fibrobacteria bacterium GUT31 | reverse complement strand
TTGATTAACTTAGTTTCAAGCAGAGTTTCCTTGCCGGTCAAATCTTCCGGCACATCAAGAAATTCTAAAACATAAGGATCTTTGATAAATTCCGTTGGGCTTGGCACTGCCGGGACATTTGATTTTGTCTTTTTGTTTGCGTTCTGCGTGGAAAGCAGACGGCGATAATAGCCGCTTTTTATGTTACGTTCTAATAATCTACTTGACCAATTTTGCTCGCTAGCTTCTTTGAGATACCAATTCCGTTCCTTCTCGTCTTCTATTCTGATTATCAAGCGAACATTTGTCCAAGTTAAATTCTTTACGCAGTGCGTAAAGTTTTCAAAATCGGGGCAAACAAGATAAAATCTTTTAAAATTCCAAAGATTTCCTTCGGAAAATCCCTTGCCAAACGTGTTGGTCAAATAACGGGAAAGATTGGTTATCAGATAATCCCCATAATCCGCACGGCCTTTGCCTTTTTGTTCACGCTCTACAATTCTTTTGCCAATATTCCAATAGGTTTCAACCATTACAGAGTTAACCACACGGTAAGCATTGCTTCGTGCTAATGTCAAAAGTTCGGAAATTTCCGCAAAAAACTGAGTTTCTTTAAATAGCATGGAAGGTAAGGTAGAATTTTTTAATTGCTGCTCTGTCATAACACCTTGCGGTTTAAATTATCAAATAACCGTCAAATAAACTTGGAAAACACCTCTACATATTCGTAGTAGAAGAAGACAAATCTGAATTCTCCTTTGCCGATAGATACAAACTTGTCAAGAAAAACACGGCTGATTTGAAAAATGTCACTGTTTTGCCATCCAGTGGAGCATATGATAAAGGCTCTATCCATAGAGCGGATTGGCGGAGTTTGCATGTTCAATATTTCGGGGTCGGGAGAAACGCTTCTTTGCCCCGAAATTGTTGAAATAACGGAAGGTCTGCTGAGAAACGGACATTATGTGGCACTCATCAACAACTGCACGGTTACTAACCGTATCCAGCAGTTGGCGGCGATGCCCGCTTCATACAAAGAACGTCTATTTTTCAAGGTATCTTTCCACTATCGCGAACTCAGGAAGCGAAAAATGTTAATGGATTTTGTTATTAATGTGAATTTGCTGAAAACCGCAGGTATAGCGTATTCTATTGAAATCGTTTCAAACGACTGCATTTTGGACGACCTTGACGAATTAAAGGAATTCAGCATGAGGAATTTCGGTGCGTTACCGCATGTGCTGACCGGCAGGGATGAATACGTAGCCGGAACGTATCCGCGAAGTAAAACCAAGCTGACGCACGATGAATACAATGCGATCTGGGCTTCGTTCGATTCGGATTTATTTGCCTATCAACAGCGGGATTACGACATACCGCACAGAGAATTCTGTTACGCAGGCGTGTATACGGGAACGCTTCTTCTAAGCACGGGAGATTTTACTCCTTGTCCGGGAACCAGAAAGGTGACGAATTTCTTTGAAGACTTGGAAAGCCGGATACGTTTTCTCCCTATGGGACATTCATGTCCATTTCCAAATTGTTATTGCGGTTTCTTCCTTCATGTTCTGGCCGGCGTGGCCCGTGACTATGATCCCGGCGTGTATTTTAGGCAATTCCGCGACCGCCTGTGCACGGACGGTAGTTATTGGCTGACTCCGAGTATCCGTGAGGCTTTCAGCCATCGCTGCTCGGAATACCACGAACCTTATGCACCCGCAAAAGAGTTTTATATCAATTTGCTGATGCGCAAAGTTTACAAAGGCACAGACCCCTCTGGGGAAGAATCGGCGAAGCTTGCGCTGATAGTCAGAGAAAATCTTTCCGCTAAGGGATATAGAAAAGCCGCGATTTACGGCATGGGCGTAATGGGGCAATGGCTCGCCAATATACTGACGACTGCGGGGATTGAGATCGTTTGCGGAATCGACCGCCGCTTTGCGGAAATTAAAGGCACGGTTCCCGTGCAGTCGCCGGACACCCCCATTCCTCCAGTTGACGTTGTGATAGTTTCGGTGTATGCGGAATTCACGAATATTGCTCCATCATTGAGAACGAAAACGGATGCCGTGATTTTATCAATTACGGAACTGGCGGGTTGACTTGGCAAGGTTTTGGTTATTTACGGAGCCGGATATAGCGGCTGTCGCTTTCTTAACATACACAAAGTTGTTCCCGATTACTTTTGCGATGAGAACGCAAGGAAGATTAAAAGTATAAAGGGTATAGGGGGAAAGCAGTTAAAGGTCTTTAGGAAAAAAACTCTTTTAAAGGCTTAGGGTAGAAGGTTTGGGGAATAATTTTGCCATTTCCGTGCAAATAATAGAGTTTTAAGGAATTATATGAAAACAACTAGACTGCACCTTGAACAACAAAAATGGTAAGGTAAGGCCTTCTGTCCCCAAATTTTCTATTTTTATGCTGAACAATTTAACCCATGAGGTGATGAGGTAAGATATGACTTCAAAAAATGCAGGTTTCAGCAAAAGAATTGAAAACGGTCGCTTAAGGCTCATGCCCGTAAACGAAGCGATTGATACGGTTGAAAAAGTAACGCCGGCTTTTAAAAGGATTGCTGACTGTATGACAAAAAACGGTTTTCAAGGGATACTGAGTTAATCTGATAAGAAATTTCAAAATCAAGCTAGAAAACCGAATATTCAGATTATATCGTCCGACCTTCCATCGGAGGAAGTTGGGTTTATGTTTAATTACTATATTTTAGGCCTAACAATTTAGGAGAAAGTATGGCTTCAAAAAATGCAGGTTTCAGCAAAAGAATTGAAAATGGTCGCTTAAGGCTCATGCCCGTAAACGAAGCGGTTAATACGGTTGAAAAGGTAACGCCGTTTTTTAAAAAGATTGCTGACCATATGATAAATAACCGTTTTCCAGGGATACTGAGCTAATGTCTGATATCCCGAAATGTACATCAAGAGAGTATTGGTGGCCTACTCTAAGAAACATAGCGCACGGCTTTGAACAAACCTTAATCAAGAATTATGAAGGTGGTCAGCTTGATGAACAAAAATTCGAAGAAGCTTTGAAAATATACGAAACCGGTTGGTGGCGTTTCAAAGAATATGTTTACAGGAAAAAGGCGAAGGCGGAGCGTATTGATATTCATAAAATAATCGCCATATATATTTTGTCTTTTTTGAAAACAGAACCATTTTGTGCTGGTATTTCCGAAACGAAAGATGATGGCAAAGAACATTTATTCTTGGCTAATGAGGATTTTTGTTTGGCTATTACGTTAGCTTTAATTTCCGCAAAAGCAGGAAGAGATGAAATTTTTCAGATAAGCAAAAGCGATAAAGACTGGTTTATTATTTTGCTTAAAAATCTTAACCTTAAATTAAAAGAATCAAATAGGCACATTATTTCACCTGATAATCCATCAGATATGGTTGAAGTTTTATCGTTGTCGCAAATCATTTATTATATAGAGAAATCTTATATAAGCCCAAACCCAACACCGCAAGCTTCTGTACTCGCAAATCAACAAAACCGCTTTCCAGAGGTACTAAGTTAATGTCTGATACCCCAGATTACACATCAAAAGAATATTGGTTGCGCACTATAAATGACCTTGCGGAAAGCTTTGAAGAAACCTTAATCAAAAAATTTGGTGGTGGTCCGATTACTGAACAAAAACTCATAGAAGCTTTGAAAATATTCGGAATTTCATGGGATTTTTTCGATGAGGCTGCTAACAAAAAAAATACGAAAGAAGTACATTTTGATACGCATGAAAAAATCGCTATATGTATTTTGTCTATTTTGAAAACAGAACCTTTTCGTCCTGGCATTCCCGAAACGAAAGATGATGTTAAGGAAAGTCTATTCTTGGCGAATGAACTTTTTTGTGTGAAAATCATGAAGACCTTAATTTCAAAAAGCGCTAGAATGGATGAAGTTTTTCAGATGAACAAAAAAGAGTATGACTGGTTTATTATTTTGCTTAATTCCCTTAAAGCTAAACTGGAAAAACCAAATATGAAAAAAATTAATAAGAGAATTATATCGCCCGACGATCCATCAGATATGGTTGATGTTTTATGGTTGTCGCAAATCATCTATTACATAGAGAAATCTTATATAAGCTAAAACTTTTAGAAGTAAACTAGATGATTGGCAAAAGGAAGCTTTGTGGATGTGAGCTTGTTTTGCATGGATTCAAGGCCAACCCAAGAGTGCTTAAAGACATTTAGCCTATCTTATATTATCTAGGAATGTTTTCACGGATTACGAAAACTGCGGTGCCATAGTAATGAACTGCAACCCCTTCACCCTAGGACACAGATACTTGATAGAATATGCCGCAAACAAAGCAGAACATCTCTACATATTCGTAGTGGAAGAAGACAAATCCGAATTCTCCTTTGCCGATAGATACAAACTTGTCAAAGAAAATACAGCCGATTTAAAAAATGTCACTGTTGTGCCATCTGGAAAATTCTATGCTTCATCTTTAACTTTTGGAGCCTATTTTGAAAAAAGCAACACTTCCGAAGAACAAGCCGTCGAACCGGACGCAAGTTTGGACAATCTCATATTCGCAGCAGCAATAGCCCCAGAATTTAACATAAAAACAAGGTTCGTAGGCCAAGAGCCATTTGACACCGTTACAAAGTATTACAACGAGGAAATGAAAAAAGTATTGCCTGAATATGGTTTAGAGGTGGTGGAGATACCAAGGCTGGAGAAAAACGGATGCGTGGTGAGTGCGAAACGTGTGAGG
>LIUH01000110.1:0-633 GCA_001462225.1 Fibrobacteria bacterium GUT31 | reverse complement strand
CGAAGGCGACGTTGAGGTTTTTAATTGACAATAATTATTTGTATTTTGAAAAATGAAAATCTTGTTTTAGGCAATAATGATTTATGCCCAAAAAGGCAGATAACTTGCGTATTTTTTGGATTTGCTAGTAGAATCATCCTCTTTGATTACACCACTTGTTAAAGAATCTTTGATTTTGAAGCGTTCTCTTAACGAGAAATTTGTCATCTTTTCATTTGAAACATATTTTAAGCAAGCGTGTTGATAGCAAGCTCTTATTTTTTCCTTCTTATCCAGATTATTCAATATTTTATAACTATACAAAACTACCTTTGTGCGGTTTTCCGCAATAATTATATCAATTGGAGGCAACTGATCCACTGCCTTTCTCCTCGCAAAATCCAATTCTTCGCATCAAGTCGGCTAGCTTTTCATTTCGGGAAACATAAGCGTCTATAAAACGTTCTGGGGTCACCAGCGGAATGCCGGAATTAGAGATTTCTATCCTGTCAGTAAAAATTTCAATCGTTGGAAATCCTTTTTCATTCAAGTCTTGATGTATCAGCGCATTTGCAACTAATTCTCTGATTGCAATTTCCGGGTATATCCTTGTTTCTTTTCGCAAAGATTTTCCTATTTCTTCGTTGGCAGGAA
>LIUH01000109.1:5792-6927 GCA_001462225.1 Fibrobacteria bacterium GUT31 | reverse complement strand
ATATATATAACAATATATAACACCTCCCCCCTTAGGGAAGTGTCATTTTACACCTCAAATGACTGAAGTTTATACGTTAGAAATGGGACTTAGAAGTCTGAGGTCGTGAGGTCCTCGTCGGGGAATGAGATCTGGTATCGGTCACATTCAAACGGTCATTACTGTCCTTAATGGGTGTATCGGTGTTATTCCCTTCTGCGTTTGTCTTCACTGTCTGAGAGGTCACTGTTTGTTCAGGACGCGCCCCCCTCTTACAAGGCCAGATAACTATACCGGGGCGTTTCCAGGTGTACAGTTTGTATAGGAAATATATGGAAACAATACTAATTACAAATGTTAACAAAACAGAATGAGTATTACGGTATCCAATATGGGAGTTTTTCCAGTCCTGCTCCTTTATTTCCTCAAGTATATCTGAGACCCTTCTACTGGCGTATTTCAAATCATCTAAATGAGCAATCTTCCTGGTATACGGTAGGTCTAGAGTTAACTGACTGAGATTAATCCGCATACCTGCCTCGTCACAACATTCATATTGAGTGGTGACTTGAGATAAAAAGTCTCCCTTTTCGATGGTGCTGGAATTGCTAATCGTGACACTCCCATAAAGTATAGCCGTAGTGCTGTACCCTTTACATCCGGGATGTACATACAGTTTACCTGTTCCTCTCACAGTAATATCTATGGGCTTGCCATTCGGACACACTATGGTGAGGGTGTCGGAATGAGGTGCAAAGTATATCCAGGTATTATTTCCCAATTGAATCCATACTGTTTGGGAAAATCTCACTACCCTAGTATCGCAGATCGGAGGGATTGTGTCCTTCCGTTGTAACATCATTACTGCACAGGATTCGATTACAGCTGTTGATAGCAGGATGCGCTGGTGTTTACATACATACTGCCTGGGTTTTATTGTCTTACACTCGGCGAGTTGACCTTCGGTCATACCAAAGTAGTATTGTTTGGCTTGGTCCATGCACAATATAGATTCACCTACTTCTATGTACACAAATTTGTCTAGGTTTACCCTCACAGGTATCGGAATCACTTTTAAAACATTGAAGGTTCTTTTGTGCACCAGTGGTACGGATATTACGTACCCAATGCGTTGTTTACGCACATACACACGGAC
>LIUH01000109.1:1189-5488 GCA_001462225.1 Fibrobacteria bacterium GUT31 | reverse complement strand
AACACAGCGTCTGCCGCGTCTAAAGCTCTCACTATGTGGTCTTCTAGGGTAATTTTCAGTGACAGAAGGTGTGTAGCATTTTCTACCTGCGTGCCAAAGGTGGCTACATGTGACTGCAGCGCGACTAGTCCCTCTCTCATTTTGTGTTCGTTGTACTCAACGTCAGTTAAAGTCGCGTTGACAGTACCTAAAGTTGATTTAACTACAATGAGTTGTTTTTTTAACAGCTGCGTTAGGGTGGTAGATCCCTGTTCTAGTTGCTCTATATGGTCATGGTAGAATTGAGCATCGTCGTCGTCCATGGTTCCGAATAGTGCCTTACTGACTTTACCTATGAAATTAAATAACCCTCTTCGATGTCTCTCATCGCTCTCTCTCTCTTGCACAATGTCAAAGAGTAGTTTCTGGGTGATCCTTATCTGTTGGAGTTTACTAGTCATAAGTTCACTGAAATAACTACATGCAGTCCAGCGCTTAACAGCTAATTTAGCGCATATTCCGTCTATATAGTGGGCATATTGTTCGAGACTAATGGTCTCGCTACCTGTTATTTGTACGGGAACATATACCAATATTGTCCATGTGGTGGTCGACAGAGTGACATGTCCTAGATCTTCGAAATAGACACCAGGTGTTTCTTGGTAAATACTCAATTCGTACCCATTTTCTCCCGCTGCTAGTGTAAGCATCGTCCAAACGATTAGCGCGGCGAATTCAAATTTCATCTGTAACAAACAGGTGTGCTGGGCTTACTATCTTCTTAATAAAAAGCTTTCAATCTGTTAAGGTGTACTTTAATTGACTTGCGTCCCCTGGTTATTATTGCATTCGCTTTCTCTAACTCGGTTAGAATGTACGGGCCAATCCACTTCGCGCTCAGTTTGCTAGATCTACCACGGCGGACCGTTTCGTCATACAATAACACTTTATCCCCAACTTTCAGTTTTGTTTCTCCTGTCGCCTGATCATAGTATTCCTTACTTTTGTCCTTGCTTGCTAACAGGTTCTGACGGGCTTGGTAATGCACCGTCTGCAGGCGGCTCTTCAACTCGGAAACATAGTTGTCGTAATTATACTGTGGTTCAGGAGGTCCATTAATTGCAGAGGGCACGGTGGATAAGCGTCCGAACAACAACTCGAACGGGGTGAATCCCGTGGCAGAGTGCTTTGTGGTGTTATATGAGTAAGTCGCAAAACTAACCCAATGGTCCCAGTTCATCTGATCCTCGTCTACATAGTGTCTAAGGTACTCCGCTAAAACGCGGTGACTACGTTCAATTCCGCCCTGGGACTCCGGATGAAACGCGGTCGACTGAATTTTCTTTATCCTGAGGATCTTGCAAGTTGTCCTAAAAACCTCGCTAACAAAATTAGCGCCTTGATCAGTCTGTAGGATTCGTGGTGCGCCGTATATTAATACTATCCTCTCTACAAAGGCCTTAGCAATCGTTTCTGCGTCTTGTTGGGGAATAGGTATTGCCACTACATATTTACTAAGGTCATCCTGAAACGTCAGAATATATCTATTGTTCCCTTGTGTGATAGGCAATGGGCCCACGACATCCATATAGCATTTTTCGAAAGGGTGTTCAGCTGTGGTAGTTATTTCCATCGGTATTTTACGTCTCGGGGCTAGAACTTTATTTACTTGACAGCTTTTGCAGTGTTTCACATATGCCTCTATTTCCCTTTTCATGTTTGGCCAGTAGTACTGTGCTCTTATGGCACGATATGTCTTGTTCATCCCCCTGTGACCGCCTACTGGAGAGTCATGAAACTCATATAGGATTTCCCTCTTTTCATTCTCGTCAGATATGTCTAATTGACCTTCAACCTTGGTTACGCTGCCTATTCTGCTTAAAGCGTCGGCGTTCGTGTTTTGCGCGCCGCGCTTATGCACTATTTCGTAATCGTACTCGGCTAGCTGGATCCTCCACCTCATAAGGCGCGAACCCGGATCCTTTACATTCATGACCCAAATTAGTGGTTTGTGGTCACTGACTATTTTAAAACGACGTCCATACAGGTACGGTCTGAAATATTTGGTGGCCCACACTATCGAGAGGAGTTCCTTCTCACTGACAGTGTAGTGAACCTCACTCTTATTTAAACTTCGGCTGGCGTACGCGATGGGTAAATCTTTGCCAATGGGTCCCTGTGATAACACGGCGCCTAATCCACAGTTACTGGCGTCCGTGGTTAAAATAAATTCTTTTGAAAAATCGGGATACTGCAAAATTGGGTGGCTAGTTAACTTAGTCTTTAGATGTTGAAAAGCGTTCTCCTGGGGTTCATTCCACTCATATCGAACATCCTTTTTCAAAAGCTTGTACAGAGGTGATGCAATCTTGCTACAATTTGGGATGAATCGTCGGTAGTAACTAATCATCCCGCAAAAGGTTTTCAAACTTTTGACGTTAGTGGGGGTGGGAAATTGCTCTATGACCGCTACCTTCTGAGGGTCCGGTCTTACTCCCGACTCAGTTATCTGATGCCCTAAATAATTCACTTCAGTGCGCAAAAACTCGCATTTGTCAGGTTGTAATTTAAGTTGGTGGGTGCGTAATCTACCTAGTATCTCCCTTAATTTTCCATTGTGATCAGCTAAAGACTTGGCATATATGACAATGTCATCTAGGTACACGAAACAGCGAGTGCCGGTTAATCCACTTAACACTGAATTCATCATCTTTTGAAAAGTGGCTGGGGCCGTCTTCAACCCAAAGGGTAGTCTTTTGTATTCCCAGTGGCCCTGTTTTGTACTAAACGCGGTCTTCGGTCCATCCCCGGGTTCTAGCTCAATCTGATGATAACCCATTACCATGTCTAGGCAAGTAAAATATTTTGATTGACCCAGTTGGTCTAAGATTTCGGTAATGTCCGGTAGCGGGTGGGCGTCCCCAATCGTCTTCTCGTTTACTTTCCGAAAATCCACTACCATTCGCCATTTTTGCTTTCCATCGGGACCTACTTTCTTTGGTACTACCAGGAGTGGGCTATTCCATGGGGAATTACTTTTCACAATAATGTCTTCTCCCAGTAATTGCTCTACCTGTCGGTCTATCTCGTTCTTTTGGCTCTCTGGCAGCCGGTAGGGCCGTGTGTTTATAGGGGTGGTCCCTGGCTCTAAATGTATGGCGTGCCTGACTGCATTGGTGGAACTCAACTTATCCCCTGGCAAGTAGAACACATCTTGATACTCGAAACATATTTCTTGGAGTGCCTTTTTTTCTTCCTTATTAAGGTGGTCAGTTCTCAACTTGGATACTACCTGCTCGCCCCTGCTGAGACTGGTATTACCCTTGGTTGTGCCACTTTCTGTTAGCCCTACTGTCAAGACTTCATTCACATTACTATTATCTGGTTCTGTCAATTCTAATTCCGTAATGGATATTTCTACGTCTTCATCCCTTGTGTTGAGAATACTGGTGATAACCTGACCACTGTTTACTTTGACCAAACTCTCGGCTAGATAAACGCCTGAGGCTAACTCTGCTTTCTCCACTAAACCTTCTTTCATCTTTGATCCTGCTCTTATCGGCAACTGTACTATCATTTCCGTCCTAGCTGGAAGGCTTACTTTCTTTACTCTATTCTCTTCAGGTACTCCCCTTTTTGATTCAGGCAAAGATCCTAATCCTTTGTTTATGACGGTTCCTTCATGTTGGAATGTCAATACTTTGTTTTCGTAACAAATGCGGGCTTGCATAGCTTTCAAAAAGTCACGCCCTAATATGCCATCCCCTTTTAAGTCTACCTGTTGACTCACGAGTTGAAAGCTGTAAGGTATATTCACTTCAGCTTCTAGTATCTGTGTCTCTATCCTTCCATGGGTCTCAATGATGGATCCATTTACACTTTTGACTCGCACCCGGTCCCTCGGTTCGAACGTAGCCGTTCCTAACAGCTTTTCGCTCTTTATCAGACTGATGTCTGCCCCGCTGTCTACTAGAAAATGCAGCTTATTTCCTTTACCTACGTCCATTTCTAAGGTAACATAATCGTACCGTTCGTTATCTATGCAGCCTACTGAGTAGAGGCGACGGTCGGGCGGCTGCTCTCCTTCCGTCTTGCCTCGTTTCCCGACGTCTTAAAATTATCATTATTCTCTCTTTTCCGCGGTGTTTTTCTACAATTTCGGGCCAAATGCCCTTTTTCTCCACACCGGAAACAAATTATTTGGCTTATGTCCCTAGAATCGCCGACCGTAATCGGGTTTACTCGTGCCTCCCTCTTGTCTCGGAAGTAGCACCTGCTGCTAGGGTGGCCTGATTTCCCGCAGTTACTACATTTCTGCGC
>LIUH01000109.1:0-895 GCA_001462225.1 Fibrobacteria bacterium GUT31 | reverse complement strand
CGTAACCTATCTGATAAATCCAATATTCCTTCTCTCGCACTCTCACTACAATTGAGTAATGCTGCTTCACGAAATTGTGATCCTAGTGTCTGGATTTTCTGGATCCAGTCTGTCACTCGTTCGTCCTTCCCTTGTTTGGCTTTAAACAGCTGACTAGCATGATAATCTAGGGTTCTTTTTTCTATATACGAATTCCGTAAAAATTCCTTAAGTTCTGCCCAATTATCGAGGTTTCTGTGACTAATTGCTGTTCGTGGTTCGCCACTGATGCGGGTCAATACGAATTTGTACAGAATAGCTTCCTGTTCTGGGTTAATTACAGTAAACGCAGTGTCTACATTACCAATAAATGCTAAGATATCCCGTTTATCCCCTTTAAATGGCGGAATTATCTTTAAGGCTTCCCCTACACTGATGAAATCTCTGTTCATTTGGGACACACTACTGCTTATTGCGCTTCGGGAGCTCGAACTGGGCGGGTCCATGGTTCAGGGGTAAATTGAGTAAGGACTTACCCTAACCGTTGTGATGTACCGGGGTCGTCTCTCGAACACCTTCGGCTCGTTCCTGTTGCTGGTTTTTCCTTGGGTCTGGAACGTGCGGTGATTTCCGTATGGGTACCGGTTCCTCCTCTGCTAGCGTCCCGTGCTGGCTCCTTTCGCCGGTCCTGGTTGTTCCTCGGGCGATGCTGGCTCCTTTGCTCGTCGTCTTGTAGCTCCACGCTCTTCCGTCTTAACCCCCGATCTGACACCAATTGAGTTTTCTGTTGTATCCCGGGTAGTCGCAGTGTATAGAACGTATCATGGATCTTGTTCGACACTGCGCGGAGAGTTGAATCATGGATCTTACTCTCGGGAAACGTAGTTCGTACACTTGGTTAAGCACTGGCGATGGT
>LIUH01000108.1 GCA_001462225.1 Fibrobacteria bacterium GUT31 | reverse complement strand
TATTCCATACAACCTCTTACGCAAACCTTAAAGGAATTGGAAAATGAATTTGATAAAAATATAATTTTGAAATTGGTGGATGATAAGGATGAAATTATTGGTTCCGTACGTGCTTATGAAGCAAATGGACGTGTATATGTAGGGAAGCTAATGGTGCATCCTGATTATCAAAACAAAGGATTGGGGACAAAATTACTGCAAGCCATAGAAACATTTTATGAAAACAAAACATTTGAACTATTTACAAGCAGCAAAAGCGAGAGGAATATACAGTTATATAAAAAGATTGGATATAAGGAGTATAAGAGAGAAAAGATAGCTAAAAATTTAGAAATGATATTTATGGAGAAAATGCCCCAACTTAACTGAGGAAATCATAGAATATTATGAAAAAACACATAAAGTGGATATAATATCAACCTCTTATGAATTTCTAGCTTCTTGGGTTTGGTTGCCGGGAAGCCTAACTATAATATTTCTGCTTTTTGCTTTTGGGTGTGTTGGGCAATGTGAGTTTCAACAAACCTTTATCCGCAAGCGGTATCAAATAATTCTTGACCAAATAAGAAATAGACGAGATTCCAAAGTGGCTTGATAGTGAGCCTGCCATACAAACCGCCCGGATTTTCCACCTCTATTCTGTTGGGATAGCCAAAACAATAACAACATTGAAAATCAAATTGCCCGCTTCAGGAAAAACTATTAGCAAAACCATGCTGGTGACGCAAAGGCATAAGTCTATAGAAATGCTGTTTGACAAAAATTTCTGGGAAAAAATCCAATCCGGGTGACGCATTGTCGAAGTCAGGAAATGTTAAAATCCCCTAAATCCTAAAAATCGGGGGTATCGGGGTTCTGACAATATTCCCCAAATAAGTTCCCACTATCTTACCCTTTAGCGTTTTTCCCAGTAGCGGCGAATTGCACACCGAGCCGGCAAAAGCGCTTTCCTCTACTTTCCATTCTAAATTTGGGTCAAAGAGAATCAAGTTTGCCGGTTTTTCCGGATTCAAATTTCCAGCTCCCAGCCACTTCAGCAATCGCTCCGGATGCCCCGAAGTTTTTTCCGCCGTTATTTGCCACAATGCGGAAAGCGCAATTTCCAAAGACACCGAGCCGGGACAAGCGTCTTCAAAGGTTGTTTGCTTGTCTTGCTTGCGAACAGGGAAATGGTTGCAACTGATTGACTGCACCGTGCCGTCTAAAAGACCGCTCCACAAGGCATCCTTATCTTTTGCTGTTCTGAGCGGGGAGTTAAAACGGTATTCCGAAGATAAATTCAAAAGCGAAGAATCATCAAATAAAAGATGATAAATCCCAACATCGCAAGAAACTTTGACGCCTCGCTCCCTAGCCTTTGAAATCAGGTCAAGGCTTTTTTTGCAGGAAATTTCCCTCAAATGCACGGGAACGCCGAACCATTCCGAAAATTCCAAAATTCTGTAAACGGCTATGGTTTCCGCTTGCTCCGGAATGCCTTTAAAGCCCATTGTATCCGAATAAAATCCTTCATTTACAACACCCGCGCTGCACAGATATGGTTCCAAGGAATGAAAATAAAATGTTTTGCCTGTTGCTTTGCCGTATTCAAAAACCATCCTTAAAAACCGCAAATTTTCGGGGAAAACTCCGCTATCTCCAAAGCCGGCAGCTCCGCCGTTTGCGAGTTCCAGCATTTCGCTTATGCTTTTATGCTCGTTTGCCTTGCTAAAGGAGGCCAGTAGGGAAATATCCAAATTTGACTTTTCGCAAATCAGCTTGAAAGATGTGAGCTGGTGCAAATCGTCTATGGGATTCGCTTTGCTTTCATAAAGGCAACCGTAAAATCCGCCTCTGCGCATGGCTTCAAACCCGTCTGCAAAGGAATAAACATCATCTTTCGCCGGTTCTTGAAAATCTACGCCGATGGCAAAAAGAGCCGGGAGCGCAAGTAACCCGTTACCGTCTATTTCAGCGGCGTTTTCACTTTCCAAATATATGTTTTGTTCTTTTTGCCAAGAGCCATTGGCAAAGGGACGGACGTTTTTTATCAGGATTGATTGGCGGGTCATTGGGGTCAAAATAGAAAAAATGCAGAAAAATGTCAACAGTTGTTTGCAAAATGCAGAAAGTCATATTTTTTTTCCTCTGAAATCCGTCTAAGTATTTAGAAAAATAGGAGGTTTTTATGCGAAAACATTTTTGTGTTTTGCTGTTCACGGCTTGCGGTTTGTGGGCCATGGTAATTGCGTTGTTCGTTGCGGCTTGCAGTAGCAGCTCCGGCGGGAATGAGGAACAGAGCGATGGAACCGTTAAGTTGGTTCTTGGGAAGCTCCAAGTCCCGCTTTTTGACAGCGTTTCCGTTCATGTGTCTGCGGAGGATATGAAAAGTTTGCATATATCTGCAAATTTCGTCAACGATGATATAAAAATAGAGGGCATTCCGCTTGGGGAAAACAGAAAATTTGAGGTAAAAGTATATGCAGATAGCGGAAAAGAGGTTTTAAGAGGCGAGGCTGTCGCAGACATAATCGCAAATCAAACCGCCACAATTCCAATGTCCTTAGCAGCCCTTTCCGGTTTTTTAAGGATTGAAATCCCGCTGGGGCTGGCAAATAGCGAAAATATCCATTCCGGGATATTGCTTTTGGATTCTCTGGAATTCCAAATGCAAATTGAAAACGGCAAGGGGATTTTTAACACGGGTGCCCTGCCTTTGAAACAAACTCTTAGTCTATATCTGAAACTTATGGATAGTACCGGCTATATACTGTTCTTTGGGGAAGATAGTATAATGCTTTCCTCATTTTCGCAAACCAAAACCATGCAGTTGCAATCAACCAGAAGCTCTGCTATTTTAGAAATAGAAGCGAGTTCCGGCGAATCCATGCAGATTTTGGCCATGCTTCCCACAGCCACTTCCAGATCGCCTCAAAATTACGGAGATTTGTTTTTTACGGAAATTTTCGCATATCCTAAAACCAAGGGCGAGCCTTTTGAATATATGGAAATTTACAATGCGACTTTGGATATATTGGAACTTTCATCTTGTCGCATAGCACGGAGCAGAAGCGATACTTCAACAAGCAATAGGGTTCTTATGTCCAGCATGTCAGATACACCGGAAAGTTTAATTTTGCCGCCTATGGAATACCTTATTTTGGGACGCGATAGCGTTGAAAACGCAGATTTTCATTATCAAAGTTTCAATCTTAACAATAGCGGGCAAAATCTTGGTCTTGGGTTTTATTGCGGCAGTTTTGTTATAGACTCCTTGAACTATTCAAGCCCATTTCCTTTAAAACAGGGAACACCCATGCAACTTCCACTGTCAAACTTCAAAAACCGTACCGATGGAAATTCCTGGTGCCTGGGATTTAGCCCCAAACAGGATGCTTCGTGCCGGTGATTATTCTTTTTGCTGCCAGTCGCGGCTGCCGAAGTTTATGTAAAAGTAGCCGTTTAACATAGCCGATTTTTGCGGATCTTGCAGAATTTGCAATGCGGCTCGCAAATATTTTAGCTCAACCAAAATATGGTCGCGGCTCATGCAGTTCAAAAAGGGGCCGTCGGGATAGAGCGTTGGCTTTGGCTCATCATCTATCATTTTATCAAGCCGGGCAACTTCTTCCCTGAGTTTTATATCGTGTTCTTCCAAAACCCTCACCAAATTGCGCTTGTTCTCCAAACCGAACAAAAACGCGTAACCCAGCGTTCTAGGGTCATCGTTAAAGCCCGTTAAATGCCTTATAACCTCTCTGTTCAAGGCTTCCCTGCCCTTGTCCGTTATGCTATAGACCTTAGACGGAGGATACTTTGATTTTTGAATCGTTTGCCCCTCTATGCAACGATGATTTTCGAGGTAATTCAGGCGGTTATAAACAGTGGAAGGACTTATCATAGCCCACCGTTCCAAGCCTCGCTCTTTAATTTTAGAGATAATATCGTAACCGCTGGAATTTTCCTCTAATATAAACCCCAGCAAAACCAAGTCATAACGATTCATACAGGTTGGAATATAGAAAACGCTGATTAACTGGTTTAGGGAGTAGGGAATGGGGAGTAGGGAGTAGAAAAACGCTTAAATTCATGTTTTTTCCACTCCCCACTCCCTACTAGCCACTCCCCAAGCGAATAAATCAGCGTTTACTATAGTAATTTAGAATGGAACGCTAAACCCGTACCACGGATGCAAGGGGAAAAATTTAGCTTTTGGGTATATGCGAACCGCCGGCGCAGGAAATTTCACATGATTAAAGACGGTAACCAGATTTTTGCTCCAGGTTTTTTGAGGCCGAAAGATGGCTTCCAAATCGTAATCGGGGGAAAAATAGAATTCATAACGGCTTCTCTCGTATTTCGGGTCAAAACGCTTGGCATCTATTCCCCAGCCAAAGGCAAAAGCTAACCATTCGGGATAATAATCCCTCGCTCCCGCCGGCAGCATTTTGCTCACTTTGAACGAAAGCCAGTGCGTTTGATTTCCGCCGTAGTAGTCGTCCACCCAAACTCCATTGCCGCCGGTTAAACTTCCCCCTTTGTCTTCTCCACCTACCTTCCAATAATCTCTGTTGTTGCGCCAATACGCAAATTTGTAGTCTATATATTGCATTGCGGGAACAAATCTTTTGCCCATAGCGTAAAAACCGCCGAGCGTTCCGGCTACCGCATCCCACACGCTATAACCGTAGGGGGAAAAACCATCCTTGAATTCTATCAAAACTTGCGTAAAACCAAGCGTTATGCCCGCCCAAAGCGTAGAAGCAAATGGGCTCATTCCAACCCAGTCATAGCTCATCGTGAACAATTCGCCGAAAATAACACCGGTATAAAAATGCCCGAATTTATCTAGATTTGAAGCGTATTTTGAATCGTTTTTAAAGCTAAAAGGCGTAGCTTCTGCCCACCATCCCTCTTTTAGGTAAATGAGGTAAATTGCAGTGTAACTCGTTGCGATAGAGCCGCCTATAATAGCAAGCCGCACCGGTTTTATTTTATATTCTGTGGAATCTTGTTCATCGGTTTGGGAATATGAAAAGGAAAAAATTAAAAGCAGGGAGATGAACAGCTTATTCATCGTCAATCTCATTGCTTAACATCTGCTCAAAAGTTTGCCGCCTTCTTATTTGGGTGAATTTCCCTTTTTCCCACAGAATTTCCGGCGCAAGCAGGCGTGAGTTGTAATTGCTGCTCATTGCGGCACCATAAGCTCCGGTATCGTGAATTACCAGCAAATCCCCAACTTGTGCAAGCGGTAATTTGCGGCTAACAACAATGCCGCTTTCTTCTTGGGTAAAAACATCGCCGCTTTCGCAAAGCGGGCCTGCAACAATCGCATCCGCTTCTTCGCCGGAAGTTCCCCCATTTTTATGAATAACAGAGATGTGATGGTAGGCTCCGTAAAAAGCCGGGCGCATTAAATCCGTAAAACCGGCATCAATCAAATAAAACAGATTTTTCCCCATTTTTTTAACAGCGCGAATTTCCGTTGCCAATACACAACTCTCGGCTAATAAGTAGCGGCCGGGTTCAGCTTCCAATTGCAGGTAATACCCCACACAGTTACTGAGTCTTTTGCGGGCAGCATCCCAAATATTATAATATTTTTCCAAATCTATATGCCAAACTTCATCTCTTTTATAAGATACGGGCAAGCCACCGCCAACGCTTATGATTTTTAGCTTTGGAACAAGAGCGGCTAAGCTACCCACCGTATGTTCCATTGCCGAAACAACCTGTGACAGATGAATATAATCCGAACCGGAACCTATGTGCATATGCAGGCATTCAATATCAAAACCCAGTTCCGCTGCCTTTTTTACGACATTTTCCAATTCGCCATGCCAAACACCGTGCTTAGAGAACTCTCCGCCGGTGTTGACTTTGTTAGAATGCCCATGCCCAAAACCCGGATTTATGCGCACGGCCAAGGGAACTTTTATGCCGGCTTCTTGCAACTGAATAAGCATATCCGGGCTGCCTATATTCACCGGAATTGAAAATTCTTTTATCAAATCAAGAGCAGCACTATCAAAGATATCCGCAGTGTATCTTATTTGATCCGGCGCAAAACCGGCACGCAAAGCCCGAACTATTTCCCCTGCGCTAACGGCATCTATGTCAATGCCTAATTCTCTCATTTTAGAGAGTAAGTTTATATTCGGAGCGGCTTTTTGAGCATAGCGAACAACACCAAAAGAGCGCATATCCCAAATGCGTTTCTCTATGACGTTTAAATCGTAAAGCCAAAGAGGGGAGCCAAAACGCTCCACCGCTAAGGCAATCTCTTTCTCACCAAAAGAAACATTGTATTCTTGCACAGCAGATTAAAACCGGAGTTTAAACTCTTTTTATACTGTTTTCCCCGCCGTGTCCATCGGAAACACGTTCTGGATTTGAATTGTCGGTTTCCCAATACTGTCCGTTAAAAACGAGCTTGTATTGATAAATACCTCCGTTTAATTTAATTTTTCCGTTCCAATTTCCGCTTTTGTCTTTTTTGAGAGCAAAAGGTTTCCAACCATTGAAATCGCCTGCAACAGCAACGGAATCAGAAGATGGAGCGAACACCTTAAACTCAACTTCAGAAGCTTTACCTTTCGGAGCGGTTTGTTTAGTCTTTGAAGCAACTTCTTTGACTGTCTTTACCGCTTTTACCGCTTTTGCAGTAGATTTAGGTTTCGTTTCTTTTTTCAGTGCCATGATAGCCTCCTTTTATGAACACGTAGTAAATATAGAAAAAAAATCTTGAGTTGTCAAGGTTTAAAATGATTGTACGCCACCGGCACCGCTATATCCACGTGATCGCAATTAATTTCTCCAAGCCCGTCCATTTCAAAAACTAATCGTTCAACGCCGTTCAAAGGAATATCCAGCAAATATTCTTGGCCTTGCCCAAGCTTTCCCGTATCGGTTAGCAAGTTGCCATCGCCGAGGATTTTCACCTGAATTCCGTTGCTGCAAAATTCGTCTTCATCTATGCCTATAACTGCGGTTAATCTTCGGTATTTACCGCCAAGATTGTAACCGAGTTTTCCGTTTGCATGAGTACCGATTCCTTTTTTGTAACGTTTTTTCGCAATGGTC
The DNA here is from genome assembly GCA_001462225.1 of Fibrobacteria bacterium GUT31. Classification (GTDB taxonomy): domain Bacteria; phylum Fibrobacterota; class Fibrobacteria; order Fibrobacterales; family Fibrobacteraceae; genus Fibrimonas. The sequence continues at coordinate 17,231 of LIUH01000108.1, read as the reverse complement.
AGAGGTTTGCCCGTAACGGATTTATCGATTTGCAAATTACCCCAGTCTTGGCTATGCTCGGAAGGAAGCCCAAGCCACTCCGCATTTTCCGGCAGTTCAACATCCGCCTCTTGCGGAGCAAAGAGTTGCGTACCGGAACCGCTCTCTTTTAGCTTTGCGATGATAAGCCGGTAATTGTTTGTTATAATCGTGGTAAAAAGCGGATCCATTGGGAAAATTTGCTCAAATCTGTCGCATACTGTGGCTATGCGGTGTTCAACGGCTTTCTTATGATAAGTTTGGCTGTCCCAGCAATCTAGGCCCCTTACATAATAAACCTCACCTTTGTATTTTTGCAAAAGCTCGCTCAATTTTTGCGGGGTTAAGGAATTGTAATGAATAGCATTCATTCCGTAACCTATAAAATGCCAAGGCCTAGCATACACAAACAGGCGCTTTTTTTCCGGCTCTTTTCCCAGCCATTTTAGAATCTCCGCCTCTTCCGTTGTTAAGTGATTGCGATTATACATTATGTTTTTTTCAAAACTTTCCTTATATCTCAAAGTGTTTCCCCACAAAACGGCTGCACTTATAAACACGAGAAACAGACGGCTGTCCTTGGGCAAAAGCAAGCTCGCTTTGTCTATGGCAAATGCACAGAAAAAGGCCATGGCAGGGAATGCGATAAGGGTATATCTCTGGTTTATCTCAATGGTTAAATCTCCCGAAACGTTTTCCAAAACCATAAATATTTGCGGGAAGTATAGGAGGAAGAAGATTAGAATTTGGACAGTGGGGAGTTGGGAGTTGAGAGTTGAGAGTTGAGAGTTTTTTGATTTGGATATTTTTGTTTTTTTATTTTCGGATTCTAATATTGCAAAAATTATCAGCAGAATAATTCCGCATATGGTTAAAATACTAAACGAACTCAAGAATGGATTTTTTAATAAACCGTTTTCAGACGGAGTATTGATGCTTATGTTCAATGCCTGTTTCAGGTTTCCGAAAAAATGCCCGTGTGCGTTAAATTCGCCGCCTTGGAAATTATAACCTTGATAGTAACTTATGGTTAAAAGCACAGGGATGCAGAAAAAGGAAATTACGAATAGGAACGTTGGGAATGGGGAATAGAGGATTTTTTTTAGTTGAGAGTTGGGATTTTGGAGTTGAGAGTTGAGAGTTGAGAGTTGAGAGTTATACATTCTGAAAAGAGATGGTATTACGAATGCGCCTAAGCAGAATATGGTCTCTTGCCTTGTTTGCGCAAAAAATGCCAACACTAGAGCTAGCAAAACCCAGTGTTTTACGGTGTTTTTGTCCCATGCCCATTTCCATAAAAAAATGCTTAGAGCAAATAGGAATGTGTAAAGAGGTTCAACCGAGGCAGAGCGAAATTGAAAAAGCGTTGTCGGTTGTGCGGCAAAAATGGCCGCTGTTAAGAACGCCAGATAATTATTGGCTGTCCATGCACGAACCCCAAAGTATAGCAAAAAGATTGTTGCCAAAAGCAAAAATATGTGCAATGGAAAAATCCATCTCAAATCATGCCCCAAAATAGGTATGCCTAGCACATATAAAAATGGTTCGCCCTTGGTTTTGAAATTATGCACACTTTTTTGGCAGTGCAAATACCCGTTTTCAGCAAATTCCCCCTCATCGCAGGAGCCTGCTATTTGGTTTGCATACATATTTTGAGCTGTGGAAAGAAAAATGCTTTCATCGCTTTGAACCCTATGCCTCGGGGCAATCCACGCTATGCAAACAAAAATGGCAAGAGCAGCGACTATACATACAGGGAGCAGGTCCCGAATGTTAGGGGCTATGGGTTTTAACCACTCCTTAAAATCTTTTGCCAGAATTATCGCAAGACCTAAGCCGAGCACAAATTGAGTTAGGTATAACCAAAAAGGTAAATTCAAATCCAGATTTGAAATGAGTTCCTTTTGCCCAAAATGCGGCGCAGCGTAAATCAAAATCGGAATAACAAGGGCTAAAAAAATTCCTAAAATACCATTTACCAATTTATCATTATTATTCATAGGAATCTAGCCCCTTTTAGCTGCTTTTATAACGATATGCTCTTTTTCAATGACATTTTTCAGCTTGTTCGTCAATTTTGCGTAGTCAAAAACATCTACGGCAAAAGGCAATCCCGATTCTGCCATAGAACGTTCAATAGCAATCATGCGTTCTAAAGAGATTACGTGCCCGACTGTAATTGCCAAGTCCAAGTCGGCTTCCGGTCCCGGCTCGGTTTCTGCAACGCGAGAACCGAAAGCTCGGACTTCAACATCAGGCAATTCCCGATCAAAAATTTGGAGTATGGTGTCCAAGTTTGCGGCGTTTATGTGAAGAGGCATGGCAAGAATATAGAAATCCTAACAGGCAATCGGGCGTTTACTATATTACCTCTAGATGGAGCTAAAAGATATAAGTTCCCCCAAAGACATAAAGGGAGCTAGCATACAAGAATTGGAAAACTTGGCAGAGGAGATAAGAGCCGTTATTCTGCGGCAGGTCTCCGAGCATGGCGGGCATTTGTCTTCCAGTTTGGGAGCGGTTGAGCTTGCCATTGCCTTGCATTACGTCTATGATACTCCAAACGACATTTTGATTTGGGATGTAGGGCATCAGGCTTATGCCCATAAACTGCTCACCGGACGCTATGAAAAATTTTCTACCATGAGACAACGCGGCGGAATTTCCGGCTTCCCCAAAAGGAGCGAAAGTGTTTATGACCACTTTGGAGCCGGACATGCAAGCACGTCTACTTCCGCAGGGCTGGGTTTTGCCATTGCACGCGACCTTGCCCAAAAAGATAATCAAGTTTTGGCTATTATAGGCGATGGTTCCATGACAGGCGGCATGGTTTTTGAGGCTTTGAACAATTCAAATCAAACAAAAAAGAATTTTACCATAATTTTGAACGATAATAAAATGAGCATAAGTCCAAGTGTGGGCGCGTTTTCAAAATATCTGAGCAAACTATCCGTTAAACACAGACATTCTTTGGGAGAATTCAGCAGATTTTTGCGCTCTATCCCCAAGCACTTAGGCAACAAATTCAAAGGACTTATAGATAATGCCAAATTGGCGTTTGAAAATATAATGAATCCCGGCCAGCTTTTCAGAGATTTGAGCATACGTTATTTTGGCCCTTTTGACGGCCATAACTTGCAAGAACTAATAGAAATATTCAAAGAAATAAAGGAACTGCCCAATGTTTGCCTTGTTCATGTTTTAACACAAAAAGGCAAAGGCTATGACCCAGCCGCCATAGATCCGATAAAGTGGCACGGCTCAGACCCTTTTCACATAGATGATGGTTCTGTAATTTTAGAAAAACCTCGCCCGACCCTCACATCTATTTTCGGAAAAACTTTATTGACTCTGGCAAAGCAAAACAAAAAAATAGTAGGTATTTCCGCCGCTATGTTAGATGGTTGCGGACTTGGCATCTTAAAAGAAGACCCTGAAACAGCAGACAGAATTTTTGATGTCGGCATAGCGGAAGAACACGCAGTGACATTTGCCGCAGGGCTTGCATGTGAGGGTTTTACCCCTATCGTCGCCATTTATTCGACATTTTTGCAAAGAGCTTACGATCAAATTATACACGATGTAGCCCTGCAAAATCTGCCGGTTGTTTTTATTTTAGATAGAGCCGGCCTGGTGGGTTCGGACGGGCCAACGCACCACGGAGCATTGGATTTGTCTTATTTGCGTACAATCCCCAACATGGTGATTATGGCTCCATCGGATGAAAACGAAATGCGCAACATGATTTACACGGCAACACAGTATAAAAACGGGCCAATAGCTTTGCGATATCCAAGGGCGGTTACATGGACAAATGATATTCGCACGGAGTTTTTTCAATTGCCTATAGGCAAATTCCGCACTGTTAGCAAAGGTTCAAAGGTTTTGTTAATCGGCGTTGGTTTTATGCTCGCCAAATGCCTTGACGTCGCAGGAATTTTAGTGAAGAAAAGCATAAAACCCACAATAATAGACGCTCGCTTTGTAAAGCCTTTGGATACCGAAAGCTACAAAGAGCTTTTTAGGGAGCATAGTGTTGTTGCAACCGTTGAAGACAATTCCATAACAGGTGGTTTTGGTTCTGCTATTGCCGAAATTTTGGCAGAAATGAAGAATCCGCCCCGTTTGATTCGCATAGGGCTTCCGGATGCTTTTGTAGGGCAGGGGGAAATTGAAGAATTAAGAGAAGAATTGGGAATTTCCGGCAAAGGCATTTCGGACAAAATTTTAGCAGCTATGAAGTGATCACAGCTCATAAGAATATATTTGTCCTAAATGCAATTCTGTTAAACATTCAACGGTTGAACAAGCATTTCTTTTTTTGATAAACTCTTGAAATGCTTTAACATCTTCTTTATAAAGTTCGGCTATTTTTTTGTCGTAACCGGCCAATTCTTTGCTTGAACAAATCATTTTTTCCGCATTGGTTTTTATTTTAGCGCAGTCGATATTCGGAGTTACGGCCATGATCCTATGGTCCTTGGGAACGCCTTCATTTGCCAAATTCCGATAATTTGAAGAAAGAATTTTATATTCTGTTTTTAAATCAATGTTTCCGTTTTCATCTATTGTACCCCAATTATTGTTTTCAAATTTTACAAAAGCTCTGTTGTTATAGAAGGGTAAAGCTTCTTTGAATTGCGGAGCAATCACAAAATTTGCCTTTTTATCTATATATCCCCATAAACCGTTGCTTTTTACCGGAGCGATGTTTTTACCGCCAAAACCGGGAGTATCTTCGTAGTCCGGTTGAATAATTTCTTTTCCGTCAGAGTTTAACCAGCCCCATTTTCCATTTTTCTTGTATCTGAATATATTGCCGTCAGAAATTAGGTCTTCAAATTTCCTATTAAAAAGCAATTCTCCCTGCTTATTTATAACTACCCATTCATTGTCAATATTAACAACAGCCATTTGGTTTTGAAATATTCTAGCAACATCAAATCTATAATCTATAATAAGATTGCCGTCTGTATTTATATAACCGGATTTGCCGTTGTTATCGCGTTTTACGCTTGCTGCATTTTCCTGGAATCTGTTGCCATCTGCAAAGGATTTTTCTCCTCCTATTATGTTACCGTTTTTGTCCACGTAACTTTGTTCTCCTGCAGCGGCAAACAAAGCTCGATTTTCGTAAAAGGGCCAAACGGAAATTGCATCATCAGTGAGATGTATCACTTCGTCTCCTTCTTTGTTTATCGCAACTATTTCTCCGTTTTTGACTACCCATGCCACGCCTTCCCTAAAAGATAGCCCCTGCGTGTAACAGCACGCTGCATCTTTCCCCTGCGTATTGATATATCCCCAAGAACTATCTTTATTATTATATTGAACCAAAGCTCGTTCTTCTTGAAATACAGAAGCACTTCTATATTTAGATTCTGTTATGTTTTCGCCTTCTAATGAAATGTACTTGTAAAAGCCGTTTTTACCCTTAACCGGAATATAAAACATATCCGGATTTGTTATATTTATAGGTTCAAGCGGTTTGTTTATAAGTTGCGGTTTATCGCCGGATTCTGTTCCGGTTTGTTGAGCTACAGGAGAAAAAGCAAGGCGAAAGCCTAAACCGGGGCGGCGAAGATCAGGTGTATCTGCATTGCGACTGGATATACGGCAATCCTTAGCTTCGCTGGACCAGCCACAGCCACGCCGGACACGGCCAGGGCCTAATGCTGGCCCTATAGGATTAGTCTGTGCCTTTGTATCATAATTTCCAAACCAGTCACTAACCCATTCCCATACATTCCCGTTCATATCATATATTTCCCATTCATTGGGTTTTTTGCTTCCTACCGGCTGTGGCTTGCCACCGCTATTTATTACATACCAAGCCACTTCATCAATATTATTGCTTCCGGCATACTTATACATGCTATTTATTCCGCAGCGAGCTGCGTATTCCCATTCCGCTTCCGTAGGCAAGCGGTATGTTTTGCCTGTGATGGAATTCAATTTTGAAATAAATTCCTGAACATCATTCCAACTTACATTCTCAACAGGCAAATTGTCACCCTTGAAATTCGATGGATTGGAATTCATTATCTGCTCCCACTGCCTTTGCGTGACCTCATATTTTCCTATGTGAAAATCATTCACGACTACCGTATGCGCAGGATTTTCATGTTTATAACAATCTTTTTTTCCCTGCTCGCTTGTACAGCCCATTACAAATGTCCCACCCTGAACAAAAACCATATCAATATCAATTTTATCATTTTTAGGCTTTTCATCACTTTTGAAAAACATATAGCCAAATACAGCCAAAACAATAATCACCAAAGATATCACAAACCACCGCAAGTATCCGGACGAGGGCTTAGGTTCCAACGGTTGTTCTTGCGTTGGTTCCAACAGTGGTTTTGGTGTTGGCACCGGTTCCAACGGCAGTTTTGGCACCGCAACACTCACAGTTTTTTTTGCGGGCAGCGGTAGTGCAACAGGTGGCTGAATCTTAGGCATGGGCTTGCCGCAACTTATGCAAAAATTTGCAATCCCATTATTTTTTCCCCCGCAGTGGGCGCAAAATCTCATAGTTGACGGTATTTCTTGTTTTTCCTTGTTCTGTTTTTTCGCTTCTTCCGCCGGTTCCTCTTTTTTAAACTTGACTTTTTCGGTTTCGCTTGCAAACATATATCTCACTTTCGCCTTTTGCTTGCACTTCCAATTGCCGCTCGGCAATAATACGGCTATTCCCTTTTCTATTGTTATTATGCTTTTAGTTTTTTTATCTTGGTAATTTTCACTTTCGCAAACAGGATTAACAAATTTTTCACCGTTTTCCAAAATTCTCTCTATTGCATTTTGCTCCTTTGCTAAGCCAAACAAGGCTTTTTTGTCATCGTTTTTAAAAAGTTCAAATTCATAAAGGGAAACATACTCTTCAAAGTTCTTTGAAGCCTTTTTGCCCATGAAAACACCATCGGCATTTGGAACGGAAAGGTAAAAATGCTGAAGCATATTTAACTATAGCTGATTCTTACCTTTTTTACCATGCGCCATTTTTCACCTTCCAAAACGGCTTCGCCCGGTTCAATAGTTTCTATGTCGGAAGCATTTTGATTGAAACCACTGACTTCTTCGCAAACGCCGTCTTGAGATTCCGGGCTGCCGGTAAACCTTTGCACAACACTCGGCTTGTTTTCTACAAAAACAATGGCCTTGTTCTCGCCCGGGATTTTTTCAAAACGATATAGAGAAACCGTTTCCTCAAAATTAAGAGAGGCTTTTGAAGCATTAAAACTGTTTCCGGTTGGGCTTGGGAGGTAAAATATATCTCTTTTTGCTTTCGGCAGAGGTTCGGCTCTTTCAAGAGAAGCACCGATATCATTGCCTCTGAACGCTTCAATTTGCTCAAGTCTCTTTTTAAGGTAAACGACCTGATTTTCCAAGGATTCGATTTTACTCTGGTATTGTTTTTCCTTATTGTACAACACTCGCAGAGCTTCTTCCATTTGTTTCTTTGTTATGGCCTCATCTATTTTACCGTTTAGCATTCGGTTCTCCTCTTTTAATTTGCTAATTCCGCTTAATATTTTTATTATAAATAGCAGAAAAACCAAGAATAAGCCCACAATGACCGCAATCTCAACCGCTCTTTCCTGAAGCAAAGATTTGCCGGCTTTTGGCTCGTTTTTTTCAACAGAAGCAGAAGAAGCAACAGAAGAATCGCTTGTTTCTACTGAGGAAGAACTTGCTCCTGCCGAAGAACTGCTTTGCGGTTCCTCTTGGGTTGTTGACTCCGATATTTTTTTACATACTTTTTTAATCGGTGTACCTTTTCCATCAGCATTTTTATACGTAGAATCGCCTCTATTTAATGCTTCTTCTAACTTTTCCTTGCTTTTATTAATTGCATCTTTACCACCCTTTTTAAATTCACATTCCCAAACACCTTTATTCTCTCCATCCTTTATGTCATAAGAAAATTTCTCTCCCGAAAATGCTACCCCATAACTTATTGCCAGCATCAAAAAAAGAATTCGTTTCATTTTAATTTTCCCTCTGCGATTTTTTTAGATAACTCCAAAATAATGCTCTTTAAAGGCATAAAGAAAGGCGTTTCGGAAACTTCGTCTTCGCTTTTTATACCTTCAATGCTTTTATTTTGTTTAACACTATTGCCAAGCCACCTTCCAAGCAAATCTTCGTAGTTGTTCTGAACATATTCGGTTATGTAATTCGGAATGCCAAAATAATCGGAAAAGTTAAAATGCTTGTTGAGTTCAAAGAAAAATTTATGGAACTCAATAAGATTTTCCCTTATGGATTCAATGTTATTCTCATAATCCGAATAAAGCAAACGCTCAAACTCCTTGCCCTTTATGCAAGTATATACAAACTTGTCGGCACTCCTGCTATCCGCTATATCGCCTCTAATTGTTTCAATATTTGCCATTAAACCGCCATTGCTGGTGGCTTCTTTGGGCTCTTTAACAAGGTTAACCTCCAAATACTTGGCTTTTAAGCCGGCATCTCCAAGGATTTTCCGAGTCAAATCCGTTAAAAGATCATCGTCTGCCAAGGTTTTGAGTATTTTGGAGCCGGTTCCGCTGAACATCAGATATCTCAATTCAATTGTTTCGCCGCTGTCTGTTTTTATGTTTTTTAATATCTGAGATATATGGTAAATCAAAGATACATAAAAATAGAGAATCAAAAATTTTAAGTCATGATTTTCTTCCAGTTTTTTCGAATACGAAAATGCGTTCACTTTAACCGATTCATTCCTGTTTTTTGCCCAGAATTCAATGGTGTTTTCCACAGAAAACAGGAATGCGTTTATATCGGCAGCTTTTTTTGAATTCAGCGATTCTTCCAATATGGCTTTCGGAATTCGGTATGGGGAAAGCAAATTTTTATATTCTTCGGCAAATTTTATAACAAAGCCGTTTTCGTTTGCGTTTTGTTTGGAATAACCGTCGCCAAAGAGGGCATTGCCGGCAAATTTAAATGAAGTTGTTCCCTTTAGCTTTGCGTTCAGAAACACAGCGGCATCTGTTGTACCGCCACCTATATCTATGGACACAACAGCACCGTCGTTAACCGCTCTGCCGGCTTGTTGGGCATAAAACGGCGCAAGAGATTCCGTAACCGCAATCAAAGAGTCCTTTTGAATATCACCGTTTTTGAAGAAGTATTTGGAAAAATACTCTTTCCACCTGCTTTCCAAATTTCTTTTGCCGATTGGAGTCATGGAATTCGGGTAAAACCAAATTAAACTGGAATCTTCCAAACTGCCGCCGTTAGATAAAACCTTGGCTTGCATAAGCATAACCAACTGTTCCAGATATGAACCCATTTCTTCATTGGTTTTGTGCTGGTCTTTTGGGTCTCCGCTGCTATTCCATTTCAAATTGGTATCTATGGCATTACCGGCTTGAACGGTTTTTTCATAGCCAAACGGTATGTTGGCTTCCGTAAGGGTATCCAAGCCGTTATCCCACTCCTCTTGAGACATGCGCGGATTATAAGCTATGGCCGTTCTCAGAGGAAAGGCGAAAACGCTATCGCTATCTTTTCCTATTTTCCGGGGCACAAATTCCTTGTCTATCAATTCCATCACATCCATTGCGCCGAAATCATTCAAGTTTTCTCTGGTTTTGGGATTTTTTTCGTCAAAAAGCGTGGCTATTTGAATATCCGGTTTTGCTCCGCTTATATTAAACGGAATAGGCTGATTATTATTGCCTTTTTTATATGCTATGTAGGTATTGGTAGTTCCGAAATCCACCGCAAAGGTAAACTTGTCCGCACCCTTCACAAAATAAGGCCAATTGGGAATAATAAGCGCATTTATCTCCGGATTGCTCACCCTGAGTTGAATAAAATCAAATTCCTTTGGAATCTCGTAATAATCCGAAGTGGATAAATCCAGCTTTTTGTTAAAACGACGTTTTGGATTTGTTGCAAAATTTGTTTCCGTATCGCTTTGCGAATAAAAACGGAGCGAATATTCCGAACCCGGCAGATTTTTGTCTGCATCTACGAGTTGAACTCGATAATTGGCACTGGCATAGCCATTCGTTTTTATGAACGGAAAAAGAGTTATACCGAATTTTCGCTCAATTATTATTCCGCCATCATGAATGGTTTGGTTGGGCCTTTGATCCGGTTTCCCTTTTTTGTAAAGTCTTTCAAAGGTTATATGCTCGCCCTCTTTTTTAATCGGTATTTTAAGCGTCACTTTAACATCGCCGTCATTTAGAGGAACTATGGATATTTGCGGTTTTCCGACTCCGCCGATTTTTAAGTCTTCAACATCAAAAAATTCAAAGAAATCCCTTTTCAACGGCAACAAATAACCGCAAGAGTCTTTGTCTGCGGGACCGCCGGCATAAAAATTCTCGGAAATGGGATAAATGGTTTTAACCAGGTAAGGTTCCAAAAAGTCGCTAACGGTTAAATAATACCCTTTTATGCTGAGATCCGGCATTGCCCTTACGGCTTTCCACGAACCTTCCACAAAGCTGGGAACGGGGGTGTTCGGCTTAAAATCTTTTGTTGCATAAAGAAAGCCGCTACGGGTAAAGCCATCTTGAAGCACCAAAGGAAGCGTACCTTTATATTTTTCGGATTTTATGACAAATGCGCTTTCTTGCAGACTTTTCCCTATATCTTCTTCTTTTCTAACGGAAAGTTCAATACCCAAAACTTCTACAATGGAACCGGAAGAGTTACCGGCATACAATGGAGAATAAACCGCTTTGAATTCTTCTTTCACAGCCGTGGACGCTATATTGTTGATTTGGGCTATCGCATCATAAATTTTTCTCTTATCCTGTTCGTTTTGCTTGCTCGCCAAGATTTTTTGGCTTTCATCTGCATATTTACCTATGCAGTCCAATCTTGAAAAACCGTCCGTTTTAACGCTGAGATTATTCGCCTTGTAAACCGCGAGCAAAAAATAAAACCATCTTTGAAATTGAAAACTGCGCTCGTAAAGAGGTTTAAAATCATCACCAAAAGCAATGCTTTGGTCGGAACGTTTAATGCCCAACTTGGAAAGATTTGCTGCGCTTGGGCAAAAAAGGGTGACCGGTGATGTGGAGCCTATAATATTATCATGGTCATATTTGAACAGAAAAACATTGTCCATTCTGTCAAAGTTATAAGCCTGCATATCTTGTTCTAGGTAAAGTTCCAAAGATTCCGCAAAATTCTTATGCTCTTTTGTACCGTTTTTAAGTTCCGTTAAATGATCTGCCTTGCGCCATGTTAAAATTTCCATTTTTTCGGCATAATTTGCATGGTTGAATACAATCTCCGCTAAATCCAATGTGTGCGAAACAAGCCGCTCATCGTCTCTGCTGGCTGTGACATTTATGCCCGAATCGGCTCTTAAACCGTTGCTGGCATTCTTAATTATATTTTTAAACGCAGTTTCCACCAGGTCAAATCTGGCAAAGGGGCTTGGAACTGCCGTTGGCATCTCCGTTTTAGAACCGCCTTCCGGATCTGCTATCCGCTCAATTTCAAGCTCGCCGTATTCTTTGGCTGCAAAGAAATCTCCGCCGTTATTGCCTGAATATCCGCCTAGTACATAATATTGCATATTTGGCTCCTTTTACTGCAATTTGTATTCTTTTTCAAGAATTTCACTTGTGGCTTTACAAAACATCTCCATCAATTTTAACTCTTTTGTTTTATACTGCTCGTTTTTCGAATATTTGTTAAGATAGTCGTCAAACCTATCGTAACTCAAACCGCTTTTTAGAAAACCCACTTCTATCTTTTTGCCTTTAATAAACACATTCAACGCTATGCCGGGTGCTAAATTGAAGGGGGAAAAACCTCGGTTGTTGGTATTCAACTCTTCAAGCCAATTGTAAAAATCATTAAAGAAGGGAAATAAATAATCCTTGCAAAATATCTCACTTATAAAGTGACCGTCTAATTGGGGAGCTTCCGTGCTCCACCCCCTTTTACCCATCTTTTTGCGGTATTCTTCCTCCATGTATTTTCTGAATAGGGCAAATTGCGAAAGGGGTTTTGTCAAAAGCCTCTTGTGGTGTTCCCCAAAATTAAAAAGATCCGGTTTTGGAACGTCTTCTCCTATGCCGAATTCCCTGTAAATCGGCGCTACAGCCTTGCCGTTTCGGCATTCAAGCTGGGTATCCGGCAAACTCAAAAAATCTATAATAGCGAGGGAGCTGGCCAATTCCACAAAGTGCGCATTATTTTTTTGCCCGCCATGGCCGGGGTCATTCTTATAGCTTTCGTTTGAATCTTGGTCGCCTATGTAATACATGGCATTCACGGAATTATTGCCGGTTACATTTTTTTTGTAGTAATAAAGGGCACTTTTGGTTTTTGCAACAAAATCGGAATAGTTTATAGGGCTATCATCGTCTTTTTCCAACCTGAAATAAGGTAAAACGGTAACCGCGCCTATCTTGGCATTTTTAAGAACCTCGGTGTTTATTCCGCCGCTGCCGTTCCGAATGTTCTTTAGCAAGCACGGGAAACCGGCAGCTCCCGTTCCGCCGAAAATGGAAGACACTATAAAAATACGGTCGTTGCCGTTTGCATCCAGAGCGTTTGCAAAGGCGTTGTAAACTTTGGAATCTTTAACCTGATTGAGCACCACGCTGCCAACATTAGGGTTGCCTACAAAGCCTACGTCCATTTCTATATCCAATAACTCGCACTTTTTTTTGCGCTTATCCTTTGAATAGCCGGAAAACAGCAAATTTGCGAGAGCAGCGTTCTCCTGTTTCATGCTGCGGTATCCTATGTAATCTTTAAAAGAGGAACTTGCTCCATCCAGCTCAAAAGTAAAAGAAGCTGGAATGTCGGCTTCTTTTCGCAGATCAAGCAGAGTTTTTATCGCTGTTGAAAAAAATCCGTTTGAACCGGAGGTTTCTTTGACATTCTTATAGAATTTGAGCAAATTCTCGGTTCTTTGCAAATCCAGATTGCTGTTGTGCGGGTCTATTATTATGGGAACAATATCAAAGTTGTTCGTAGGTTTCACTCCCGCCGCCAGCAAGTGAGTTAAGGAGCGAAGCACTCTTGAACCGGTGCCGCCTATGGCAAAAACAAAACAATTCGGCATAAATACTCCTGCTCAATGGGTAAAGGCTGTTGTGTTAAAGCAATTTCTGCTCAATTTGCGGAAGAGCGGCGGGCAACTTATCAAAGCAAAGAAAATCAAACTCCACAGCGCATTGTCTAGAGGAAACAAAATAAAATCCGTTGTGTAAATAACTTTGAAAAATTCCACATCGCAATCAAAACGCAACTCTCCATATTTAAAAAGATTCAACATATATAATAAAGCAAAAACATAGTTGAAAACAAAAGCAAGGCCACCGAAAAGCCACCACCATGCAGGACCGCTGAATCTGGCTCTATCTATTATGTGATATTGCAAAACATAAACAAAAGCTGTGCTTGCAAGCATAATAATGCCGAAAAATGTGTACAACTGCATTGAGCGGAACTCTTCGTTGCAAATATCTGCCCAACCGGAGAGCAATTGCGCCATATTAGCAGAGTAGAAAGGGTTTAAGCCGAAAATTTCATACATGGCTTGGAACATTTTTAATCCTCCAGTTGGATGTTAAGGTTAATTGTTTGCAGAACATGAGGTTCTTTTATGGGGGCGTTAGGATAAAATGCCAAATACACGCCTTCTATAAGCCGTTTAAATCCATAAGTTTTGCTTTGCTCAGAGACATCTCTTTTTATGTTGACATCGTCCGTTGAATTTGAGTTATCTATCCAGTCGGGTATTTTGTCCACAGCGGTTATCTTTAGTTCGCCCTTTGCTATCTGGTCCGCATCCAGAACCAGGCGATGCTTGAATTTTTTGTCTCTGGGCGGCTGCTTTACGCTTAAAACGTAGCTGTTGTTGCTAACTTTATAGTTAGCGGGATTCGCAAAAAATACGGAATCTCTGAACGGGTCGTTAAAATTCGCTTCCAAACTGAAGCTAAATTTATCTTTGGTTCTTTTCGCTTTGATTTTACGTTCTTTTTTACTGTATATGTACTTATCCGATGCCGCCACTTTAAACTCCGGCTGCCGTTCCGCACCGAAAAAATCCAAAACCATCATATCGCCTGTGTAGCCGTTATTCTTCAGGGCCACAAATGCTTGCTTGTTTTGGGCGATTTTAGCTATATGAAGCGGCGAGCCTATGAACCATATATAATATGGTCTTTTTTGAACGGTTATTTCTCCGACGTCTATGCTTTTTTTGTTAGCGTAACGACCTTTGAAATATGATTCCATTTTCAGAACAAGCACAGCTAAATCTTGCCCTGCTATTTTTTGAGTGAATTTAATTCTTATGCTTTCGCCGTGAAGGTTTAAATAATCATCCGTATTCACGCCTTTGCCCGGACTAAGAACAAAGTCCGCAGCCAAAATTGCGATGCTGTTTTTATCTACCTTTTTGAGAACCTGCTCAAAAATCTTGTCAAAATCGGTTTCCCCGGGATCCCCGCCTTTTTCCCTGCCCAGTTTTGCGAATTCATCGGGTTTTATCTTTTGGATATAGTTTTGCAAAACCTTATCATGATTGTATAAAACCTGGTGGGTTATTGTTGTGTTTACGTAGTGGAGGGTCAAGCTGTCTGTGAACTTTGAAGCCAACTTTAAATCTGCCAGAAGCCCGAAAAGCGCCGTTTGAAAATTGCTTTTGGGATTTATATAACCATACATATTGCCGGAATTTTTTATAAAGAAATTCACATTAAAGTGTTCGGAAATAGGATCTGTAACGTTTTGCTTGCTCAATGCAATTCCTTCTTTTTCCAGTTCCTTGCAAATAAAATCGGCAAAGGAATTCACATGTATTTGCCCTGAAGGCTCTTTTAACGCTTTGAACTTGGGACTTTCTGCCTTTAAAGCCTGTTTTTTCAGGGAATCTATGTTTTCCTTGCTCAAAAAACCATCATCTCTGTGCAAATCAAAAAGAGCTGCCCTAAAATTCTTAAGGTCTAGGTCTTCCGGAGGTTCGCATCCTATAAGGCAGGTTAAAGCAAACGTAGCTAAAACTGCACAAATAAAAAAGGGCAAACCTCTATTTGCCCCCTCACCGTTTTTTTTTGAAATTTTTGAAAAAAGACCCTCCGGGAGAAACCTTCTTGCAAACTTCCCAATATCGTTATAAAGCATCAAATTTTGACTTCCAAGCATAAATCCGGTACAAATATAGCAAATTTTTACAAAATAGTCAAGGTTTTTTCACCCCCTTAAAAAAGAGAGGGTTAAAATGGCGAAATTTGCATAATTTCGCCGCTTTTGCTTCGCATTTTGAAATATTCACAAGTAATAATAATAAATTCTATATTAGCGCAGGAAATAACGGGAGCTTAGTATGCAGATATTTTTTATTGCCATTGTTGCGTTTGTTGCAATACTTGCGTTGACAATTATATTTATTTACAATTCTATGGTAAAATTTCGCAATAACCGTGAAAATGCTTTTGCCGATATTGATGTGCAGCTTCGCCAGCGCCATGACCTGATTCCTCAATTGGTAGAAGTGGTACGCGGTTATGCAAAGCACGAGAGCAGTTCCCTGTTGGCAATCATAGAAGCTCGCAGCGGCGCAGTGCAAGCGGGTTCCATTGAAGAAAAAATTGCCGCCGAAAACAAATTGAGTTCTGCCTTGCAGGGATTGAAGCTTACCATTGAAAGCTACCCCGAACTGAAAGCGAATCAGCATTTTATGCAACTTCAAGAAGAAATTTCCGATGTTGAAAATAAACTTGCTGCCAGCCGCCGTTTCTTTAATTCTGCAACAAGGGAATATAACACTTACATTCAGACCTTTCCCGCAAACCTTCTTGCGGCGAGGTTTAATTTCCATAAGGAAAAATCCTTTGACTTGATTTCAGACCGAGCCGCGGTTAGCGAAGCACCGAAAATACAGTTTTGATTCTTATGGGATATGTAGGCATTGAAACCCAGCGGGCTCGCAATAACAGAAACTCGTTTATACTTTTAGCGATTTTTCCTTTGATATTGTTTGGTGTATTATATGTCGGTTGTTTCTTTTGGGGTTCAACGGATTTATTTTTCTCTCTTTTTCATTGGGTTGCTCTTGGTGTCTTTGTCTGGTATGTTATAGCTTATTTTTTTAATGACCGCATTATCGATTGGGCTACCGGAGCTAAACCTTTGCAGCGCATGGGGAATAAAAGGGTGTATAATCTGGTGGAAAACCTTTGCATTTCTTGCGGAATGACCATGCCGAAGATTCTTATTATCGAAGACTCTGCGCTAAATGCTTTTGCGAGCGGTATTAACACCGGGTCGTATGCCGTTACTTTAACTCGTGGCCTTATAGATAATCTGGATGATAAAGAACTGGAGGGGGTTATAGCTCATGAGCTAACTCATATTCGTGAAAATGATGTTCGTTTATCTATAATCGCTACTGTGTTTGTTGGAATTTTTGCCTATCCTGTGAAAATTTTATCAGGCGGTGGTTTTTTCCTTTTTTTAAGATTAATGCTGCAGCGTGGCGCATGGCGTCTTTTCATTTGGTTTTTTTTCTTTATCCCTGTTTTCATTGTAGGTTTTGGTTTGTCTAAACTGGTGAATTTTGCTATTAGCCGCAACAGGGAATATATAGCGGATGCAGGTGCTGCAAAATTAACCAAAGAGCCAAAAGCATTGGCAAGTGCACTGCGTAAAATTTCCGGAAAATCTGTTTTATTTGGAGGTCGCGCAAATCTGGTCTCTCACCTGCTAATAGAACATAATTCATTTGACACAGACTTTCTCAAAGAACATTACCCGCCCCCAACGCCTATGGTTGCCCGCATACAGGAAATGTTCGAAACCCATCCGCCCATTGAACATCGTATATGGCTGTTGGAGAGGTTTTAGCAATTGCATATTAACGTCAATGCCATATCTGTACCTGGTGCGGATACCACATTCATATAAACATTTTCCTTTTGTTATTATTCAATTTATATATCGGCAAAAAAATGGAAAACTTTACAAAAAATCCTTTCAAAAAAAACATTCACACCCCTGCCTGAATTCTCGTCTCAATAGCAGCAATATTGCTACGCATCTCCTTTGCCGTCTTCCACGAAATGCGGCCCGCTTCGAACATCTCTTGTATCTGCTCACGCTCAATCTGAAACCCCCTCATGGCAATCTTCAAAGCAAGGGTATCGCTCTCTTCCGAATTCTCAGGCTCGTGCCGCCCGGAATGACGACGGTGAATGAGGGCCATCAATTCA
>LIUH01000107.1:350-14239 GCA_001462225.1 Fibrobacteria bacterium GUT31 | reverse complement strand
GGGCAGTGCCGAAAATCCGTAGTCGTCAGTACCCTTTGGCGTACCGCCTTCAGCATCAACATTCCAACTCTTTGATGATTTTAACTTCGTTCCCGCTGTTTTCTCGCCGCCTGCATAATCCATCAATATATTCACTTCCGTCCTGCGGGGGATATGCCAGCCCGTCGGGCACGCTTCATCAATCGCCGAATGTTCATACAATCGACCGTATTTTGTGCAATTAGCCTCTTTCTTATTGTAGCATTTGCTGCCATTGGCTTTATAATTTAGATTCTCGGCCATCCACACCTGCTTGCCGATTTTGACCTTACGGTACTTCTTGCCGTCCCGGCCATCTACTAATGTAGAATCCGTTTCGATTGTGGCTGTTGCTACGGTCGCGGCAGTTGCGGGTGTGTCGGTATTAGTTACAGGTGTGTCGGTATTAGTTACAGGCGTGTCGGCAGCAGTTACGGGCGTGTCGGTAACCGCCGCTTGTTCGTCCTTGCTCTTCTTATCTCCGCAACCGGTTAAAATAGCCAGCAATGCGGCAAAAGCGATAATTGTTATGATTTTTTTCATTTTAATACTCCTTGGTTAAAGGAAATATAGAAAACGCTGATTATTGCTTACTATAGCAATCTTCCAACCAAATCCAAAAAATAATCCTCGCTCCAGATTTCTGTGCTTTGAGGATTTTTTAAAAAAGGCGTTACATCTCTTTTTACAGCATTTATATCAACGGATTTTATTGTATTTGCAAGAGCAAGTTTCAAATATATATCATCAAACGCATTCATTCAGCACCTCTTTAAGATATAACAATTCTTTGGTTTTTTTACCGGCTTTTGCGCATTCTTGAACAATGCGGGTATTCCATTTTACGGTGGAAAAATCAATTCGCAAATCCTGCTCCAAAAAGTTGAGCATGGATTTTTTAGATGAAAATTTTAAATTCGCAGTTGTAAGCAATAAATCGCACAAGGCTTTTTCCGGAGTTGCAATTAAGTAGGCGTAATCCTCGCCGGCAAATTCCTGTTTAAATCCTATGGCATAAAGCTGTTTTGGAATGCTTTGATATTCAAATAAACCCAGTGGAGTTTGGAATTTTTTGCTCCTTTTGAATGTTACGGAATGTAAGGTTTCCGTTCTCTCCGGTATAATTCCATAAAAAGAAAGCGCGCTTTCCAGTGAAACATAAGACGGTCCGTATAGATGGTTTGCTATGAGTTCCCGTGAGAGCAGTTGCCCGTGAATTTTTGCCGAACACACATACAACCCTTTTTTTATTCTTATCAATTCCCCCTTTTTTTCCATGTATGAAATCTTATCCTTAGGAGAATTGTAATCGGTGAGCGAAGTGTAAAGGTTCGCCGTGCACAACGGAATTACTCCGTAGTTATCTAAAATGCCGTGGAGCATAACGTAAATATAGTAAATTTTGCACAGATAATCGGAAAAAATCCGAGTTAATCCTCAAAAAACTTCACCACCTTAACCGTTTTGACCGGGCTTGGCATTAAAAATTGGCTCAAAAGTAGGGACTTGTTTTTTCTTTCTAAATTCACCTCATGCGATTTTCACTCCTCATCATACTGATAACAACCCTTGCCTTTTCCCAAGACATAAAGGTACGCAAAGAGGTATTGCAAAACGGTTTAACTGTGCTGCTTTATGAAAACAAACAGGCTCCAACCGTTGCTTGCCGGCTCTTTTACCTAACCGGCTCGGTTCACGAAAACCCAACGAACTCCGGGCTTGCGCATATGTTAGAACACGGGCTTTTTAAGGGGTCGGAAAAATTAAAACCGGATGAATTGTGGAATGCATACCAAGAAGCCGGGGGAACCGATTTAAACGCTTTTACATCCGATTTGATGACCGCATATTTTGTGAATTTACCTCGCAACAAGGTGGAACTCTT
This sequence comes from Fibrobacteria bacterium GUT31, assembly GCA_001462225.1. GTDB lineage: Bacteria > Fibrobacterota > Fibrobacteria > Fibrobacterales > Fibrobacteraceae > Fibrimonas. Next base: position 12,336 of record LIUH01000107.1, on the reverse strand, counting down.
TTTGTGGCTGGAAGCAGATAGAATGCAAAATGCTGTTCTGCGGGATTTTTACCCCGAACGAGACGTTGTAAGAGAGGAACGGCGTATGCGCTACGATGACCCTCCACGAGGGCGTTACAGGGAAACTTTGAGAACCATGATTTACGAGGTTTATCCTTACCGTATTCCAACCATCGGCTGGCCGTCTTCTATTGAAAACTTAACTCAGGAACAGGCGGAGGAGCATTACAGAAAATATTACAAACCTCGCAACGCTATTTTGGTATTTGCCGGAGATTTCTCCGCAGACTCTCTATTGCCAAAAATACACTTGTATTTCGGCAACATTCCCTCCGGTGAAGCCCTTCCCGAAATTCACTTGAAGGAACCTGTGCAGGCCGGGGAAAAACGGCTCATAGTCCGCCGCAATGATGCAACTCCGAGCGTGGACATAATTTTCAAAACCCCTGCGGTTGAAGATTCCATAACTTATGCATTGGACATTGCAGAGGGAGTTTTGAACGGCAGAAGCGGACGGCTTTACAAAAGATTGGTCGAAGAAGAAAAGCTAGCAACCGGTGCAAGCGCAAGCAATAGCCCTAACAAAGCTATATCCACATTCAGCGTATCGGTTTCTCTGAGGCCCGGAGCGAGCCATGAAAAAGCAGAAGCCATTGTTTGGGAAGAATTGGAAAAGCTGAAAAAGGAATTGGTAAACGAAAGAGAATTTCAAAAGGTGATAAATAACGCTTATGCCGCTCAAGTTCGCAGTTTAACGGATATGGCAGGCGTTGCTACGAATCTCGCTTGGTATGAAATGTTCGGTTCTTATAACTTATATTTGAACTGGGCAAAGGCGTTGGAAACCGTTAACCGTGAGACGGTGCAAAAAGCCGCATCCGATTATTTTACCAGAAAGAATGCAGTAGTCGGCTGGCTTACGGAGGACACATGAAAGTTATGGTTTGCGGAATGCCGGGCAAAATGGCACAGATAGTGGCAGAGACTTGCGCAAGAAGAAAATTCAATGTTATTCCATATTCGCTTACAGGCGAAGATATAACGGAGTTCAAAGGTTTTGCTTTACTTAGCCCCTCAGATAGGGATAGCAAAATTGTCGGTATCTTAAAAGAATATCCCGATTTAATAGCCGTTGATTACACCCACCCAAGCGCGGTGAACAGCAATGCTGAGTTTTATGTTAAGCATAAAATTCCATTTGTGATGGGAACCACAGGCGGAGACAGAGAGGCTTTAATAGCTTTGGTGAAAAATGCAAAACACCCTTGCGTAATAGCTCCGAATATGGCAAAACAAATAGTGGCACTCCAAGCAATGCTGGAATGGACTGCGGAAAATTTCCCCGGCGTATTCGGCGGTTATAACCTGCACGTTGTGGAAAGCCACCAAAAAACCAAAGCCGATACCAGCGGCACGGCAAAAGCCTTGGTGAAAAGTTTTCAGGAAATGGGAGCTGCCGGAAAGGAGCCTATAATAGAGATGGTACGGGACAAGGAATACGCCCACGCATTCCACACATATTCCCTTGACAGCACAGATAATTCCGTGCACTTTGAATTTCGCCACAATGTTTGCGGGCGAGAGATCTACGCAGAAGGCACTGCAGATGCAGTTGAATTTTTGGCAAAAAAAATAGCCGCCGGCCAAGGCGGCTTTTTTGACATGATAGCGGTTTTGAGAGGATAGCTAATCCAGAAAATAAAATATCCTTTCGCCTTTTTTGCTCATTCCATGAGAGCGGGCTACGGCTTCTATGGCTAAAGGATCGCTTGCAAGCTCTTCCCTTAGCTCCGATTTTTTCTCCAATTGTTTTTTCAAATCTTGCAATTCATTCTTAAGCCTTTCTATATTTTGCTCCCTTTTCGAAACATCATTCATTCTAGAGACAAGCCCGTAAATTCCAAAAGCTATTGAAAAGGAAAAAATAACTATGCAGATTTTGCAAATAGCCCGCACCGGCAAACCGAGCTTGCCTAGGTTTTCTGTAAGTTCACGCGCTATCTGCGTGCCTGTTTTCCTTTTTCTCCCTAACATAATTGATAATATAGGAATTTCTACCTTACCCTTTTAATGAATCCCAGAGATAAACCGCTGAATGGAGGTGATACTCGCCCCCCCATAGAAGGACGGACTGTAACCTCCGTATTCAAGCATATGAAACAAGGGCCGCACTACCGCCCCGGAAACGTGCGAAGCACCAAACTCTTAACACGAATGTTCTGGGAATTTTTAAAAAACATCCCGGCAATTTTAAAATTACGGCGAATTTACGCCAAACAAAAGGCAAACGGAAAAACAGAAGATTTTTCCGTGATTTTTTACTCCGATAACTTGGACGAAATAAACGGCATAGCCAACAGCCTGCGCTCCGTTGTGCCATATTTAAAATCAAAAGGCAAAAAAGTCCAGCTTTGGGGCAGCGCATTCCACACGCGCACAAACGGCGTAGTTGAAGACAGCTTTGCGGTTCTGTTTCCCCGCGCCGCAAGCATGGAGCAACTGGGATACGCAGACTCCGAACTCGCTTTTCCTTACCTTGTACCTGTCCTGAAAATGCTAAAACGCTACCCCGCAGATTTAATGGAACTTGAAACCCCAAGCCCCGGGGCATGGCTGGTTGGCATTGCGGCTAAAATAGTGGGATTAAAAGTTATAAGCCACTACCGCACCGATGTACCTAGCTACACCCGTTCACTCGTAAAGGAAGCATGGATGCGCCGCTATGTGCTTTGGCTAATACGTATATTTTATCAAAATACCACTCCCGTAATAAGCCCCTGCGAAGTCTATTGCAAAATTCTGGAAACAGAGATAAAGGTAAAACCGGAGCATATAAGAATTTTGCCCCGCGGCATTCCGCTGGAAAATTTTTCGCCGACATATAGAAAAACAGCCGAATCGGTACGCTTTTTATACGTAGGCCGCCTTTCCTCTGAAAAAGATATTCCTTTTTTGGAAATTCTGTGGAAGGAATTTTGCAAAGAAAACCAAAATGCGGAACTGACTTTTGTGGGCGGCGGCTGGTACTTAGATACCTTAAAAGAAAACATGAAAGATTATCCCAATGTGCATTTCGCGGGAATAAAAGCGGGCAAGGAACTTGCGCAGTGCTACGCCAATGCGGACTTTTTTTTATTCCCAAGCGCGACGGACACCTTTGGAAATGTGATTGTCGAATCTCTCGCAAGCGGAACTCCTGCTATAGTAACCGATAAAGGCGGCCCCCAAGACATAATCAAAAGCGCAAAGGAAAAATGCGGCTGGATTCTGCCTTTCAGAGATTTGGAAATTTGGAAATCGCAATTAAAACAATGCTGCGAAATGCTCAAAACGCAAGAATACGAACAGATGCGAAACGTTTGCGCAGAACACAGCAAAAACTACACGCTGGAAAGAATGACAAGTTCCCTATGGGAGTTTTATAAATCCATATTCTGAAGAGCCGCGCCGCTGGCTCCTTTGCCGAGATTATCCAGAACCACGGTGATTTGCCCGTGCAGCCCGTGCCCGAACACAAAAATTTTCGCATCATTTGTTCCGTTGCAAATCGTGGGATCCAGCATGGCTGGGTTCTCGCTTGCAGAAACAACGCCCACGTATTCGCAATCCCTATAATAATCCGCCAAAAAATCTCTCAGTTCATCAAAAGAATTTAAGCCTTTGAGCATATTCGGAAACAAGCTCACGGTTACCGCCATTCCTTGGCAATACGGCCCGATAATCGGGTTGAACAAAGGCGGATTTGAGAGCCTTGCATTCTTTTGCATCTCCGGCAAATGCTTATGGCGAAGCCCTAAAGCGTAAGGCTTTGAAGCCAAAACGGATTCGGATTCAAATTTAATGTGTTTAAAATTTTCCTGATACTCCGCTATCATTTTTTTTCCTGCGCCGCTATAGCCGGTTAAACTGTAGCAACTCAAATTCTCATCCGTTTTTATTATACCCTTTGCCACAAGCGGATAAACGGCGAGCAAAAAACCGGTTGCATGGCAACCCGGATTTGCGATTCTTTTTGAATTTTTGATTTTCTCTCTGTGTTGCAAAGAGAGTTCCGGCAAGCCATAGGCCCAGGCATCATTTGTGCGATGTGCTGTGCTTGTGTCTATGACAATTGTGTTCGGATTTTTTACAAGTGAAACGGATTCCTTTGCCGCATCGTCCGGCAGGCATAAAAAGGCAACATCGGCGGCGTTAAGAAACTCGGCTTTGCGTGCCGGGTCTTTGCGAAATTCCGGTTCAATTTCCAAAATCTCCACGTCTTTGCGGGCTTGCAGTTTTTCCATTATCTGCAAACCCGTTGTGCCTTCTCTGCCGTCAACAAAGATTTTTTTCAAAAGCTATTTCGCCTTATTTGTAACCCAAACGGAAACGGTAGCTTCTACGCCGGAAAACACTTTAACGGGAACCGAGTAATTGCCGAGTTGCTTTATAGGCTCCTGCAAGGCAATTTGTCTCTTTGCTACGTTAAAGCCCAAATCTTTAAGAGCTGCGGCAATATCGGAGGCGGAAACCGAGCCGTAAAGCCTTTCGTTTTCCACTACGCTGCGTTCTATGGTTACTTGCGCAGCGGAAATTTTTGCGGCAATGCCTTCGGAGGCGGCAAGTTCTTTGCGGAACAGGGCTTCCATGGCGGCACGGTTTTTTTCCAATGAGAGTTTTGCCTCTTTGGTAGCCAGCACAGCAAGGTTGCGGGGTAACAGATAATTGCGGGCAAAGCCGTTTTTAACTTGAACCACATCGAGCAACTTTCCCAAATGCGGGACTTCTGCTTTAAGAATAACTTCCATGATTCCTCCTTACCTCAAAGAATCCGCTACGAATGGAAGCAACGCCACATGGCGAGCACGTTTAATGGCTTCAACAAGCTCACGTTGGTGCTTTGCGCATGTTCCGGACAAACGACGCGGTATAATTTTGCCACGGTCTGAGAGGAAACGGCGGAGCATAGCTTCGTCTTTGTAATCTATGAAGCTGATTTTATTTTCGGAAAACCAGCAGTTTTTTTTGCGCGGAACGTTGTTGCGTTCGTTCTTTTTTTCTTCAAAGTTCATCAGTCTGCATCTCCATAGTCTAGGTCAAAGCCAACAGTATCTTCCGAACTGCTTACATGATCTTGGTTGTAAATTATCTCGGTGAGCGGATAATCGGCAAGCGTCAAAAAGCGCAAGATGTTCGTATTTATGTTAAAACCGCGTTCCAAATCCAAAACAATGTCGCTATTGGCCTTGTAATAAAATATCACATAAAAGCCGTGCGTTTGTTTGCGGATAACATAAGCGAGTTTGCGCTTGCCCCATTTGTCGCATCTCTTGACTTCTCCTGAGTGCGCCAGTATTTTTTTCTCAACAGAGGCTATTTCTGCCTCTATTGCCTCATCGGAAATCATGGCGTCTATAACAACCATGGTTTCGTAATCTTTTATACCCATAAATGTTCTCCCTATGGACTTAGCCCGCCCCCAACATTAGGAGCAGAAGGTACCTGTTTTTTGCAGGCAAAGCAAATATAGAAATTTTTTTCGGATTTGTCAAATGTTTTAAATCGGTATCTTAAGACAAAATTTTGTGCCTTTGCCTGGGATGCTTTCCACTAAAATTTCACCCTCATGCAAGTCAACTATTTTTTTAACAATAGCTAACCCCAAACCGGTGCCTTGCTCCTTTGTTGTGAAAAAAGGCGTGAAAATATTTTTCAAATTTTCCGGCTTAATGCCCTTGCCTGTGTCTGCTACCGTTATTTCCGCAAAATTTTCATTTGAACGAATGCTAACGGAGATTTTGCCTTCTACCTCTATTGCCTGAATCCCATTTATGAGCAGATTCAGCATAACCTGCTGCAATCTCTCGCCGTCTATCTCGGCATTTAAAAACTCCGCAGGAAAATCGCGTTCTAAGCTCACTTTCTTTTTTTCTTTTTCAATTTCAATTTCCGCATGAGCTAAAATGGCCTCTGCCCAAGCGACTAAATCCGTTTTTTGTTTTTGCAAATGTGTTTTTTTGGTATAAGCGAGCAAATTACCCACTATTTTATTCAAACTGGAAATCCCGCCTATTATCTTATCTACGTATTTCCGCTTCGGATCTTCCGGGGGAATGCCCCTTGCCAGTAAGCTCGCGTAGCCTCCTATGCCGCCAAGCGGGTTGCCGATTTCGTGGGCAACCGTTGCTGCCATTTCTCCAAGTGCGCTCAAAACTCTGCTTTGATTAACCTCCTCCTGCATTTTTTTCAACTGCTCGGATTGCATTTCCAATGCCTTGTATGCAAGCTCAAGCGCATCTGACTGTGCAGAGAACCGTTCCATAAAAACGGAAAATTCATTCATCAATTCGTCTTGGGATTTTTGCATAACCGTTAGGATCCTAGCCGCTATCTTAGCGATCTAAACGCATCTATCCTATTTTTGGACTGGCTTTGCTGGTCAAATCTTTGGAGCATGGCTTCATCTTGGGCACGTAGCTCCGAAACAAGGTTTTCTATTTCGGATATTATACGCTCAATGTCTGCAAAAAGCGGAGAGTTTTGCATTTCATTTTTTCTGCTAATCCACTCGTCAACAAACGGTGCGCTGCGAGAATTTTCCGCGCTGATGCTGTCTAAAAGAGCGTTCTTTTTCTCCAGCAAATTCATTATTTTGTCCAACTCGTTGTTTGAATCCAAATCGCGCAACAAATCGCTTTGCAAAGCGTGAATTTGCTTATAAACGAGCAACTGGGAATTAAGGCTGCCATGTAGGAGTTCAGGTAAATTAGAGGTCATTTTTTCAACACCCCCTGATTGCTCTCCTGCCAAATAGCATCTTCTTTGTAGAGTTTGGCTTGCTCTGCCCAATATGTTCCGCTGTATTCGTTTATCAAGCGATCATAAGAACGCACCGCTTCTTTGTAATTGCCCTGTTTGCGAAATACATTTCCAATCTGAAACAAAGCCCATGAAACGAGCAATTCGTCTTTATTATACTGCTGCACGGCTTTGTTGTAGTATTCTAAAGCCATAGGCCAGTTTTGAGCCAAAAAGCTACGATCTCCAAGTTCATAAACGGCTTTGTAGCAAGGGTCTGTGGTATTAGGCGGGCAATCCTGCGCAATGTCTTTGTAAGCCTGCATTGCAGACGGCATATCTTGCAATTTAGTGTATAAATCCGCAAGTTTCAAACGAAGTTCGTTCTTTTTGGCTTTGTTGGGCTCTGCTTCTATAGCTTTTTTCAAAATTTCAGGCGAGCCTTGGTCGGGCTTGTACTGGGCGGCTATCTCCGCTTCCAACGCTAATTTCTGCCCATGCGTAGGCCCTAATTTTTGATCTTCTTTTACATCCGAAAGAGTATTGTATCCGTTTTGGTATTCTGCTTTTTTCACCTGGCTTGCCGCCAGCATATAAGATATTGCGCTTTTGTAAGGCTCCGGGACGGGTTCCTGCAAAATGGAGTTTCCAAGGGCTATGACTTTATCGTGCAGTTCAAGGTATTGGTATAGCGAAAGCAGGTTGTATGCAGCAGCCATTGAATTCGGTGTTCCGGGAAATTTTTGCCGAACGGTTTGCAGGGCATCTATAGCGGATTGAAAAGACTTTTTCTGAATTAAGTTGAAAGCTTTTTGCAAGTCTGCACTGCCGGCTTCCGTTGTAGAGGCAAACGCAAAACTGCCGCCGTATTCCGTTGCTGCTATTTTTTCAGGCCCAATTGCCAAAGGTTTGTTTTTTAAAGTTTCCAAATACGCTGCAACGGAATCTTGTTTGCGTTTTTCTTCCATTTTTTGGCAACTTTCCAAGCTATTGCATGCATAGGAATCGGAAGATGAGCTTGCCGCCGCCGAAGCCGCAGAACTGCTGCTTGCCACGGGTGCAGCACCGAGTTTTGCAATTCTGTTTTTTACATCCGTTTTGCCTTCTGCGCTTGTTGTAAGTTGCAAATACTTATTGTAATAGCTTATGGCCTTGGCATTATCTCCCTTTTGCTCATATACTCTGCCCAAATAATAATTGGCGTTAAAACCTTTATCCGGATAGTCAAAACTCTTATTAAAATTTATTACCGCATTATCCAATTCATTCATATTGAAGCGGCAAACACCCGCATAATAATAAGCACCGGGGTTATTAGGTTCTTTTTTTAAAACCTCTCTCCAATGCTTTAGGGATTCTCCCCAATTCTTTTTATCGTAAGCCGCCAAACCCGCCTTAAATTCAGGAGAATCGTAGGTGTATTTTCCGCTAGTTGCCGCAGGCGTAGTTGCGGGCGCGGCCTTTGGCTGCTGTGCCGGGGTAACAGGTGTGGTATTTGTCCCGAGCAAAGCTCCAATGCGAGACAAGGCTTTTGTTTTTTGCTCTGCAGTACCTTTTTCCGCTAAAACCCGCCAACTGGCAATCGCATTGTCTTTTTGGTTCAAAGCTTCATAAGCCTGCGCTTCTCCTTCCATGGCTTTTGTCAATTTAGGATTGTATTTCAATGCAAGCTGGAAATTATCCAAAGCCAATTTGTAATCCTTCGTTTTGTAGCGTACATCACCCGCGCCTAAATAGGCGTCCGCATTGCCTTTGTCGGCGGAAAGCACGGCTTTATATTCATCTAAAGCCTCTTTGTATTTTTCCTGATTCGCATATTCGTTAGCCTGCTTTAACCTGATAGTCTGAGAATTCTGCGCAAAAGCGAGAGGCACAGCTAAAACAAATAGAATTAAAAAACGATTTAGCATCCTAATCCTTGACTTCCTTTATAACCATTACGCCGCTTAGGTCTATGCGCGGATATGCCCGCATTCCTTCGCCGCCCTTGCCTTTATCCAGAGTTTTTAGCAATTTGCCGTCCAAGGAATAGAAGCGGAGTTCCCAAGGTTCATTCGGCGCATTGAAATAACCGCTGTTCTTTTGGATGCGGTTCTTATGACTGCGCCCAAAATCATCTCCCGTTGCAATTTTTAAAGAAACATCCTTCAGGCTCCAGCTCGTAGCATTTCCACCCATGTCAAAACACAAAAGAGCTGCCGCATCATCCTCATCCTTCATTGTGAATTTCCAGTGATAATCCAGCCAATCGGTGCTCAAATCGATTATTCTGCCGTTTGCGTAGGGCAGATATTTTTTGGCATTCTTCTTTATGTTCACATTAAGAGTGCGGGGGGAATCCGCTTTTGCATACATTGTAAAAATATAAGTTTCATCCTTTTTTAGCGAAACTTCGCTGCAAAACTGCAATGACCAGCTTTCCTTGCCGGGTTTCTGAATTTTAAAATTCATCTCCTTGCCCTGCGTTTCGGCAGTATAGCTCCCGTGCCCGTTCTTAATTCTCCAGCCTTTCTGGCTTTTAGAAAAATCGCCGTTCTCAACTAGATTATGTTTTTTGCCGGATTCTTTCATGTTAGGCTCCCTAAAAAGTTATTTTGGACATTCCAAACCTCTGAGTTCGGAAATTCTCTGTTTTGTGCGTTTAACTGCAGATTTTTGAGCCGCATCCTGAGAGTCGAAATAATAACGGCGTGGGCTGGAAAAAGCAAAGAAATCGCCTTCTTGCGGGTCTCCGGTTATAGTTTCGGAAAACGGTGCAGTTCCTTCCGTTTCGTGGAAAATGGGGGCCTGTGCCTCCAAGCCTCCTTGGGGCATAAGCAGATAGTGGAATTTATACTTCCACTGATATACGAGTTGAACTTTGGCATTCCAGGTTTTTACATAATCGTTTTTATCCGTGCCGGAAATTTTTTTCAAGTATTCCGTGCGTCCCTCGGCAACAGCAGCTATGTTTGCCGTATCCGGCAGGTTCTGTATGCAACGTGAAAGGGTATCTACGCGAAGCGATGTGTATTGGGCGGGCAAGCCCTTAACCTTTACGTTTACGGATTTACTGTTTGCGTTTATATTTTGCGCAGAGCAAAAAACGCCCACACAAAGAATAACGGTCAAAATTCGGAATTTAGCCATGTTTGAAATATAGTAAATGTTGATAAATTCGCTTGGGTATAGGGTATAGGGTTTGGGGTATAGGGATTACCGGACATAAAACGCATAATTTGGCAAATAATTGAGGTTTTCCCATACTCTATACCCCATACCCCATACCCCAAACCCAAGCATCGAGTTAATCAGTGTTATAGATCCCTTACCTTATCGACGTAATTCCTGCCTACCGGGATTACGGTTTTCGCAGAATCGTTTAGAACAACGGTTAATTTTCCGGGGAATTGCCTGCGAATTTCCGCTATTCTGTTCACAGCCACCAAATTTGCACGATGAACCCTGATAAAAGTTTCGGGGTCTAGCTTGCTCTCCAAGTCCACTATGGGAGTGTCTATTATGTAACGGTTATCATTGGCATAAACAGCGGTATATTTCTCGTCGCTTTCAAAACGCACTATATCCGCGGTATTTATGAGCAGGGTGCGGTCGCCTATTTTCACCTGCAATCTTTGCAAATATTTATCGTTTTTGGTTTTTACTAGGCTTCTCAGTTTTTCGTAAAGATTTTCGGAAGAACCCGATTTTTCCAAAACGGCGAGCTTTTCGAGAGTTTGCAAAAGCCTTTCTTGCTCTATAGGCTTTAGCAGATAATCTATGGCGTTTTTTTCAAAAGCCTTTATAGCGTATTTGTCAAAGGCTGTGGTAAAAGTTATATGAGGAACATCTTCTTTTGGAATTTTAGCTAAATCTTCTATCAGTTCAAACCCGGTTTTGCCCGGCATTTGAATATCTAAAAAAACGGCAAAGGGCTTGTTCTCTATTATTTTGCCCAAAGCCTTGTCTGCACCGTCGGCTTCATCAATCTCCAATTCTTTGCCGCTTTCCAAAAGCAATTTGCGCATTCTAATGCGAGCCAAAGGTTCGTCGTCTATTATCAGAACTTTCATAGGGGGAAAATAGAAACTTCTATTCTCTATCGTTTAAAACATCAAACATTGCTTTATTGAAATATATATTCTCTCTGCCCAGGCGTGATACTTCCAATATACGAGTTGTTAAACCATCGGCCCGCTTATAAGGCTCGCACAGTTGATGCAAGTATTTTGATGCCGTTTGACGGCTTATTATCGGGTTTTTGCGCAAAAAAGCTTCCATTCTAAAATATGGCGCAGAAAAAATTGTTTCCACCAGATCCAAAGAATATATTTTCGGAAAATATGCTTGTAACTCGTTTTTGCATGCTTCACGTGCTGCTATTATTTTATCTATCAATTTTCCTGTATTGCAAGCGGTTTGCTCTATGGCATCTAATACATATAAAATCCATTTTTCCCAATCGCCAAGCGAAGTGACATTTTTCAAACCATTGTAATATTTTTCTCTGTGATTAAGAAAATATCTGGAAAGGAATAAAATAGGACGGTTCAACAGTTTTTTCTGCACCAGCCACAGGATATTTATAATGCGTCCCGCACGCCCATTGCCATCTGCAAACGGATGTATAGCCTCAAATTGATAGTGCATAACAGCCAATTTTATCAACGGGTCTATTTCGTCATATTGCTGCTGATATAAAAAATCTTCCAGATTTTTGAGTTTTTCGCGAATTATATCCTCGCCAACAGGTGGAGTATAAATAATTTCTCCTGTTAACGGATTTTTTAGAACAGTACCGGGAATATTGCGAATTCCGGCGGTATTTTGCTTTATTTCCTGAACTATATTTATAAAAATATTCGTAGAAAGCGGCCGCTCGCTTATCATTTGCATACCATGCCACATGGCACGGTTGTAACTACGAATTTCTTTGGTATTAGCATCCAGTATAACTTCAGGTGTGATGTCGGCTTTGTACAGCAAATCGGCAGTTGTCACGATATTTTCAATCTCCGAACTATCTCGGGCTTCAGCTAAAGCGATATTTGAAGTCAAAATATCCTGATTGGATAAACGGTCAGCCTTGTTTTTAAGGTCTGATAAAGCACGATTTGCAGCAATAGCCCGCCTTAAAATAGCACGGGTTTCAATATCCGCAACCGGGGGTAAAGGTGCCAAATCGTTATTCGGCACGTAATTTTTATCTAACATGCTATAAATTTAGATA
>LIUH01000107.1:0-128 GCA_001462225.1 Fibrobacteria bacterium GUT31 | reverse complement strand
ATTTTCCGAAAAACTTAACATATTTTCCCGCTTGACAACTCTGAAAAATTTTTCTATATTTATTTTATAATGCGATTTTTACACTCTAAAATGCTTTCTGTCAGACCTTGTACCGCAAAGTCTGTAGT
>LIUH01000106.1:3331-10188 GCA_001462225.1 Fibrobacteria bacterium GUT31 | reverse complement strand
ATAACAACCAAAATGGAGGTTCATCATGAACATGGTTAAGAAAATCGCAATTGCGGCGGCATTTTTTGGTGCAGTAACAGTTGCAAGTGCGCAAGAAGACAACGGCTTTAAAATAGGTGCTAGAGCACAGTACAGCATACAAATGGCGACCTGTACTATAGACTATGTAATTGGTTGCGACTGGGGCACGGTGGGTGCAGGTGCTGGCGTAGTGTTTAAAATTCCGGTAGGTCCAGTTGCAATTGCTCCGGGTGTGGGTTTCCTTTATAGGGAGAACGCTACCGGTTCGTTTTTGGGATATGAGTTCTCGCAAACTGAATTTGCCATAAGCATCCCTGTGGCGGTTCAATGGTCCCCACCGGTACCAGGTCTGTACATTGAAGCAGGTGTTCAGGCGGATATACCTCTTGGTGCCGAAATATGTTCTACGAGTCCTGGTAGAAAAGAAAAATGCGTAGCTTTGGATGGCAAACTAGCAACAGAGGTGGATGAGTATGGCGATGTCGATACAGAGCAACACGACGAAAGAGCCGCTTTTGATCTTGGCATCCTTACTGGCGTTGGCTATATGATAACGCCAAATCTCGGAGTTGATTACAGATGGATTTTCGGCTTGACGGATTTTATAACTCATAAAACGGAACCTGGCCACCTTGATTTGGGAACTACTTTCGGTTCGCTTTCTACCATGGCTGTAGGCGTAACTTATTACTTCTAAGAATTGAATTTAGGCCACTGGCCTAGGCCAAAGTATCGCTAGAACTTTCTTTGCCTGGCGCTAGGTGGCTTTTTTAATCATCTGTCCATTGCCCGCAACTTACTATATTACCAAAATACCATATGAATTACGGCTTGGTTCTAGAGGGTGGTGGGTTGAGAGGTTTGTACACCTCCGGCATTATAGATTTATTTTTAGAAAAAGGAATAGAATTTCCCTTTGTGATTGGGGTTTCTGCGGGAGCCGGCTATGGCGTCTCCTTTGTTTCCAAACAACACGGCAGAAATTTAAGAACCGTAAGGGAATTTAGGAAAGACCATCGCTACCTGTCTTTGAGGAGTTTTATAAAAACGGGAAATTATTTTGGGCTGGATTTTATATACGATGAAATCCCCAAACACGTTCCCTTTGATACCAAGACTTTTATGGAATCGCAAACGCGTTTTATAACGGTTTGCTCCAATGTGGAAACCGGTGAGGCGGAATATTTTGAAAAAGCTGAAGATATTTTGCAGATATTAAAGGCCTCTTCTGCGGTTCCTTTTATGTGCAGAATCGTAGAGTACAAAGGCAAAAAACTTTTGGACGGCGGAATAACAGATGCCATTCCCATTAAAAAATCCATAGAACTCGGATTTTCAAAAAACGTGGTTGTTCTCACCCACCCGGAAGGCTTTCGCAGAAAAGACGGCTTTCACCCATCATGGCTCTTTTACCGCAAATACCCTAAATTTGTCAAAGCCGTAAACTCTTACGTTGCCAGATACAACGAGAGTTTGGATTTTGTGGAAAAAGAAGCGGAAAAAGGAAACGTGATTATCATTCGCCCAAGCAAAGATTTAAAAGTCAAAAGAACGGAAAGCGATATATCAAAAATAGAGCGGTTATATGAGCTTGGGAGAGAGGATGCGGCAAATCTGATAACTCAAAATCCCATGTGCAACAGCTACGTTTAGCGACTCCAGAGAATTTTCCATAGGGATTTTCACCCACTCGTCTGCAAGCTCGCTCACCTGCTTGTTTGTGCCGGAACCCTCATTGCCGATTAGAATGGCTATTTTTTTGGATTGGCGCGGGCTGAGTTCCGTTATGCTCTTCTTTGCATAAGGCGAGGTTGCAACTATGCAAAACCCCTTTTGCCTTAAAAGCGAAAAACGCTCTTTTAAGTCTATGCCCGTTTCAAACGGAATTCTCAAAAAACAACCCGAAGAACCCCTTACAACTTTTGGGTTAAAAGGATCCACCGTGCCACGCCCTAAAATCATTCCGTCTATGCCGAAACCCACCGCATTGCGAAAAATAGAACCCAAATTTCCGGGATCTTGAATCGCATCCACAAGGGTTATGGTGTGAGCGGTATCGTAGTTCGGTTTTTCGTTTGCCAAGCGGCACACGGCAAAAATCCCCTGCCCGCTCACAACCGCACTGACCTGTTTCATTTGAGATGGAGTTAAAGCGTGAATGCGAAGCCTAGCCTCTTTTATTTTTTTTCGCAATTCTTCATTGTCAAAAGTCTCATCCACATAAATGCCTTGTACCAAATCTTTGTGATACTCGGCTATTTCAAAAACAACCCGCTCCCCCTCTGCCAAAAACAAACCCTCTTTTTCACGGCCTTTTTCCGTTGCTAAAGAAGAAATGGTTTTTAGCCACGGCAAGTCTATCTCCTCGTGCTTTACAGGAGCGAGATCCGTTTTTGCCGGAGCTTTTTTCTTTGCAAATCGGGCTTCTCTGCCGGCCCAGGGACTATCATACTCATCTTCGGTATCGCCAAAGGTTTTGGAGTAAGTGGTTTTTAATACGTTTTTCTGCATCGCGGGGTAAGATAGAAATTTTACTCGGCTTTTAATTCCCTTGCCATCAATTCCTCAATAACTTCTCTTGGATTTTTATCGTTAAAGAGCGTTTCGTAAACGGCATTCACTATGGGCATTTCCACCCCGTTTCTCTTTGCAAGCTCATATGCGCTGCGTGCTGTCGGAACACCTTCCGCTACCATTTTCATGTGTGCCAAAATATCATTCAAAGATCTGCCCTTGCCTATCTGCTCGCCTACAAAACGGTTTCTGCTATGACGCGACATACAGGTGACAATTAAATCTCCAATGCCGGCAAGCCCGGCGAATGTGTGAGGATTTGCGCCCAGAGCTTCTCCGAGCCGGCGAATTTCCGCCAAGCCCCTTGTTATTAAAGCGGCTTTTGTGTTATCGCCTACGCCCTGCTCCAAGCCATCTACAATGCCGCCGGCTATGGCTATCACATTTTTAACGCTGCCGCAAAGCTCAACGCCGATTACATCTTGCGAGGTATAAACTCTAAGCGATTTATTGCTGAAAACCTCTTGAACCGCCTTTGCCGAATATTCATTTTTGCTCGCGGCTACTATTGCGGTGTATATTTCCCTTGCCACCTCTTCCGCATGAGTCGGCCCGCTGAGAGCAACCATCTCCTCCTCAGAAAGCCACTGTACATGTGCCAAAATGACCTCGCTCATTCTCTTTAGCGAATGCTCGGAAATGCCTTTGGTTGCACTTATCGTTATCGGGATTTTTTTCGGAGCGCGGCATTCGCCAAGCAATTGGGCGGTGCTTTCCATAAATTGGCTGGGAACAACAAAAACCAGCATATCGGCATTTTCTATTGTTGCTGCCATATCCGTTGAATACCTGAACTGTGCCGGGAGTTTTACTCCGGGTAATTTATCTTTGTATTCTCTCTCTTTTGCCAAAAATTCCGCTTCCGTAAGCGATGGAGTCCAAAACGCAATGCTGTGCCCGTTACCGTACAAAACCTTACCCAAGGCAAGTCCCCAGCTACCCGTTCCTAAGATTGAGATTTTCATAGAGATAATGTAGAAATTGTTTTCTAGATTTACGGTCAAATGTTCCGCATATTTTTTTTCGCTGTAGCTCTGATTTACGCCAAGGATTGGGTTCATTATACAGGGCAAAATGAGGTTCGCGATGTTGTGCGTACGGAAGACGGAACTTTGTGGGCTGCTTTTGCATGGGGGTTGCAGGAACGCCAAGCGAACAAAACCGAAAATACTTATATGCCGGGGAGCAATAGCTTGGAAGCGGCGGATTTTGTTCAGCTTTTTACGTTGCCGGGCGGAGATATTATCGCTGCATCAAAAAATGGAATTTTGGTTCGCAAAAATAAAAATTATAAAAATTTTGAAACCATAAATAATTCTTTCGCAGAGAAAAAACGAGCTCTGTTGCAAGGTTTGGGGGAAAGAGCGGAAAATATTCTCATTTTGCCGTTTGAAGACGCCATAGCTTTTTTTGACTACGAACAAAAACGCTCCGTTATAACACTCACACAAGTAGGCACAAGCTCGCTTGAAGAATATACAATTGAAAAAATCGTTGTAAAAGAAGATAGCATATGGGTGGATTTGAAGAATAAAGCTTGGAAAAGACATATTGATTGGGCAGAAATACATGATGACCGTCTTTTAGCAGACCCCAATTCATGGAAACCCGCAAATGAATCATTTGCAGAAGACAAAAAACCGGACTATGCACCGAGCAATTTAAAATTTCCTTTGGAAAGCGTAAAGACAATTTCCTTAATCCCCGGCGGAGATGTGTTAGCTTGGGCACCCTTGAGGGATGATTACAATTTTTTTTGCAGAATGCAAAATGAACAATGGGGAGATGCTTTTTTTGCAAATCAAAGCGGTCGCGGAGATGATCAAAAAAACTACCTCACAAAATCTCTGGCTTTGCTACCGAATGGAAATTTTGCCGTTGGAATGTGGGGCCCGGGGCTTATGACCTATAATGCGGCAAATGCAAAAACGGGCTGGTGGCATTCTACCAATACAGACGATAAATGTCCGACTATGCATGAAAGTAATGCACAGGGTTATACACTCATTCAAGGCGTAGCTACGTCGCCTGATTTTTCGGGATTTGTTTTTTCTTATGTAAGCGAAGCTAAGTACGGGCTTGGTTTTTTGAATAATAGCGGAAATGCTATATGTTTTAAATCAACTGAGGCTTCTTCTCCGGTCGCTCTTTCCATAGTCACCCGCCAAAATGAAGCCGGAGAATGGGAAATTTATGCAGCTTGGAAATATTCACTTGCATCAAAGGACGGCGGTATAGATTTTTATTCGACTTCGCAAGGCAATTTCTTTCCGGTATTGCAAAAGAAATGGACATTGTCTTTTGGCACACCGATAGATTTTGCCTTTGACAGCAGAGGAGTTTTATGGGCGGTTTCGGAGTCTAAAATTTTTTATCTATCTCAAAAAGACGAGGAATGGAAGGAACCGAGTTATATTCGCGGTTTTGGCGGCGGCACAATTTCATCTTTGGAAACGGATGCCCAAAACGGATTGTGGATAAGTATGCTTGGCAATGGTGCATACTCATTTTCGCAAGTGAACAACTCACCGGATAGTTTGGTTGCAAAACAATACAAAATTAAAGACGGGCTTTTGAACGAAGCTGTTTATGACATAGCGATAGACACCATAAAAGGCAAGGTTTATTTTGCGCACAATTTAGGAGTTAGCGTTTATTCCACTGCGCTTGTTCGCAGTGCTTCGGGTTATATGCAGAGCGGTTCGCCAAAACCTATAGCTTATCCCAATCCGTTTCGCCCGGGTTTGCACAGCCATTTGACAATAGACTTTATAAGCGAAAAATCTTCCGTGTATATTTTAGATTCTTCCGGTAAGCGAGTCCGGCTTTTCAAGGAAAATGATTTGCGAGGCGGCAGGCTTGTTTGGGACGGAAAAAATGAGAGCGGTAAATTTGTTGCCCCCGGATTATACTATTACTTAGCTGCAGACGGAAAAAACATAGCTAAGGGAAAAATTCTAATTGAAAGGTAAAATTTTAACCTCGTACGGAATATCCGGCAAAGAATGCTCGGCGTCCGTTGAGTTGCTCAACGCAAATTCCAATGCGGGCGGAATATGTTGGTTTTACGGCGAAAAGGAACCGAAAAATTTTAAAGTCATTTATGAGAACAGAACAACGGTTTTAATCCACGCTTCGGGAAAAAAAATTATAGGAGCAGAGCATTTAAGCGCAGCGGCCTTAGCATTTCCGAACTCTGAATTTGCGTTGCATACCCCGCAGGGAGAATTGCCGCTTTTAGATGGCAGCGCAAAATTATGGAAGGAGGAATTGAATAATATTGCGCAAGCCGGATTTATAAATTTTTATAAGCCGCAAAAAAAAGAATTTGAAATAAAAACCAATGAACGGTATTTAAAATTCGTTGCAGGTTCGGAATTGGAAATAGAATACATTATAAATAGATTCGGGCAAAAATTTGAAGCAAGCGTCAAAATAAAAAACCCGGAAGATTTGGAAAAAATTCTTTTAGCGAGAACGTTTATCTTTGAGCAGGAATTGCAAGCGGCAAATTTATCCGAAAATCTAAAGCCGTGCGGTGTACTAATACAAAGCGATGAAAACCCCAATTTCCGTTTTGAGAATGAACCTGCATATCATAAAATTTTAGACTTTCTCGGAGATATAGCACTTTATTCAAACGCCTTGCCTTGCGGGAAATTTACTATTTTCAACGGCGGCCACGAATTGCATCACGCCGTGACAAATTTTCTATCTTACCCATTATGAAAACAACAATAGCAATGCTGTTAATCTGCGTGGCGGCTTTTGCGCAAAAAGAAATGTCCCCAATGTTTGGGCGTTCTCTTGAACTTGACCAAAAAATCGGCGAACAAATAAATAAGATTTTAGAAAGTATTGAAGGGGATGAGTCAAAATTGACCGCTGAACATAAAAAGTTTTTTAAACAAGTGGGTTACGAATATCAAGGCGAAGCAGGACCAGGATATTATGAAACTATTGGCAATGGGTGCAGTTGGTATTGCGGCGGCGGCCCCAGTAAGATTTCAGCTTCTTCGCATCTAAAATCAAAAGATGCTGCCATCACTTACTTGCCGGAAAATGTACATGATTTCTCTTTAAAAACAGCTTGGGTAGAAGGTGTAAAAGGTCATGGAAAAGGAGAATATCTAGTTTATCATTTTGAGCCGTTAACGGCAAGAATAACAAAAGTCATTGTTGCCAATGGTTATGTAAAAACAGAAAAGGCATATCGCGAAAACTCACGGGTGAAAAAATTGAAAATGTACATAGACAACAAA
>LIUH01000106.1:0-3087 GCA_001462225.1 Fibrobacteria bacterium GUT31 | reverse complement strand
ATTCTCGAAGTTTATGAGGGCGAAAAATATGACGACACTGCAATTTCCGAAATTTATTTTGACGGAATTGACGTGCATTGTTTTGGCAAAGGAACAAAAATTCTTATGGCAGATAACTCGCTGAAAAATATTGAATTAATCCAAGAAGGCGAATTTGTAAAAAGCTATGATTTCAAAAATAAAAGATTGGTAGATTCAAAAGTTGCAAAGCTAATTTCCGTAACGCACTCTAATCTTTTGAAATTGAAATTTTCCGACAATGAAATAATCACAACTGCCGACCACCCGTTTTGGGTTGATAAAAATGTTTGGGCAGCGGCAGATGCGGTAAAAGCAAACAAAGATTATTTTCATAAAACAAAAGTTGAAAAGCTAAATGCAGGCGATAAAATTTTTATTCCAGAAAGAAACATTTTTTCGGAAATCCTCGCTATAGAAAGCATCAACACGCAACAGACCACATATACAATAGAACTATCTGAAAATGATAACTTCATTGCAAATGGAATGTTGGTAAAAACGGAGATTGTGAGATGAAAATCACACCGCAACAGGTGCTTTAATCGCTGGCCAAGGGTCGTAGCTTTCCAAAACAAAATCTTCCGGTTTGAACTCAAATAGGTTTTTCACTTCCGGATTGATTTTCATTTTGGGCAGTTGCTTAGGCGGCCTTGAAAGCTGCAACTGCGCCTGTTCAAAGTGGTTTTTATACAGATGCAAATCCCCGAATGTGTGAACATATTCTCCCGGCTCATAGCCAAGCACTTGGCAAAGCATTAGGGTAAGCAAGGCGTAACTCGCAATATTGAACGGAACACCTAAAAATATGTCTGCGGAGCGTTGGTACAGTTGGCAGCTCAATTTGTTGTTTGCAACATAAAATTGAAAAAGGCAGTGGCAAGGCGGCAAAGCCATTTGCGCAATTTCCCCTACATTCCACGCACATACCAAATGACGGCGGCTATCAGGATTGTTCTTCAATGACTTCAGCAACTCGGAAATCTGGTCTATTTTTTCACCACCCGGTGCAGCCCAGCTTCTCCATTGCGCTCCATACACAGGCCCCAACTCGCCGTTTTCATTCTGCCACTCGTCCCAAATGCTGACGTTATGCTCATGCAAAAATTTGGTATTTGTATCGCCTCGCAAAAACCAAAGCAACTCCACTATAATGCCTTTTAAATAGACTTTCTTAGTAGTCAAAAGCGGAAAGCCTTTGCTTAAATCAAAGCGAATTTGCCGCCCGAAAACGCTCCAAGTTCCGGTTCCGGTGCGGTCGCCTTTCTCGGTACCGCTCTCCTTGACTTCTCTAAGCAAGTCCAGATAATTCTGCATATTCTGCTATTTCACTGCACCTGCGGAACCTAGCACATTTTTGTTCTTTTCCGCATACATTTTTTGAAGTTCATCACGTGCCGGACCAAGGTATTTGCGCGGGTCAAACTCGCCGGGCTTTTCGGCAAATGTTTTGCGTATTGCAGCGGTCATGGCTAAACGGCCATCCGAATCAATATTGATTTTGCAAACCGCAGATTTTGCCGCCGCACGGAGTTGCTCCTCCGGAATGCCTATTGCCGCTTCCATTTTGCCACCGTATTTGTTGATTAAATCCACATACTGCTGTGGCACGGAAGACGAGCCGTGCAGAACAATTGGGAAGCCGGGGATGCGTTTTTCAATCTCGGCCAAAATATCCAGACGGATTTCGGGTTTCTGTCCGGGTTTGAATTTGAATGCGCCGTGCGAGGTGCCGATGGAAATAGCCAAGCTATCCACGCCGGTTTTTTTGACAAAATCTTCAACCTCTTCGGGGCGGGTGTAGGTGTGGCTTTCGGCAGAGACTTCGTCTTCAACGCCAGCCAGAACTCCAAGTTCACCCTCAACAGTCACATCATATTTATGAGCATATTCCACCACCTTTTGGGTGAGGGCAACGTTTTCTTCATAGGAATGGTGCGAGCCGTCAATCATAACGGAGGAAAAGCCGTAGTCCACGCAGCTTATACACAAATCAAGTGTATCGCCGTGGTCAAGGTGCAGAACGATTGGAATTTCGCAACCAAGTTCTTTGGCAAATTCCACCGCGCCTTGAGCCATGTAGCGCAGCAGCGTTTGGTTGGCATATTTGCGGGCACCGCTGGAGACCTGCAAAATAACGGGGCTTTTGGTTTCCACACAGGCTTGTATTATAGCCTGCATTTGTTCCATATTGTTGAAATTGTATGCCGGAATAGCATAACCGCCTTTGATAGCCTCTGCGAACATGGCTCTGGTATTCACCAGCCCAAGCTCTTTGTATGATACTGCCATATTACCTCTGTGGAAAAGTGTGTAAGGGGAATATAGAAAACGCCATTGTTGTCCCATTAAAAAGGGAAAGGCCTTTCCCTAGTTCCAACCGCCTTTAGCGTTTTCCACTACCCTTTCCTGCCTTCGACAATGCGTCACCCAAATGATGCGTTCAATGTATCCATCATTATTCGTTGCATCATTTAATTCTGGGCGTTGCGTGCTGCAACGCCCCTACGCGGTTAATTGGTTAATTTGCGTGTTTTTACGGTTCATTATTTGTTTCTACGGTTATGGTTACACAAAGGTGCCGAATTGCAACAAATGTAGGGGCGTTGCGAGCAACGCCCTCTCAACACGGATATTTGCGGGGTTTAAAGCGAATGTAGAAAATTAAATGTGTCGAAGTCAGGACTTCCATTTTGATTGGCGGGTTTGCGTTATCCAAAATTTTGCTCATTTAACAGAGGCGAGAAGTCGCTTTAGATGCGTTTACCTTAGAATCTACGCCCCAGCCCTAAGCCATAAATAAACGCTCACAGCCTGAAGTTGTGCCCATTGCTTCGCCAGCTCCACGCTTAGTCTTTGAGACAACGAACTGACAACAAGCTAGACTTACCGTAGTAGTACCAGAGCACACTGCTGAGGATGTAGTTCATGTCCCGGTGCCAAGCACCGTCGCTATCGTCCTCACTGGAACTCCACCAGTAGCCGCTGAGGCCGGCGCCGCCGAAAGCACCATCGGAATCGCCATCGCCGCCGCCACCCGGCAGGGCCGAAAATCCGTAAGTGTCCTCG
>LIUH01000105.1:41107-41345 GCA_001462225.1 Fibrobacteria bacterium GUT31 | reverse complement strand
GAAACCGTATCGTTGCCGGAATAGCCCTGAGCATGTCTATTCGGTTCTTTATTGACTTTGCTTCTACCGTAACGCCCAGCCATACGTTTTCTGGAACGGGACGTGTTTCAAAGTATTTTGCCATGCGCTTATCCCTTTTTGTTAAAAGTTGATACCTATGCTGAGGCGTTTCTTTTATTGTTTTCATGATTTTGTCGATAAAAGCAAAAGGTATTTTCTCGTGAAAAATATCGCTCAT
>LIUH01000105.1:39691-40959 GCA_001462225.1 Fibrobacteria bacterium GUT31 | reverse complement strand
AAAATGGTGTGTGGATTTTGCCATGACAACGGATCATCCAGAACATTTTCGTGCATAGTTAATTGAAATCCATTTTTGTACTTTTCCTGCCTCATCGCACAAAGACGGCGCGCCATAACTTCAGCATAACAGTTAGCACAGCCGACAGAACATTTTGTGCAGCCGGTTACAGGATTCCATGTTTTATCTGTCCATTCAATCTTTGTGGTTTTCATTGCTTTTTCCCCCCGATTATTTCATTTGCAATTTTTAAAGCAGTAGCATTATTAGACGCAAGCGCAAAATGATATATAGGATTATTACGGCTATTCAGCAGTACAAGAGGTTTACGTGTAACATATTTGAATATAGTCCCTAATTGTTGTATATAAACTTCAGTGATTTTTTTAAATGGATCGGATACTTTTTTTACTTCATCTTCAAAATCAAATAAACTATTTGATGATTGCTTTTTGTAAAAACAGTCTTTAATTTCAGTTTCAGATAGTCCAAAAAAAGAAACAAGTTTTTCTATATGTGTCAGTTTTCTGTTTCGATCCAATAATCTGTTTATAATGACACCTGATGGAATAAGTATCCACAGATCGGTTTTTGTTCCTTTAAGCTGTTCTATTGATTTCCAATTTACTTGCATTCCAAAAGGGTCAATCATGGCTAATGAACAAAATTTAATGTCCTTTTTCATTGTTTCAGCAAGTTTTTTCAAATATTCGTTGGCATCTCCGGCTCGAAACATTAAGTCCAGATTCTTTGCTGTACTGATTGGTTTAAGCCTTTTTTCCAACTCTGATTTTGCCGCTTCATCGGCTTCTATAAAATAATAATAATCAAAACCGCGTAAACCTGTACTTACAACCCGTTCTGCCGCTCCGCGATAAACAGTTTTTTCTTCTTCTGTAATATCAAATAATTTGTTTGTATTTTCATCTTTTTGTTCAGATTCTCTTGAGCCGCTGCCGGCAAAAGCATCAAAATAAATCAGTTCCCATCCGTATTTATCACGGTTTTTGTTCATGATAGTAAGATATGCTTTTACATATTTTTCAAAGGCATCAAGTTTTTGCTCTGTCCACGGACCGCCCCATGTTATTTTTACCATTTCCCACTCCCAAATCCCCTTTTAGTTTATCATAAAAATGGTCTTTACAAAAGAGCCATGTTGCTATAAAATAACAATATGTATATATATTATATACGGAAATATAAAGGCTGTCAATGAAAAATGAGGCAGAAAGGTACAGATATATCCTTGAAAAGTCAGGGCTGTC
>LIUH01000105.1:39151-39502 GCA_001462225.1 Fibrobacteria bacterium GUT31 | reverse complement strand
AAGCATAGGCATTTCCCGCTCCCATAATTACCACTTGGAAAGGGGAACCCAAAAGCCCCCTCGTGAGGTGCTGGAACGGCTGTCTTCCGTCTACTGCGTTAATCTGAACTGGCTAATCCATGGTAAAGGGCCATCCGGTATAGAAAGCGAAACTGTAGAAATAGAACTGCTTGATCAGGAAGCCGCCGCCGGGCAAGGCCGAACAATACAGGACTACATCGAAAAACAGTATATTCCCATACTTTATAACTTCTTAAGCCCCCACAAACCCGAAAACTTAAAAGCCGTATATGTTTCCGGCGACAGTATGATTGAGGAGCGTATCAATGATGGGGATATTGTCATTTTCAA
>LIUH01000105.1:38301-38856 GCA_001462225.1 Fibrobacteria bacterium GUT31 | reverse complement strand
TGAAAATATAAGAGTTGAAGGACGAGTTGTGGCTTGTTGGCATAAAATATGATAAGCTATATATAAGAGCCTATCATTCCTTTGAACATTTGAATATCATATACTTTTGCATTTTCTCCAACAGCAAATCTTTCCATATGAGATAAATATTCTTTTATGTTTTTTAACATTTTATCATCATTTTTAACCTCACAAAAATCAATGACTCTGTCGTTTGGGAAATTTTTCATTATATCGTTAAATAGCCCAATTAATCCATCAATGTGTCAGTGGCCTTCGGGATTGCCTTGCAGAAGTGGGGACAGACCTTGCTCACTATGTAATTTTTTAGTAATCATAGTGAGAATACCAGATTAAAAGCGGGAGGCTTATTAATGCGCACTCGGCGCGGTAGGTTTTTCTTGTATAGATTTAATTTCAATACATTGCTCTGTAACTACTTCTTTTACAACTTCTTTTAAAGTTTGTTTCATATTGGTAATGATAGACTGCTCTAAATGCAATAAAGCTCCTTCAGGTGTTGCCGTAGGAGTAAAAAGCTGGAAGGCTTGAATA
>LIUH01000105.1:37227-38167 GCA_001462225.1 Fibrobacteria bacterium GUT31 | reverse complement strand
AAGGCTTGAATATCCAATGCTTTTGCCAGTTTTTCAAGCATTTCACCAGAGGGGAACTTATTGGCGGCTTCAAGCATTGCAAGATAATGGAGCGACATATCTGCTATTTCTGCCAATTTTTCCTGCGTTAAGCCTTTTTTACGGCGATTTTCCTTGAGATTTGCGGCTAAAATCTGCTTTATATTTGCCCTTTCTCTTTGCATATTTGCCTTATATGTCATAATATTGCTTTCTTCCCTGTTGACTTACTGCCTAATATTGCATACTATTGTCTGTAAAGCACTTTTCCTGTATTATCTTATGTATGTTTAAAGGTAATTCATGAAAATGCCTAATTCATGGGTAAACAGAGAACATCAAAAACAAACCCCGTATAGGGTTTACTTAGATTGATGAAAATGCGGAACAGACCATTAAGGAGAAACAACATGAAAAACCGGAAACGTTTTACGTTTATGGCAATTGTAGCAATTGTTACCCTTGTATTGGCTTTTACCACCTGCGGTGATGGCGGTGGTGATGACGACGACGGAGGCAGCACAACGCCTGATAACTCCGGCACGCCTGTCATACCACCCGGCGGCGAGATCGGCGATCCAAGCGATCATAACGGCACTCCCGGGCTTGCGTTTGTGCTTATCGACAACGGCACTGCGTACAGTGTCAGTAGAGGCACGGTAACGGGCGGAGACATAGTCATACCGGAGTTTTACAAGGGTTTGCCTGTAACTGCAATCGGAAAATCGACCGATGATTGGTATGACGGCGCTTTCTACAACACAAACATAAGGAGCGTAACAATTCCCTCAGGCGTAACGACTATCGGCTACGCCGCGTTCAGCAGTTGCACAAGCCTTACAAGCGTATCAATCCCCACAGGTGTAACATCTATTGGCGAAGGCGCGTTCGACGGTTGCACAAGCCTTACAAGCATAACAAT
>LIUH01000105.1:36922-37216 GCA_001462225.1 Fibrobacteria bacterium GUT31 | reverse complement strand
TAACGTCTATCGGCGACTGGGCGTTCAACAGTTGCACAAGCCTTACAAGCGTATCAATCCCCTCAAGCGTAACGCATATTAGCAGTAGCGCGTTCTTCTCTTGCACAAGCCTTACAAACGTAACAATCCTAGAAAACGTAACGTCTATCGGCCACTACGCGTTCTTCTCTTGCACAAGCCTTGAAAGCGTAACCATCCCATCAAGCGTAACATCTATCGGCGACGCCGCGTTCTCAGGTTGCGACAGTCTTACAAGTATAAAGGTTGATCAGAACAATCCCAATTACGCAAGCG
>LIUH01000105.1:506-36913 GCA_001462225.1 Fibrobacteria bacterium GUT31 | reverse complement strand
TACTGTACAACAAGGATAAAACAAATTTGCTCGCATGGCCATCGGCAAGCGGCAGCGTAACAATCCCATCAAGTGTAACGTACATCAGCCACTTCGTGTTCTCCGGTTGCGACAGTCTTACAAGCGTAACAATCCCAGAAAGCGTAACATCTATCGGCGACTTCGCGTTCTCAGGTTGCGACAGCCTTACAAGTGTAACAATCCCCTCAAGCGTAACGTCTATCCACACACGGGCATTCTCCCATTGCACAGGACTTACAAGCGTAACAATCCCCTCAAGCGTAACGTCTATCAACGGCTATGTGTTCGAAGGTTGCACAAGCCTTACAAGTATGACAATTCCCTCAAGCGTAACATCTATCGGCGACGCCGCGTTCTACAATTGCACAGGACTTACAAGCGTAACAATCCCATCAAGCGTAACATCTATCGGCTACCTCGCGTTCTCAGGTTGCGACAGCCTTATCAGCATAACAATCCCATCAAGCGTAACGGAGATCGACTGGGGTGTGTTCTACGATTGGACTTCTTCGCAGAGAATTAACGTCGAAGGTTATGCCAGCAGGCAGTCAGCCGATAACGCGTGGGGAAGTGACTGGCGAGGAGGCTGCAACGCCAGAATCTACTACAAGAACGGAGATACATGGGTACTGTAAAACACGCCCTGTACCGGAAACTTGGTATAGCAATGTTATCGGCGCTCTTTATAAGCGGTTGTACTACTTAACCGCCCTGAAGGGCGGGGTATTAAACCCTTCAACACGAATAAATTTACAGATAACATAGTAAAAGGAAAAAACATGAAAATAGGAAAAACACTTAAAGCGCTGCTAGCGACCACGCTGATACTCGCTCTTGTCTTCGCAGGGTGTAGCGGTGGTGAAGACGACGAAGACGGCGGCGACGATACTAACGACGGCAGCCAAACAGGTGGTAACAACAGCGGCGGCAATGGTGGTGGTGACAACGGTAACAACAACGGCGGTAATCCGAATGTAATAACCGATACTAATTCTTATGGCATTGCCGTTCAGGACGGCAATGTCTATGTAGCCGGCAATTATTGGGACAGCAGCGGAATTGATACACTCTGTTACTGGATAAATGGAATCAGAAAAGATCTGTCCCTGCCCGATAACGTCACACAAGGCAAAACCACAGGCATCGCCGTTCAGGGAGGCAATGTCTATGTATCCGGCCGTTATTCTGCTGATATATATACCATGATGTACGCTTACAGACGACCCTGTTACTGGGTGAACGGAACAAGGACAGATCTGCCCCTGCCGGACGGAGCCCAAGCATGCGAAACCACCGGCATCACTGTGCAAAACGGCAATATCTATATAACAGGCGAATATTGGAACATTACTAATTCCGGGAACAGTACCAGTGGTTATTCAGCCTGTTACTGGGTAAACGGAACCGTAGTAAACCTGCCGGTACCGAACGGAAGAGTTGGAAAAACCACCGGCATCACCGCACAAGACGGTAATGTTTATGTATCCGGCTATTATTCTAACAGTAGTAATACAAATAACGTTGCCTGTTACTGGGTAAACGGAACAAGGACAGATCTGTCAGTAGGCGGCAGTTACAATTACAGCATAACATCCGGCATCGCCGTTCAGAACGGCAATGTCTATGTGTCCGGCGAATATATGGAAAACAACTATAATGACGGCAGTACCTGTTACTGGTTAAACGGAACAAAGACGAATCTGCCTGTACCCGGCGGAACATATTTAGGCGACACCACCACCGGTATCTTCGTTCAGAACGGCAGTGTCTATGTATCCGGCAGTTATGTTGACAACATGATTGTTCACACCTGTTATTGGGTAAATGGAACAAGGAAAGATTTGCCAATACCCGAGGAAGCCGAATACGGCAGTACATCAGGCATCGCCGTTCAGAACGGCAATGTTTATGTTTCAGGCAATTATTTTTCCAGCGACGAATATTCAACTTTTGTTGCCTGTTACTGGAAAAACGGAACTAGAGTAGATTTAAAGAAGTAAGTTAGGTGGCAGGGGTGACAGTTACGGTATTAAACCTAAGAAATTAAGAATATCTTTAACTCCTAATAACAACAACTTTTTTTAACTTTTAATTCGTTAATTGGATTTTCTGTTATCGTTGCTAAAGGTCACAATTTGTGACCTTATATTAGCCCATTCTTCTGCGTACACACCCATATAGGGGTCAGGGTTCATTGTACGAAAAAGCTATTTTAAAAATAAAACACCGCTTTGGGAAAAACTCCAAAGCGGTGTGTAAAACCGGATCGGTAACGGCGCACTACTTACAGCATGGTCAACACCCGCTCCCTCAAGCGCTATCATGGGCAATCCAGATATATTATATATAAACCAAAATTCTTTTCC
Organism: Fibrobacteria bacterium GUT31; assembly: GCA_001462225.1. Taxonomy (GTDB): domain Bacteria; phylum Fibrobacterota; class Fibrobacteria; order Fibrobacterales; family Fibrobacteraceae; genus Fibrimonas. The sequence goes on along the minus strand of LIUH01000105.1, from coordinate 34,526 downwards.
TGTCAAGCTAACAACTAGATCTCGGATTCTGGAATTAAATTTCGGGTGGATAGGTTGACCACTTAAATACAAGCCTTTTTTCCGTTAAGATATAGTATCAATGGCCTCTAACAACCATGAATCGACCAGCCTTAATGCCGAAAAGTCCCTTTTTCTCGCCTCGGCATTGTTTCCTTCGGAAGAATGGATACCTACGGAAACCAATATTTGGGTAGCCAAAAGCCGCCTTACACAAGAAAAAAGAGAGCCAAAAAAATGGGAAAAAGAGATGTCCCAAGTTCGGATTTTAACCAGCAGGGGGAGCGTTGCGTATTTCCTGCCGGAAAATCTTGTACAGGGAGAAAGCGGGAACCTTTGTGCTGATTTGGTATTGGATGGGGAAGTCGTGGAAATGAAGACCATAACGGGGACAAGGGCAACATTAGGCGGGAAATTCAAACAAGGGTATAGGCAAGGCGCATTATTACTAAAAAACTGTACCGTTACCAAAAAACATTCGGTATTTATCAGGTTATTATCTGATATATCTGTAGGAAGTGTCAAAGCCAAAATTGCCGGAGAGCTAAAAAAACGGCATGATGAAGGTTCATTTATCTGTTATTTTGAAAGAATTGGGGAACTGCATATCTGGACTCATGAAGAACTTCGGGCGATAATCGGCACATAAAAAAAATCGCCCGGCCACATAACTTGCGGTTATGCAGCCGGGTTCGGCAGATGAGGCTACAACGCCGCCTCATTCAGTGGCGAACCCCTTGCGGGGATATATATAACATAGCCCATTTTCAGCGGATTGTCAATAGCAAAAATCAATATTTTCCTTACTATATTTCCCCGAAAATCGTACACTTTCTGTCAAGCTAACAATATCAAAAAAATTTTAATTTTTTTCATTTTTCGATAAAGCAAATTCCATGCCCGCACCCATATAGGGGTGCAAAAACTTTTTTATGGAGTTGCTTATGAAAATCAAATTTAAATCTTGCGTTTTTGTGTTTCTTGTGCTGACTTTATCTGCCTGCGGCAGAGGAAGTCCTCAGGAAGGGCCGCAGACGGCATTAACAGGGCAGCAGGCAAGGTTCTCCGCATCGGGGAAAACAGGGACGGTATTACAAACGGAAGCCGCCGACACGCTTTCTTTTTTACAGTCGCTGGACGAGCTTGCTGAACTTGAAAGGGCCGGCTCGTGGCTGCAAGGCATGGCAATGACGGAATCGGGGATACGCGAAAATGCCGGAGATTACGCGGGCGCGGTGGCCGCGGCGTACAAAGAACTGGCGTTGGCTTACGGCAGGGGCTTAATTCAAAAGGAAGACATTGAACATGGCCTTTTGAATCTGCTTGAGATGAAAAATGAAGAAGTAGTTACTGCCGCCGCGAACGCAATCCTCGCGTTTTCGCGGGAACAATGGGGCGCGGCAGCGGCCGGTCTTGAAAAACTGTTTGATCAGTTTGAAGAGCCGGACAGCTTCGTAAGCTGGATGATTCTGGTCTGCGCTTTGGAGAAAAACCGCGAAGACAGGCGCTCCACCGCGGCTTACAAGGCAATCCGCGCCCGTTATGCGCAATTTCCTGAGTACTGGTACAGGGGAGCAAGAGCGTTTTCCGGCGCTGTGGCTGCCGAATTCGCAGAGAACTGCGTCAACTCTTCGCCTGAAGGGCCCTTTGCCGGCGAATGTCGGAAAATTCTCGCGTCACACACAGGCCTTAATATCGAAGATGGCCTGTCCATAAAAACCAAGAGAGAAATTGAAGCCATAATTTCCCAATCGATAAACGCCGGTAATCCACAACTTCTTGATCCTCTGCTTCCCTTAATCGGCCTTCCCGAGAATCCGTACACGGTTTACGCGGTTGGAGCGTTACGGGCTTTAACTTCGGTTCCGGTATTCAAGGATTATTTTACGGAACAGATTTCATCTTCACGCGGGCGTTTGGCGGAAAGACTTTCATACATTTCACGGGGTTAATATGAAACGGTTAATTTTTACCTGCCTGAGTTTTTTATCCTTAGTTTCCTGTACAAAGACGCCTAACGCACAAACAATCCAGCTTTATGCCCGCGCGTCACAGGCGTATGCCGAGGGGAGATTTCTAGAAACTGCGGAAATTCTTAACAGGGAGAAAAATTTTCCGCCTGCTCTGATACTGCGCGCCAAAGCTGAATATTTCTCAGGGGATTTTAAAAATGCGGAAAAATCCTGCCGCAGGGCAATAAAGTTAAGGCCGTCGTCATTTGAAGCGAAACTGTTTCTCGCAAGGATACTCCGCGAAAAGGACGATATTTCAGGCGCGGTACGGTTAACAGAATCCCTTTTAACCGATGATCCGCAGGACATACGCGCCCTGCGGCTTGCAGCCGAGCTTGCCAATGAAACAGGAAAATACGACGAGGCGGCCGCCCTGCTGGACAGAGCCGCGGAATTTTCCCAGGAAAGCGCCATGGTTCTGCTGGACAGGGCAAGACTGCGCTGGGCAGCCGGAAAAGGGCAGGAAGCTCTTGAAGATTTAAGCCGCGCAAAGACGATGCTTCCCCGGGATTCCCTGCTGTTACGCACAATTTCCAATTTAGAAAAAACTATCAGGGAGTTAATATGACGCGAAACACAGCCGCTATTTTGGTTTACTTTTTGTCTTGCATTTTCACTTTGATTACTTCAATATACGCAAACGACAACAGCCGTACTCTGACATTCGCCGAGGCTGCGGATATGGCGGCTGCGTCTTCCGCCGATCTTTCGTATGCATACGCTTCACAAGCTCTCTCGGAAAAAGCCTGGAGATGGGGACTACGTTCATATTTTCCGCGGTTTAGCTTAAGCGTTTCAGAAAACGACCGTCTGCAGCAAATCGGTACGGACTCATTTTTAAAGAACTACGGGATCAATCTGGATCAGCTTGTTTGGGACGGCGGCAGAACCAGAATGTCGCGTAACATTGAACGGATAGAACTGAATCTTTCTTCTTCAAAACTGGACAGAATGGCCTCCGATGTCGCGGAGTCCGGTATAGCCGCATACCGCGGCATATTGTCATCAAGAGCAATACTTGAAATCAGAAGGGCGGCACTTGTCGTACTTGAAGAGCAGCGAAGAATACTGAAAGAAGAAGTTAATCTGGGCCTTGCGCTGCCTGTAGATCTCGCAGACGCCGACATTAACCTTGCCGACGCAAAACTCAACATTTATTCTCTTCAGCTTGATTTAACCGAAATGGAAAGACAATTCGCGGAGCTTCTTGGTCTTGAAGCGCTGCCTGTTTTAACGGAAAAGGTTGACATAAACAGGTCTATTACGCTTCCCGCGGCAGCGGCCGCTGCGGCTTTGGCAAGGGAAAAGAATCCTGATCTTGTCGAAGCCCGTTTTTCAATAACAAAAAAACAGACAGAGGTGAAGTATGCCTCAAATTTATGGATACCTGCCCTGCGGCTTGCCGGAAATTTCGGAGTCAGCGGAGAGCGTTATCCGCTAACACGCTATAACTGGTCTTTGGGAATTAACGTCGAATTTTCAAGCCCGTGGTTTCAAAACCACGCCGGCGGACAGGCTGGCTGGGAGCCGCCATACGACAGAACGGCAATGATTCAAAACAGTTTTACGCCCCTGCCAGATCCGGCTGCCGCAATCGGAAAAAATCAAGCAAAGCTGGCGTTAACGCTGGAACAGAAAAAATACAACACAACTTTGGAAAAGATCGGCAGAATAGCGTCCGCCGCCATTGAAAAATGCGCTCTTGCCGAACAAAAACGAATCTTGGCTCTCGAAGCCGTTGCCCTCGGCGCAGAGCGCTGCCGCATTGAAGAAATCAGGCTGAACCTCGGGCAGATAACCAGATTGAAACTGATGGAAACCCTTATAGAACAAACCCAAAGAGATATTGCCGTGATTGAAGCGGCAACCGCATTGCTGGAAACAGAACGAGAATTGGAGAGGCTTCTTGATCTTCGTCCCGGAGAACTCGAAACATTCGCTTCAACGGCTTTCGCGGATTCTGCAGAAGCTGCATCGCAAAAAAGGAGGAATAAATGAAAGTAAAAAAACTGATACTTATTCAGCTAACGGTACTGTTGTGTTTTGCCTGCGGAAAACAGGCGGACACCGGCAATGAAGCAAGAAAAGTAAAGGGCGCCGCTGCGGTTATCCGCGAAATGCCGGATGAGGCTTCCGGCTTTGGCAGCCTTTCATTTCTGAGCAAGGTAGACATTACAGCTCCTCAGGAAGCCGTGATAAAAAAGCTGTTTTTCCGTGAGGGAGATTTTGTCAGACAGGGCCAAAAGGTTATTCTTCTGGAAAATCCGCAGATAAACCTTGCCGTTGAAAGAGCGGAAAACAACTACTCTCAGGCTCTTGCCGCCTGCAATTTGGCTGATTCAAGGCTTCTGGAAGGCATATTTCAGGCCGAAGCCCAGCTTCTCGCTCTTGAAAAAGCCGAAGCGGAATTGACTCTCGCAAAAAGAAAATGGGAAGAAAACAACCGCAAGCATCAAAATCAGGAAACACTTTTTGAAGCCGGCGGTATTCACACCGAGGCGATTCTTGTAAGCCGCTTCAGCCTTGATACTGAATGGGAACAGCTCCAGTTAATGGAAAAAGAGATTGGTATTCGCTGGATCGGCTGCCGCGATAAGGACCTTGTCAAGGCCGGATTTACCGTTCCGCCTGACGAAGACGAACGGCAAAACGCGCTTGTCTCACTCATGACATCAAGCCTAAGGGCGGAAACAGAAGCGGCCCGTGCCAGACTTGAAGCTGCGGAAAAGGAACTTTCTTCAGCTAACATCGCCCTCGCGGAACTTGCGATAACAAGCCCGGCTTCCGGCATTGTAGGAGCCCGTTATCTTGAAGAAGGGGAACGTGTCCGTCCGCAGGATAAAATCCTGAGCCTTATCGATACCGCGTCATTATACGCAATTTTTCCTGTGCGGGAAAAAGACGCCCTGCGGATAGAAAAAGGAATGTCCGCCTCCGTATTGATAGACGGAACCGGAGAAACGTATGGCGGTACTGTTGATTTGGTTTATCCGCAGGCTGACAGCCAGAGCCTTAGTTTTCTGGTGCGCGTACTTCTGCGGAATACGGCGCCCTCAATCAATGACGACAAATTAAAACCTGGAATGTTCGCGCGTGTTACGGTGATTCTTGGCCCGCCGAAGAAGGTAATTTTTATACCCGAATCTTCGATTTTTAACCGCTCTACTTCCAACAGTACAAGCTCCGGTCAAAACAACAGCGAGGGCAGCGTTTTCGTCATCAACGGTTCAAGTCTTACTGAACGAAAAGTTATCCTTGGCTCCGCCATCGGTGAGGAGCGTGAAATAACAGCGGGGTTAACTGCGGGGGAACTGGTTGTTGCGCGTCCTGACAGTGATTTAAGGGAGGCAGTCAATGTTACGCTCACTGAATAGTATCGTTGTACTGTCGTTATGCGCAATAATCTGCGTTTCCTGCGGTTTTTTGGATCTGCGTCCGATAGGATACAGTATTGAACCGGATAATCCTGATTCGCTTTTAAGCGATTCGCATACTCCCGTTATACTCAGGTTTGATACAGAGATGAAAAAAAACGATGCGGAAAAAATTCTGCAGGTTACTTCTGATACGGAAGTAATAGACGGGGATTTTTCATGGAGCGGTAACGATCTTTATTTTACGCCTGTTCCGGGCTGGACAGCCGGAGTGAAGTATACGCTTAGTCTTTTGGGAACAATGCGATCTGTTGACGGAAGAGAACTCAGAGTTGAACGCTTTATTTCGTTTTACGCAATAAATAAAAATGAACCGCCGCTGTTGGAATGGAATTATCCTTCTTACGGCGCGTCTGTCGGAACAGGTGATGTTGTTTTTGAATTTCATTTTTCCTGTCCCATGGACAGACTTACGGTAGAATCAGCGCTGACAATTGAAAGTATCGGAAATAAAAATTTTGAATGGTCAGATGACGATAAAAAATTGAGAGTCACCACAGACAAAGCGTTTACCCCCTGGACTTCCTACAGGTGGAATTTGAAAGATTCGGCAAAAAGCGCCGATGGAGTACCGCTTCCAAAAACATACTCGGGTTATTTTACAACCGACATGGATCAAACATTACCGCGAGTTGTGGGCGTGTTTCCGGTGCTGTACTCAGACGGAAGCTGGTTTCCAACCGGAGCCGACATTGAAACAAGGCTTGCGCCGGGTCAGGGAATCGCGGTTGAGTTCAATAAACCAATGGGAGATAACGTTCTTCGTTCCGTGCGTTTTGAACCTTCGCTCACGGGAAGAACAGAGTTGTTATCTGAAAAAAGTATTGTCTATATTTTTGCAAAAGATCCTGAACCTGAAACAACATATACCCTGATAGTTTCCGCTGATACAAAGGACAGCGAGGGACTTAAAACAGGCGTTGATTATAAAATCAATTTTATCCCCGACATTCCGTTTTTAAACGTACTTTCTTTTTTTACCGACAGCGAGAAGGAAATAAACGACGCATCTTCAAATACCGTGCTGCCTGTCAGTATTGTTCCGCCAAACGGAGAATTGTTCTTTTCTATCGGTTTTTCATTGCCGTTCAGCACGGAAGAAAAACAAAACACCGCCATGAAAATAACGCTTGTTCCGTTTTTCCCAAGAACGCTCAAACCTGTCGCCCTTCAATATGTCAAATGGTTCTCCGATGACGACCTGAACATGTGCTGGAAAGACCTGGAAGCCAGTAACGGTGAAATTCCTCACTATTACAAGCTGACAATTCCCGGCGGCAGAAACGGAATTAACAACGGCAGGGGAATGTATATGAAAGAAGACGTTGTTATTTATCTGGAGGCAGTAAATGAAAAATAAATTATTCATTTTACTTTTACTGTTGTTTTGTTTCAGCTCATGCGATTTATTGAGGTTTTCGCAATTTGAAGTCATATCCTGGACACCTGGGGACGGTTATCACATTGAACCTGAAAAAATTACCGTATCGCTTGATTTCTCACATGATCCTGACACGGCGAGCGTGGAAAAAAATTTCTCGCTGACTGGAAACGGAAACAGCATAAGAGGAACTGTCCTGTGGGACGAAAGAAAAATGATCTTTACCCCATTACTGCCGCTTGAAAAAAATATGGATTTCACCGTCAGTCTTTCAGCTGACGCCTGTGATACCAAGGGGCTTTCCATGGATGATGTTTTCTACGGCGAATTCACCACGAGGCCTAACAATGCCCGTCCTGTTCTGCTCTCCTGTTATCCCGAAATGTACGGCGAGGCCGACGATCCAAGGACAGAAGTCCGCCTCTATTTTTCCGCTCCTGTTCCATTAAACACTTTGTATGACAATGTCTCTTTTAACCCTTCAATGACAGGTTCATGGCGTTTGGAAGACGACGGCAAAATGGCGGTTTTCACGCCTGCTGAACCGTGGATACAGCACAACCGGTATGAAATTCGCTGTTCATCTTCGTTGACAGATAACAACGGAATGAACATAGAAAACGACTTTACAAGTATATTCACAATTGGTACAGATCATGAGGCTCCGTATTTACTGTACGCCGGAAGAATCACAAAAGACGGCGATATTGTGGAGATGACACCTGACAGGGGCTATACCGGCGCCGCGGAATTGCCGGTTGAAAATTACGGCTGGGAAAAAGACGACAGACTTTCTCTTGTTTTTTCAAAACCTGTAGATGGTCTTTTGATAAAAAATTATCTTATCGCGGAAAACGCTCCCGGCCTTGTTATGGAAACTTCTTCTGATTTTAACACTGAACACATTTTTACATTTAACAGTACACCGGTTTATGAAAGCAGATTTGCTTTCAGAATAAAACCTGGCATAACAGACAGATCGGGCAATGTAAGCCGGAATGAATATGTCTACAGGATTTTCGCAAACGGTAAATATTCAAGGCCGCCGGCGCTTGTTGGAATCAGAATGCCAATGGCCCCGAATAGTAATACGGATTCAGAACTCTTTTGCGTCGGAACAGATTCGATATTTGAGTTTATTCCAATAGATGATAATAAATATCTTTCCGGCAAAAACATACAAACGTGGATCGAAATGTATTTTATCACGGCAGAAGGAGCGTTAGTCGATCCGTTTTCCCTGATGGAACACTTCCGTATCGAAACCAGCAACGATGTGATTTCTTTTTCTCCGCGCATGGTAAAGCAAACCGGTTTTTCCATTCCGGAGCCGCAGGAGGGCTGGGAAAATTTTGAAAGACTTGAAATCACGGGAATTATTGAAAATTCAACCAACAATGGAATTATTAATTTCATAATCGGTTCGGGACTCAAAGACAGTCTGGGCAATAAGAACGAAAAATCGTTCGTAATATCAGTCATAAAGTAGGAAAGTTATGAGAGGACTAATTAACCTTTTTGTACGACGGCCCGTAACTGTGATAATGATTCTGGCAGCGCAGATTATCGCGGCTGTTTTTTCCCTTTTTACTTTGCCTGTTAACCGGCTGCCTGAGTTTTCAGTGCCGAGAGTAACGGTGGAAACCGTCTATCCCGGCATGGCAGCTAACGAAATCAGAACGCTTGTTACTATTCCGCTTGAGGACGGCCTGTCTCCGGTTAAGGGACTTGAAAAGATGCGCAGCGTCTCACGGTACAGCCGCTCTCTTATCAGCATGGATTTCCGCTGGGGTACCGACCCTATGGCCGCGTCTGTTCTTGTCCGTGAAGCGGTTGATGCTGTTTATCCCGGCCTTCCCGAAGGCGTACGCAAACCAACCGTAACAGCCGGGGATTCTCAGGACGAGCCGCACGCCGTAATCGCCGTAAGTTCACGTAACGGAAACGCGGAATTCGCGCGTAAGTTAGCCGAATATGAATTGCGCGCGCGGCTGAGAAGAATCGACGGCGCCGGCTCCGTCGTTCTTGTAGGCGGAGAAGTTACAGAGGAGAGGCTTTCGCTGGATACGCCGCGTTTAGCCGCTCTCGGCCTTGCTCCTTCCGAATTCGCCGAACTTCTGGCGCGGGAAACCGCCGATATTCCTGCCGGAAACGCACGCGAGGGAAACATGGAACTCGTCGTCGTCAGTTCGGGAAGGCCGGATTCAACCGCCGCTCTTGCGCAAATAGTCCTTCCAGCGGCTAACGGAACTTTGACGGTAGGAGACGCTGGGCACTTACGCCCTGCTGCCGCCCGGCGTGAAAGCGTATTTGTTTACAACGGAAAAGAAGCCGCAGCTTTGGAAATTTACCGCAGACCCGGCGCCGATCCGCTGCGGCTGTCAAGAGAAATAAGGAAAACAATTGATGAGGCGGCTTCTGTTTTTTCGCGTGATGCGCATATAGAAATCGTGGCCGATTCTACTCCTTCCCTTATAGGCGGAATAACAAGCCTTTTAATCTCTGCTTCTCTTGGCGTGACAGCCGTCATTTCTGTTCTGCTCATCTTTATCCGAAGCGTTAAATACAGTCTGCTCGCCTCGCTTTCAATTCCTGTTTCAGCCGCGGCGGGCATTTGCGTACTTTCCGCTACCGGAAAATCCCTTAACAGCATGAGCCTCGGCGGACTTGCAATGGGTATCGGCCTTGTTTCCGACATCAGCGTAATTGTTTTAGATCTCCTTCACCGTACTTTTGAAAAAAGGACTTTTGGAAAAAGAACCTCTGTTCCCGGCTGCGAAGAAATCGGAAACAAAGCTTTTTCGATTGCGGGTTCAAGTATTGCATCTACCCTTACAACAACGCTTGTATTTATGCCTATTATTCTGCTGCCGGGTCCGTTGGGCAGTCTCTTTGGCGATATTGCCATTGCTCTTACCGTTTCAGTCGCCGCCGGCTGGTTTTACGCGCAATTTTGTCTGCCTTCGTTGTACAGGATGTTTTTTTGCTCTCCTGTTACAACTATCAGCGTTAAAAAAGAGACCATAGTTTTATCCGCAAAGCTATTTTCAAAACTAAGAAAGCTTTGGAAATGGCTCAACAGAACGGCGTCTGTTTTTACAGGCGGTCACCTTGAAAAAAAATACTCTCAGACTCTCCTGTTTCTGCTTCGCCGTCCTGATAGAATTTTCACCATCGCAACATTCATGGTAATCGTTGGAATTTGCACGTTATTAATGAGGCCGGTGGTATTCGTAAATCCTGATGAAGCTGAAGAAGTTTGGGTTTCAGTGATCTTCCCTCCAGGAACCTTGCTGGAATCGGCTGTCGTGACAGGTGTTTCCATTACCGGCTCCGTTTCAAAGCTGCCCTCTGTAAAAACAGTTTACGGCAGGGCAGGCGCGGAAGAAGAAGATGTGGGGCGCAGAGCGGACATCGACTACATGAAAGAGAAGCTTGTCCTGCGCTGCGTACTTAAAAAAGGGGTAAAACCGGACAAAGCGTTAGCTGAAATAGGCGCCACAGTTGCTTCAGCGCGCATGGAGATTCCGTTTTCGGCGTACTTTCCAAAGGACAGAACAGAAATTCTGCTGGGATTATCCACAGAGCGTACTTTTGTAATCAGTGGAAAGGACAGGGACGAACTTCTTGAAAGGGCCGAGACCGCCCGGAATGCCTTAAAAGCCGCTTCGGTTGCGGCAAATTTAAGGCCGCAGGGACAGAGGCCCGAACTGCGGCTTTACCCGAACAGGGAAGCTGCCGCCTATCTTTCAATTCCCGCCGCGCAGATTGCGGAAACTCTTTATGTACTTAACGAAGGGATTGTCGCCGCAAGGCTTGAAATTGAAGGAAGGCCGCTTGATGTGCGCGTAACGGGACAAAACCCGATAAAATCGGATGATCCCGTCCGGCGGCTTGAACAAATACCCCTGAAAACTCCACAGGGCAAAACCGTGTATCTCGGCTCGGTTGGCAGAATAGAACGTATGGAAACGGAAGCGTCGCTTGCGCGGCTTGACCGTTCCGACGTTATTTACACGGACATTCTAACGGCGAAAAAAATCCCCGCGTCAGTCAAAAAAATTGCCGCGCGGTTTTCATGGTTTACGGGAGCGGACGATTCCGCTTTCAACCGTTACCGGAATTCGCTTCTGTTATACGTCATTCTGGTATTGATCCTGCTCTACATGACAATGGGCGCTCAATTTGAGTCGTTCCTTCTTCCCTTAATCCTTATGATGAGTATTCCCTTTTCTCTTGCCGGCGCCGGTCCTGCGCTGTTGATTACAGGCGCGAAAATAGATTCGGGCGCCATACTCGGACTGACCGCCCTTTTTGGTCTTGTAGTTAACAACAGCCTTATACTTTTTGAGATCAGCAGCGAAAAAATTCGCGGCGGTTTCTCACCGGCCGCCGCCGTTTACTGTGGCGCCCGTGAACGTCTGCAGGCGATTTTAATTACAACGGCGACAACGGTTTTCGCTCTTTTTCCTCTGGTAATAAACCCCATGGGAAATTCACAAAAATCCATGGCGGCGGCCATGCTGGGAGGTCTTGCGGCGTCAACCTTACTCAGTTTGTTCGCGATTCCTCCCGTTCTTATCCGGTTTTTCAAATGGAAATACGGCGCAGGGGAGACGGAATGAAAACACTGATCTTCTGGCTTGAAAGAAAAAAGGCCGCTCTTTGTATACTGGCAGGAATCTGCTCGGTATCGTTATTCGTCATTATTAATTCAGGAGAGACAGTAAAAGAAATCAAAGGAGGTTCTTATGTCGTAAAAATCAGGCATTACGGCATTGACGCTGTGGAGATGGAACGAAGCGTTACCATTCCGCTGGAAGACGCGCTTTTTGCCATACCGGGCGTTGTGTCCGTACAGAGTTCCAGCGAAAACAGCCTTTCAAGCGTTTTTATCCGCTTCAAATCGGGCGGGAAAGGACGCTACGAAGCTGTCCGTGATGCCGCGCAAAGAATATACGAAACACTTCCGTCATCTGTACAGCGGCCGGAAATATTAAGCTCCAACAATTCAAGGATTCCGGTATGGTCAGCCGCTGTTTTTGCCGACAGTTCCGATGATTCAAAAGGTAATATCGATGTAAAAGAAAATATTTTAGCGGCGCAACTACTGGAAAAAACCGTTAAGCCGCGCTTTGAAAGCCTTGAAGGAGCCGGAGAAGTAATCGTTTCAGGAGCAGGTTTAAAACAAATTTTTATAATTCTGGATCAGGAAAAACTTTCCTCGCTCGGTTTGGAACCATCTGCGGCGGCGGCAGCGATTGGGATGAACGATTCGATATTTTCGGGCGGATCGATTGTCCAGCAGAACAGGGAAATCATTGTTACGGTAGACGGACGGTACTCCTGGAACAATCCTGACGAAGCCACGGATAAACCGGATAAACCCGCGCTTGACAAGGCGCTCATTCCTCTTGGAGAAGGAAAATTTATAGAACTTTCGGAAATCGCACTGATTACAGAGCGGGAACGGACGCCGGATATTCTTTCACGATTAAACGGCAAAAAAACAGCGGGTATCGCGATTATGGGACGGCATGACGCCGATTTACGCAAGCTTTCTTCAGATATAAAAAAGGAATTATCCGCCATGTCTTTGCCGCTTGAGTTTACGGTGTTATCTGATCTTGGCGCGGAGGAAGCGGTGGCTTTCCATTCGGTTTTTAACGCGGCATTGTCAGGCGCCGTTATGGTAGCAATTATAAGTTTCCTTTTAAATAGCAGGAAAACTCTTACTCTTTCTGGTTTTTTCTGCGCTCTGACAATTCCGCTGATCTGTTTGATTTCAGCCGCAATTCTTTCGATAGGAGGCTTTTCGGTAAACCGGCTGATGCTGGCCGGAATCGCCGCCGGAGTTGGCACGGCGGTTGACTCTGTGATACTCTGCTCCGAGAAACTCGGTAAACGTATAGACTACCGCGCAGCTTCGCGATCTTTGTCGGAATTGGCAGGTCCTTTGACGGCCGGAGCGGCAACAACCGCCGCCGCGCTTATTCCTCTTTCGGCGATTGAGGACGGCGGAGTAAAAATCATCGCGAGTGCAATCGCTGTTGTTACGATTACGGCGCTTGTTATAAGCCTTTCGCTCCTGCCGCCGCTGCTTCTCTGGGAAGTAAAACCCCGCAAGATAAACAACCCTGTAAAAATGCCGCAATTCCTTAAACAAGCGCTGCGGCAACTGTTACGCTCCCTGTGCAGATTTCTCGCCGGTAATGTAAGGTTCTGCGCCTGTCACCCGTTAGTTGTCATTGCAATCAGCTTCGCGCTTACGGTTTCGGCTATTTTCGCGTTATTTGCCACCGGCGCAGACACTTCAGGTTACGGTTCTGAAGATTCCGTATACGCGCAGGTTGAATTTGACGGCGGACTTCTCATGGAGGAAACAGATCGCCTGCTTGCCTCTTACGGCGAACAACTTGCACGTAACGCGGGAATCATGAATGTTGAAACAGGCGCAAGGACAGGTTCAGGTTCCCTGCTTGTTTCATTTGATCCCAAAAAAACAAAACCCCATCTTGTAAGAGATATGGCAAAAAAAATTCCCATTCCCGGCGGTTTTGTTTTCTTCATTGAAAATTCGGCAAAAGACCGGTATTGGGAAATAAAAATCTACGGCGATGAAGATCAAAAGTGCAGAAAGCTTGCGGAAGAGCTGGCGTATATCTGCGCCGGTCATCCTTTAATCCGGGAACGCGTACTCAATTTTAAACAGGGAAGTAAAAAATTGATCTTGCAGCCGGACAGGGAACTTTTCGCCGAATCAAACATTGTTTTTTCAAACGCCGCCTCAAGGGTACGTCTGGGAGTGTACGGGCCCGTGGCTTATAAAAGAACGGACACGAATGGTGAAACCGACGTAAGAATTTTAACTGGCGGCAGGAACTTTCCTGATCACAAGGCGGACAGTGTTATGCGTCAATCAAGAGAGGAAACGCTTGGCATACTTGTGTCTTCCGGCAACGGGGAGAATGGCGCCGTATTGCACATTGACTCACTCATGCGAAAACAGGAAGAAATTGAGCCGTCAAGTATAAGGAGAGATAACCGGCGCAGGACTGCTTCAATAACAATCACCACAAAGCCGATGGATCCGCGGCGCGTCAAACGGGAACTTTCACCTCTGTTTGAAAAACTCGATCTGCCGCCCGGATATTCCGTTGAATTTGACAGCGAAGCGATACGTCAGGCGCAAGCATTGTCAACAACAGTGTTTTCTCTTATCATGGCCGTTATTTTTTGTTACATGATCATCGCTTCAATTAACGAATCCTTTACAATTCCTCTGATTGTGCTTGCTTCAATTCCGCCTTCGCTGTCTATTCCGGCTCTCTGTCTGGTAATGTCAGGCAGCGCGTATAATTTGACTGTCGCGTGTGCCTTTATTGCCGTAAGCGGCATGACAGTTAACGCCGCCGTACTTTGCGTCGATGCTTTGCGTTCAAGAATACAAAGCGGGCGGGAAAAATCAACCTTGAATATTTATCTGGCGCTCAGGCGGAAAATGCCGGCCCTCCTTGCCACTACCGGCACAACTTTTGCCGGAGCAGTCCCCTTTCTTTTTCTTAAGGAGGGGGCAAACTTATTGATACGAACTTTATCTTTTGTAGGCGCTTTGGGAACAGCGTGTTCATGCCTTTGTTCAATAACTGTAATTCCATCTATTTTTATTTTAAAAAACCTGACCGTATTTAAACGGCCGGGTATTCCGTCTGTGCGGAATAAAAAAACTGATTTTGGAGAAAAAATATGATAAACAAAATTTTTAACAAATCAATAGCTTTATTTTTAACGTTTATTCTTATATTCGGGTTAATTCCATCAATTGGATTTGCGCAGCCGGCTTCTCAGCCGCCAGTCGAAATCAAGGGATTTAACAAATCGGTTTTTGAAAGCCACTTTAGCAGGGCAGACAGGGAAACAAATCCCGAAAAATGGCTGTCGGAAGCAAAATTTGGCATAACGCAGGCAATATACGCATGGGAATTAATCGCCTGTACTTTTTACGATGATCCGCTGCTCCTTGAAGAGGCAAAAAACACAATAGAAAAATGGAGTAACGAAGAACTGGAAGCGCGCTTCTCGCTGTGGCTTACCGGAAGATTCTTTGGCGAAGCGGTAAAAAAAGCAATCGTTGATTTTTCCGCAATGATTAGTGAAACTCAAAAATACTATTCATGGTATCTTGATGACGAAGAAAACATTGTCTTTGACGATAAAACCGGCGATCCCCTGATAATACGCCCCGGTGATGACGGCAGGGAATTTTTTTATGACCTGTTAATGTGGCAGGGCGAAACGGAAGAACACTTAAAAACATACAGTATCTCTTTTGATACTGTGATGACTCGTCTTTATACCGAATTGCTTGCCTATATTCCTGAAGAATTACGCGAAACCATGAGTGCCGTAATTTTGGAAACAGGCGCGAATATAAGCGGAAGCATAAAACGGGAATTTGAAAATATCGCCGCAAGGGAAGAAAGAATTCTTACAAGCAGGCGAACAAGAGACATCTTAAGCCTGCGCAGGCAAAGCGAAGACGAAGCCGCGCGAATATTCACGGAAAGACTGATCTCTGAAATAGAAAAAACATGCGCAAGAGGAATAGAAGAGCTTACTGTAAAAATTGAGGAGGCCGCCGCCGGCACAGGTGATCTCGCGATACTTGGCGAAGAATGGCTGCATTTGTACAAGGAACAGTTTGACAGGGGACTTAAAGCGTGGGAAGAAGCCGAAGAACGATTTTTTATCAGGCGTATTGAATGGGAGCAGGAATCTTTCAAGCTGTTTTCCGAAGGCGAAGAAACATGGCTTGCGGCCTTTAACCAGTTTGAAGAAGAACGGCAAAAGTGGGAGTTAAAAGCAAAAGAACTATTCGATTCCGGCGAAGCGATGTTTAAAAAAATCTCCGAAGAATTTGAAAAAAACATTGCCGAAGCAAGGCAGGAATTTGAATTAAACATGGCAATGCGCATAGGGGAAGGAACAACAAAGGTAAAAGCGTTAGTTGACATGTATCTTGTCTGCTCGTCTGCCGCCATTTCCGCAATGGAAAACGTACAATTTTGGCACAGCCAGTATACCGGTTCAAACAAAAAGGAGCCAAATGACCCGGATTTTTATACCTGGCTTATACAAGAACAGGAAAAAACAAAAAACTCATCTTTAAAAGAAATAATAAATTCTTACGAATTGTATTTATCTTATATGGAAAACGCTCTTGACGCGCGGGAAAGGATTCTCGCAAATTACGCGGAACTATTTGGAACGGGAGCGTTAAAAGACATTCTTTCTCCCGGCGCGTCAAGTGAAGATTTTTGCCTTGATGAATACCAAATAGCTCTTATAAGGGCAAAAGCGCTTGTCTTGTACTGGGAACGAAAAAGCGCCATAGCGGAAGCCGTAATAATATACGCGAACGAATTTTCCGCAGGAAGAATAACGAATGTGGAAGGAATACAGGCATGGGAGAACGCAAAAACAGCCTATAACGAATCTCTTGCGGCGTATGAAAGAGAATTGGGAAAGTTAAACACACTCGGAGAAGACATTCAGAAACAGCAGATAGTATTGCAAAACTTGTCACGAGAAATGCTGCGGGCCGAAGAAATTTTGAACAAGTTTAATTCGGATTATTCTACGCTTGTTACCGCCTCGCTGATTAATCGTGAAGATTTTTATTTGCTGGACTTAAACACAAAATATGAGCTTCTGGTTGAAAAATACAAATTATTCCAACAGACCGGCAGCAACGCCGTTTATAGAACAGCCATCGAATACGGCATGAAATGGGATTTAACCGAACGTGAAGAAGCCGCACAAAATATTCTTTATATTCTGATAAACGGAGACGGTGAAGAAATGCCGTCTTTGGAAGAACTTGAAAAAAACATAGCGGATGGGAAAGATTCCGAAATCAGTTTGAAAATACGTCTTGCGGCCATAAATCTGTTTGCAGATAACTATAACGGTCAATTGCGGTCATTTTATTCGCCATACACCGGCGCGGATTGGTATGCCGGCGCGAAAGGACTTGACCTTACAAAAGAAGAAAAATCCGTTCTTTACGGAGAAAAATTAAACGCGCAGATTGCCGCAGATTACGAAAACAGTTCGTTGGTACTTACAGAAAAACGAATTGAACTTGAATTGAACTCATTGGAAAATTTTCTGAGCGAAGATCCCGTGACTGATGATTTTGAATACATTCTGCCGGAATTTTGTTTGATTGATGCTGAAACAGCGGCTGATGTATACAAAATCCTTTTAAGCCTGAAAGAAAGAATGGATTTGGGAGGGAATATTTTTACAGGCAATGACGAGGAAGACGCGCTCATAGACTTTTTTCTATCAGGCAGTTCATTTTTTACAGGTTCGGAATTGTACCTTACAGAGTATCTTAACGATTACTACTTTTGTTTTGACTTGCTCAATATTTTTAATGAATATTCCGCTATCAGTTCTTTTGGTCAGGCGGAATTTTGGCAGGATACATGCAATTCTTTAAAAGCGCTATTCGCCAGTTACGGTCTTGTACAGACCAATGTTTTTTTGCCGTCCGCTCAAAGAATCTGCGAATCGATTTACAAAAAGCCCGGAGATTTTATACAAAATGCCGCTCAGTTTTTACTGGATTTTGGAAATTGTTTTTCGATAATTCCGCAATGGCTGGAATATGAGACAGGCATCTGGAAAAATTCAATCGTTGAGTATATCGCATCTTATGCGTTTTACATGGATATACGTCCGCAAAATATTGCAGAATCCCTGTACTTAAAGCAAATGGAAATCGATGCAAAATACGAAGAACTGTACAATTACGCCAGTTCGCAGAGGTACATGGATGAAAACGAAATTGAAAAGATAAATGACGCTTACGCGAAAATAAACAACGATGTGATTCGGCTTTTTTACACGGAGCAAATTATAGCGGCATTGGAAACGTTTTACAATGACATGGCCGCTGCCGGAAACGAAAAACACTGGCGCCAGTATCTGACAGATGAAAATGACTATATTACAAATTATAATCCGGTGGCCGCCGCGGTTTCTACGTGGAAAGAAGGCGTATTGGCTGACGCATTGTTCAACGCGGCTTATTACACAAACCGTATAAATGACTCTTTAACAGTTTTATCTGGGAAAAATTTTGATTATTCAAACGAAAACGCCGCGAATTTCTTCGATTTATATTTAAATGAAGTTTCAAAAATTGCAGATAACTTTAGCATATTGAACGCTTTGTATAAAGAAATTGCCAAAACAGGCAGAACTTATGAATTATCAAGAACACCCCATGAAGAAATGGAAACTCAGCTTAAAAATTCTTATGAGGCGTTGAAGGCACAGGAAGGTGTGTATAACGCGTTAAGGGATGAATATTCAGCGAAAGCCGGAAATTTCCTCGCCACCGGCTCTTTGTACGACGATCAATACAGCGTATTGAAAAGAGCGCATAACAATTCAGATCTAAAACGTTTTGAATATGAGAAACAGGACGCTATACAAAGATGGGCAAGTACCGCTTATTTGGGCACGGATCATATCAATATTGAAAGTATTAAAACTAATTTGTCAAAGGCGCAGACGGTTTTAAATGTTATCTCCGATATTTACAGAGGAGAGAGCCGCCGCTCCTATGAAAATCCCGAATACAACGCGTTGTATGCCGAATATGAACAGAGTTTTAGCAGAAAACTAAAATCTTTTGAAGCCGTTGAAGCGGTATTATCCACAACTCTTCAGGAAATTTCTAAGAGAGATAAATTATTCTCTGAATATCAAAACGCCCTTCATCAGCTTGGGTATGTTAGTCAGGAATATAAAGATTATATCTCGCCTGAATCGCGGGCTGACTGGTCGCTCAAGGACATAATAACCGTAAAAGACGGACGGCTTGCCTTTTCAACGGATGGCTCCATGATATTAACAGGCGTAAATGCTGAAAACGCAGAAGCTCTCGACAAATTATTTAACACAAAACTACAACTGTATGACGAACAATTTGAATTCAGCGAATTTGAAAAATTGTTAGATGAATTAAACAAAAGAATGTCCGGCTATTTTTCAGACAGCGGAAAATTTAAACAGTGGAGCCTTGCAAGGGATTATCTTATAACTTCATTAATAAACGCCAATGAAGATTTGTCTTTTTTAAACGGTTACTATTCCGGAATAGGACAGATGAAAAGCGGCGGTTCTTTGGGTTCACTGCCGATAAAAAGCAGCGCTTTAAGCAAAGGTCATCTTTATTCTGCCGTGAGCAATATGGATGCTGAAGCAATATTTTATAATGCATGGACAGGGCTAAGTGAAGAAGAAAAAGCGGATCTGGAATTCTATGTCATTCTTACATTATCGGGATATGGCAATGATTACAGCGCGGGTTTTTCACAGATGTACACTCTTGATGTGTATCAAAATGCTTATGATTATGTTCAAGACAAATATTCGTATGCAAATCAGCAGCTGAATAAAAAATGGAAATCTGTTATCGCCGGCATATTGCTTCCCATCGTCGGAGGAATTATAAGGGAATTGATGTACAGGGAGATGAGAGACGTCAATCGTCTCGCCATGAACCGGATTCAATCGGCCTTGTCTGAAACAAAAAGTAAAGTTGAAAAGTGGAAAACCGGATTACAGAGAAATATTTCGTCCATACAAAATTACTATTCCGCATATATTGAGTTTTCCCAAAAACTCGAAGCGCTGGAAGGTAAAAAAACAGACGGGACAAACATTACATGGGATGACATAAATCGCGCGCTTTTGTTAACCGAAAAATTAAGCGGTGCGGACATAGCCGATCTCAAAACTTATTGGGAAAAAATGCAGGGGGAATCCGGCAGGACATTTGTAAATGTTCCAACCGCGCTTGACGGCCTGCTTGAATGGGCAAAGAATACTGAAACCAAAAACAAAACTGCTCTGGAAACCCGCTGGCTTAATGACGCACAAATCCAGCAAACAAACGAAAAAAATTATCTTGCCGCCGTTGACGCTTTTTTTGCAGGAGCTGTTGACGCAAAAACCCTGAAGGCAGCGGCGGAGAACGCTTATGGTAAAAACGCCGCGGCATGGAAAAATCATTATGATAATGTTTACGCCGTTTTGCTAAACGATATTTCGATGTATTCAAACGCTAAATTTGATTTTTTTGCAGAGTTCAGTGTTCTGGGAGACGAGATTACAGTATTGACCGCAAAAGCGCTGGAGAACAGATACACGGCGGAACTCGCGGCCAGGGAAATCGAATGGCAACTAACACTGCGGGATATTTCGGAAAAGTATTATGAATGGCTTGACTCAGCTTCACGGATAACTGAAAACGGCAGAACAGATTGGATCGCTGCCTCTGAAAAAATGGAGAAAACCTACAAACAATGGAGAATAAATTTTCAAAACGAATACAACCGTGTCAGCAATGAATGGGCCGAAGCTTATCTGGCAGGCCTTGAAGATAAGGAAAAATGGCTGGAACAGGCTGCGGCTGCCGCAAATGAGGCGTCAGCGGAATCTTTTTTGCTGCTTGTCGGTACGGAAGGTGAACGGCTGTCAAGATTTATGGACACCAGAGAACCTTTTGGCATCAGGAACGCTGTTCCGGAAACAGAAACATTAATGGCACAGCTTCTACAGTCCGCAGGAATCGCAAATATGTACAACGCGTTCGGCTCCATAAATAATATCGCCAATACCGCATCCGCCATTGTAAAACGCGGCATGGGAGGTATCTCAATATGGGATGCGGCTCTTACAAGAACAGCGGCTTCGGACATGTCCAGAAAAACCAATGCTGAAATCGCGGATATGGAATCCAGAAGGCTTGCGTATAACATCCAGCAAATCATTGATGAAGCAATCAAAAATCTGACAGCCAATGTTGATTCGGCCAATAAAAAATTCCGGAACAGTATGGATGAGATGTTTATTTTTAACGGGCTTTGGAAAAGAAGCGGAAACGACTATTCAAAGGATATAGTAAAAGGTTCCACGCTTTTTACGCCGGTCATTACCAAGCCGGCATTCGTTTCCGGCTATAAAGATTACAAAATGGAACCTGTATCGCTGCAGACAAAACTGGACGAAAGCTATCTGGCAAGCATGGATACAATAGCAATAAGAGGATTGCTGGAGAATGCCCATATAGAGATAGGTACGATTGCCGAAGAAATATTCGGGATCGGCGAAGACGTAAAAATTATCGAAAAAACATACGCCGGAAAACGCGAACAATCCCCTGGAAAATTCGGCGCCCATATCGGGTATGAGCCGGCCGTTAAACCGGGAAACGAGATAAACATTGCAAATAATTCCATTTTCTATGACAGAGGCGCGGGAGAACTCGGACGCCTTATGTGTTCATACATCTATTGGTCAATTACCGACGCGAAAGGAATGGCGGAACTTGCCATGCCCGCATGGGATAAGCGAATATGGAACGACGAGGGAAGCTCTTTTAAATCGCCATCTATCCGATCAACATTTCAGGTTGTCAACTCTATAGCGGCTGCTGTTGTAACTACCGTATTTTCTTTCGGCGCAAACCTTCCCGCAACAATCGGGATGATGGCTCTCGGCGTAGGTATTAATGTCAGCGACGATCTGTTTTTTGGAACTCTTGATGTAGCTTCGGGATACAAAACATTTGGTGAAGCAGGTTTTGAATTTGGAAAAACTTTGCTCACAGAAACCGTAAGCAGTATGGTTTCCGGACTCTTTGGCGGAATTGGAGGTGCCGACAATTTTATAGGTAACGGGCTTACAAAAACCGCCATGAGCGCAACAAACAGTACATTCGGCAAAATAATGGTACAAACCGCAATGACAGGAGCGCAAACTTTAGCAACTGGTTTTGCTGCCAGCGCCATTAACGGAATTACTTACAGCAGAAACGGCGGCCTCGGCTATTCCAGCGAAATGTTTAGAGCCAGTATGAGAAGCACGTTCACAAATACATTGTCATCTATGACGAGTACCTTTACCACCGGAACTCTGCAAGCCATCAACAGCGGCTTTTCTCTGGAAAAACTGACAGGTTTTAATAACTCAAACAAAGCTGACCTTGGAATATTTAACAACCTCGCCGGTTCCCTTACCGGACAGGGAGTAAACTACGCTCTGGGAAATGACTTTACATTGAATGTCCTCAACCTCGGCCTGTTTACAAACGGAAGAATTAACAGCGGATTACTCGAACTGCACCTCGGGCGTGGCGGTACAACAATGAACATCGGCACAGGCGGCGCAAACGTCAGCCTTGACAATTTAGCCGCAGCCCTCAGAGGCGCACAGGTCTGGAATGTTAACAGTAACATTGGCCAATATGTAAAAAACAACTATTTTGATTCGGCAATCGCGCTGCGCGCCCAGTACGGTTTCGGAGACAGTACACAAAAAGGCCAATTATGGGATATACTAAAAGGAAGTACAGGAATTTTAAATAACACCGGCGGAGATCTTTCCGCAGAAACCACAATCGTTGACGGAAGAAGAATGATTAATTTGGCAGGCTATCAGCAGGGCATGAGCGCGGAGGATCAGATGCGCCTCGCGGTACTTCTCGGGCACGAAACTTACAGGGATGGCATTGTAACAGACGACAACTATCTGGAAACCAGAATGGCTACATTAGCGCACACCGAAATGGCGTTGAAGATGTTATTTGACGGCCAGCAATTGGCTCTTGATGATAATTTATTGAGAGACATTATCGCTTACATGGGGGGTACTGATTTCTTCAATTCCTATGTTGACAATTACTATGATTCGAGTGCGGATTTTTGGAAGCTTACCAGAGAAGGAAATCTGGAATATGACGGATTGGCTACATTGCGAGATGCAGATGGAAATATCATTAAGTCATATAGAGAAATGGGATTAAGGAGCGATGATTCCATTGAGGGCGCTCTTTTGTGGCTTTTAAATATTGATCCGAATGATTCAGCCAGTGTTGAAGCAGTTCGAGCAATGATGGTAAACTCTGGACTATTACATTCTTTTGATACTAATCATGATAATTGGTATTGGAAAGGCAAACATGATGCAATTACCGGAAGTCTCGGGTCTTTTGTAACAATGAAAAGGTATGATTTGGCTGATATCAATATGGGAAAGACAATAACCATGAACACTATTGCTGAATTGTTTACAACCGTCGGCGCATCAGGAAACAAAACCAATGAATCAATAAACAGAATTTACAGTTCCACTATTGGGTTTTTAAATTATGCCGAAACTGGAGGATACACCGATATTGCCAACTCAATTCTGCTGAATTATTATAATCCATCCCAGTTGGAAATGATACATACAAACTGGAATTGGCTAAATGAAGCCTTAAAAAATGGTGTAAACATTAACGGTATGATATCTGGAAATTATACGAGAACAAGTGAATTTAGCCGTCTTTACCCTTATATTGAATTAGAAACCGCACCCGATCATATAAAAAACGCAGTTTTTTTCTCTGAGTTACACACTGGTCTTGATTATATAACAGATGGGTCAGAAATCTATGCTCCTGGAGGTCATTGGCAATTATTTAATACAGATGGACATAAAGCTTATTATCAGCTATATGGAAGCGATCTAAAAATGCGTGTTCAACATTTAGATACAACCATTGTTTCTAGTCTTGTAAAGGGCACAATTTACAGTGGCACAGAAAAAATAGCCGAATATCCTACATCGTCTAATGGCGCTGGTTCCGGTACACACACTCATATTGATATGACAAAGTCCTTGCCATATAATGGTCAATATGTAAGGCAATTTGTAAACCCTGAAACATTACAACCGGGTAATAGGCTCGAATATCCATACGCATATATGGATCAAGCTAGAAAAAATATACCAAACCATTTCGGGAATTTTTACAGGTTTTAGTCATGTGCGGTTACAAACTGGCAAGGAATGTCATTTCCTGCCAGTTTGCTTGTTCTATAAATCAGAAAAAACTATGATGGTTTAAATAATGAAGAGGAGAAAATATATGAAAAAAATCCTGTGGATAACAATAATTGTTTTAGCTGTCTCATGTTCAAAAAACACAGAACAGAACAATAAATCAACAGCGATAAAAACAGCGGAGGCTGAAAAAATAACAATGAGAGAAACGCCAGAAACTGAAACAACGGATGAAAAAATTACAGAGCATAAAAAGGCTGACATAATCCCCGTTCTACCATGTGGCGGTTATATAAACGATGATAATTTACGGATAAGAGGTGAACCAAATACAAATGCGGAAATACTTGGAATGTTAAATTTAGGCGACTATGTTACCGTAATAGACATTACAAAGGAAAAAACTGCGGCCAATAATTTAGAAGATTATTGGTATAAGATAACCGCAAACGAAAATATAACCGGCTGGATCTTCGGCGAATATCTCGAACTAATGCTATCTAGTATACCGGATGAATTTAAAGGGAAAAATTGGAACAGCTATTTTGGAAATTTATCTCCTATAGAAAATTTTACGCTGAACGATTTACAATCCTGTTCATGGCAAAGAAATGGTGTCATTTTGATTTTTTCACACGAGGGCAATTATGCCGGAATGGGCCGCGGTCACGGCTACGATTACGGCCGCTATGCACTTAAAAACAATACAGTACATTTTTTTCCGCCAATAAATATCGTAAGATTTGCCGAAAAATATACCATTTCCAGCTTACACTATTCCAATGAACTGTACTATAGCGGCGCTCCTGTCTTAGTAAATGATGATGAAACGGTTGTTTTTTACGCACATAACTTGAATAATGCGAAAGTTGGGGAAATAGTAAAACTGCATCAACATTATTGTGAAAAAATATGGGAAGAAGGAAAAGTAAATACAAACGGCGTTCTATATTCGTTGCCGGACATGTCATCAAAAAATATGTTTCAAGATAATTATTACGGAAGAAAGGCAACAGAAAAAGTTGCTGTGAAACACGCAAAAACAACAATTGACGATGTTGTTTGGTATTACACATCCTTTGATTTTACCAGCGGCGACCCAATAGACGGCGGCGGTCCATTTTACGACGGTTGGCTTCCGGAAAATTATTTTGAATAATTTAGCTCCTTTAAGAGAGTGAAAGAAGAGAATTTGACAAATATATTTATACACTGTTATGATCAGTATTGACAAGGAGAAAAAATGAAAACTTTTTTAAGAAACTGCCTGTTACTTTCAGTCAACATTTTATTTCTTGCCTGCAGCAAAAATACAAACGCCGAAAAAGAACGATTTACAGGACAAAATAATACAACAGAAAGCGAAAATAATAATATTATTGAAGAGATTGCTTTATCTTTTATCAATAAAAAATCAATTACAAATTATCGACGTTCAACGGGATCGGATGTATCGTCGCTTGACTCAATAAATTTAGCGCAAGGGTATTACATACAACAGGCAAGCAAACTTGATAACCATAGCCGCTCCCCGGAAATATTAGCACTGTCCGTTGAAGATGGAAAAGTTTTTATCCGAGAAATTGATTTCACAAATCAACAAAAAATCAACAGAAATGAAATTCAATTAAATTTTGACGGGGAGACATATGCTCACAATAACACAAAATTAGAGACACAAAACGGCGAAATACAAATAATCTATCTTGAACATAGGCCGAAAATGTATTGGGATGAGATATGGGATTATGATACACCATATACATTTGCGGGCGATTTAAATTCTAATGTGCCTGATAATGTCCGCATATTAACAACTGATTATTTGATAACATTTATTGGACAATATATTTTTGATTCTTACAAAATAATTGATCAAATTAATACATATGTCGATATAGGAAATCTAGAAAGCTCGACTATTCGAATCGAATACAACGATAAAAAGAAATGTTTATCTTTCCGTTGTAATTTAGATAATTTTAGAAACCGCCAAATTGACTTTGTGGAAACGACAGAAGAAAAACCTTTTTATTGGAGCTTGGGGGAATCGGCAGGTTATACGGAAAGCATATTTTATTTCTATAAGAATGGCATTGCTTTTACTTATGCTCAAGTTCGTTATACCCCGGATGAAGCCAAAGAGCAAATTTTAAAATATGTTGTGTTTTTCAGGAAAAGAAAATATTGAATAGGATAAAAGGAGTTATCCATGAAAAAATTTTTTTTAATTTCATTTCTTTTATTGCTGTGTCTTGCCTGTAATTCAAAGGAAACAAAAGTATATACCTTTGGCGAACTAAAGGACGAATTTAAAGACTTTTTTAATAACGAGTTGACTCCAAAATGTACATATTTTTGGGATGAATTCAGTGGCATTGAAGCACAGTACGGATTGACAGAAGATGAATCAAAACTGCTTGGTGCGTGGGAAAATATTACTTTTACAACAGATACCTATAATTATTATACATTTTTCCCAAATAAACTTTTTCTTTTTAAGTTCAAATTTCACAATTACCGGGTAATTAATGCAGAAGAAATATACTTCAACAAAGCCTTGGGAATATGGGAAATAGTTGACGGAATTGTCCGTATCACTATCTATGCCATCATGACCGAAAACCGTACGCTGGATTATCCCTACAACAAGGACGTGTTCTACATTGAGCAGCCCTATACGGTTGATTTTGTCAACATTGACAATATAGGCGAAGAAGGCTTTACCAAACGACCTATTCCTAATGATGCTATTCTGTCAGAAGAGCTTCTAAAAAGAGTTACCATAAAAGAACCCAACAGAACCAACAACCTGTACGTGCGGAATGTCTATACAATGGATGTAATACCAGAACTGAGAAAGAATTACAGTTATTTTCAATATTTTCCTGAAATGGCGCAGGAAGATCATTCAGGACTTGATATTGTTATGGATCCGGAACTTATAAAGAGATATATTCCTGACTGGATGGACTGAACTTAGGCACGCATTTACAATAGGGTAAGAAGCCCTTACCCTATTGTTTATCAAATTGCTAAGGAGTAAAAAATGAACTGGAAACATATTTTATTCGCTCTTTTTTTATCCGCCCTATGCCTTAGCTGCATAAACAAAAAAGCGGTCGAAAGTGAAAACACACCAACAACTGAAAATCCCGATGATAAAATCCCTCCAACATTTAAAATCCCCTTTACATTTAGAACTTCTCCCTATGAGGAATGGGTCTATGTTGCCCCACCTGAAGGTTTAAATTTACGTTCAACCTACAGCACTACAGGCGCAATAGTCAGGCTGCTTCCGCAAAACACAGAATTAAAAGTACTTGAAAGAAACGAAGAAAAAGAAACTATAGACGGTTTGCATGATTACTGGTATATGGTTGATACCGGAAATGAAACGGGCTGGGTTTTCGGCGGTTATTTGTTTCACAAGCCCGTAGACAGCAAATTCAAAAATCCGCAACTGGAAAATCACGACTGGCTTACAGACTTTGACTGGTTTCTTCAAGATGGCAGACGCATGGTAGATCCATCGGCTGACGAGATCGACTGGATCGGTCCAAAAGCCCCTCATGTATTTTTTCACAAATTCGACATACCGTCAAACAGTATTTTATATCAAGCACGGCTTAGAAAAGAAACGTTTTTTTTTAGTTATCAGACAGAAGAAAAAGACAACCTATTTTTTATTGGCTCTTCATTTGAAACAGGTGCCTGCGATCTGGTATTTGAAAATAATTTTACTCAGATGTCATTGAAACAAAATGGTTGGAATCTTGGGCGTCAAAAAAGAGTTGGTCAACAGGCAAATCCTGATTACCCCATTGTCGGTATTTGGGGAAGTTTACCTTATTTAACTGAATACCGTCTGGTTGATCCGGCAGACTGCGTGTATTACATGGAAATCGACAGAAAAATCCCCGATTGGGCAGTGCGTAGAGGAACATATCTTTTAAAACAAACAGGGAACAGGGTGTTTGAATCTATTTCACCATTTCCTGACGGCCGCATAAGAATAGAAATTAAAAATGAACGACTATTGTTGCTTACACCGCTGTTCACATTACCCGATGAAGAAGGTTTGGTTGATCCTTTGGGTGTACATTGCAATCCGAAACAGCCGAGATTTATAGAAGAAGAATAATATTAGAGTTGTTCTGTCTGACCACATAACAAGGAAGTCTTGACAATAATCCGATATTCTCCCAAAATATAATTGGTGGTAATTTACCCAATAGCGGAAGAAAACAAATGATGAATTTACCGTTTGCCAAAGTAAAAAAAGTGAATTTGCTTCCCGAAGATCCGGTTTATGTGGGAGACAGGCCTACAGTGGAAATGGATTTGTCCATCATAACTTATGATTCCGTTTCCGCCGAAGAAAAGAAGCTTTCAAATATAGATGAATTGGCTTTATATAAAAACAGTAAAAAATTCTCGTGGATAAATATCAGCGGATTAAAAGACATTGATTCGATTAAACGTTTGGGCGAACTATACAATATTCACCACTTAAGCATTGAGGATATTCTTCACACAGAACAGCAGCCAAAAATAGAAATATTCGACGAATACCGGTTTTTATCGGTTAAAACCATACAACGCGAAAACAAAAATAACGACGAACAGGAAAACAGGAGTAAGTTTTCCGCGTTTTTCGGCGGCAAAAAGGAAATGCGCAAAGAACTGGACGATTTCGTGATCGATCAGATTAGTATAATTATAATGAAAAATACTCTTTTTACTTTTCAGGAAATACCGGGGGATTTGTTTGACGGTATCAGAAAAAGAATATTGGAAAACATCGGAGAAATACGAAAAATGGGGATGGACTACCTTGCCTATTCAATAATAGACGCGGTTGTTGATGAGTATTCTCTTATTCTTGAGCATCTGGATGAAGTAATCGAAAATTTTGAGGATCGCGCGACAGAAACAGGCGATAATACATTTATTCAACAAATACAGGATACAAAAAGATACCTTATAAAAATAAAACGCGCCATTCTGCCGTTAAAAAACAATATGTTAATGATTTATCACCATAATATGTTTTTTAAAAACGATAAATTAAAACCGTTTTTACAGGACCTGAACGAACACCTGAGCAACGCTATAACAATAATAGAAAATTACCGCGAATGGCTGACAAATATAATGGACGTAAACTTGTCAGTTTTGTCGCATCAGATGAACAAAGTAATGAAAGTATTGGCCACTATATCAACCATATTTATCCCGCTGACTTTTATCGCGGGAATATACGGAATGAATTTTGAATTTATGCCGGAATTGGGACACAGGCTTGGTTACCCTATTACTTTGGGCTGTAT
Source organism: Fibrobacteria bacterium GUT31 (assembly GCA_001462225.1). Lineage (GTDB taxonomy): Bacteria > Fibrobacterota > Fibrobacteria > Fibrobacterales > Fibrobacteraceae > Fibrimonas. The sequence continues at coordinate 5,437 of LIUH01000105.1, read as the reverse complement.
GGGTCTTGTCGCCGGTATGATGATTATCATCTTTAAAATTCATCGCTGGTTCTAAAAAACCGCCAAAATACAGGGTTTTCCCGGTGTGTTTTGACAATTTTTATTGACAAATCCCTGTTTATATAGAAATAATCTATATATAAAGACACAAGACACGGAGTGAAAGAAACATTTTGAAAACGATTTTCATAGTTGACGACAGCGATACAAATCTGGCAACTGCCGAAGAAGCACTGGAAGATTATTATCGTGTAATGACTTTACCGTCCGCAGAAAAGATGTTTTCGCTTCTGGGAAAAATAACGCCGGATTTAATATTACTGGATATCGAGATGCCCGTAATGAACGGCTTTGAAGCGCTTGAAAATCTAAAAGCCAATAATTTATGGGCTGACATACCTGTTATTTTCCTGACAGGTACTACCGATGCTTCTATCGAAAAACGAAGTTCAGAACTTGGCGCAGTCGGATTAATTACAAAACCGTTTTCTTCATCCGTGCTGCTTGATCGCATTAAATCGCAAATTTAATAAAATGAACGGTTTATACGCCTTTGGCCGAACCGGGAGGGTTAATGCGTTCTATCTCTAAAAAGAGCCGGGCATCAAGTTCCATATACGCGCAGATGTTTTTTATAATTGCGGCATTTGCCATAATGGGCATTTCAAGCTTTATCTTTGTCAGCGGAATTGAACGCAGGCATCTGATTAAGGACGTTGAGAACGCGCTCGCCCTTGCCGAAAACGACATCATTTCCAATCTTAATGAGCATGAAAGTTTCTTAAAGGATGACAACGGCATTACAATAAACCTCACCGCTAACAGTTACGGATTTTTGCTTAATAACAAACTGGAAGTAATAGCCCATCCCGAACCTTATTTAATAGGCCAGCAATTACAAAATATAAACAGCAGTATAGCAAGCCTCGTGCCGGAATTAGAAATAGGGCAGGATATTTACGAACGAAGGGTAAAAAATTATTCCTATAACAACTCTATCGTATATATTAAAAAAATAAAATACGATATGTTTCTGGGCGCTGTAATACCCGTACATGAATACTACAGAAACATAAATAATATGATTGTATTTCTTGTCGTAATTGGAGCTGTACTTTCATCAGCATTATGCACAATGCTGTACTTCACTGCTCTGGCGAAAAAGAAATCGGATCTAAAAACTCAGCAGAAGAGCAATTTTCTTGCTGTTATGAGTCATGAAATACGCACTCCTTTAAACGCAATTTTAGGCATGACTGAAATTCAAATGCAAAATACCTCTCATCCCCCTTCTACATGTGATGCTTTTATCAAGATAAACAATTCCGGTAATATACTCCTAAACATTATCAACGACATATTGGATCTTTCTAAAATTGAGGAAGGAAAACTGGAACTGGTACCTGCTAAATATGAAGTTGCAAGTTTAATTAACGACGTTGTACAGTTAAATTTTATTCGTCATGAAGGCAGGCCGATTGAATTCAATATCGAAATAGATGAAAACATTCCTTCGACATTGATTGGCGATGAACTTCGAATTAAAGAAATATTAAACAGTCTGCTGTCAAATGCTTTCAAATTTACGACTCGCGGTCAGGTTTTACTATCAGTTAATGCGGAATGTGTGGGACGAGGCGGGGTTGTTCTTGTAACGCTCATTTTCCAGATAAAAGATACGGGACAGGGCATGACACCAAAACAGGTAAGCTGGTTGTTTGATGATGAGTCTGCCCTTTCTAATTTTGAAGCTAACCGTACCACAGAAGGCACCGGACTTGGCATAAATATAACACGAAATTTGGTTAACTTAATGTACGGCAAAATCTCGGTAAAAAGCGCGATTGGCGAAGGTACAACAGTTACAGTACGCTTACCGCAAAGGACGGATGGCGTTGGCATTCGCGGAGTAATAGGCAAGGAATTGGCGGAAAGTCTGAAGCAATTTAAACAGGGTAACGCTATACAACAAAAAAAAGCCAAATTTACGCATGAATACATGCCTTACGGCCGTGTTCTTGTCGTTGACGATGTTGAAACGAATCTTTATGTCGCCAAGGGGCTTTTGGTTCCGTACGGTTTGAATATTGATCTTGTAACAAGCGGATTTGAAGCAATTGATAAAATTAATGATGGCAATGTTTACGACATTGTGTTTATGGATCATATGATGCCAAAGATGGACGGTATTGAAACAACAAGACTGCTTCGCGAAATGGGATATACACGTCCTATAGTTGCCTTGACAGCTAACGCACTTGCCGGACAGGCGGAAATGTTCCTGAGAAAAGGATTTGACGGTTTTATTTCCAAGCCTGTTGATATACGCCAATTGAATGTTACATTGAATAAGTTAATCCGCGACAAACAACCAATCGAAGTATTAGAAGCGGCGCAGAAGAAAAAAGCCGAAATGAAGCAGGAAACTGCCCGGGAACCTCAGCAATTAGATTCGCAGCTGGCGGAAATATTTGCGCGAGATGCCGAAAAGGTCGCCGCGGTTTTGGAAACTATATTACAGAACAATTTAAAAACAGAAAGCGATATTCAGTCGTATGTTATCAATGTTCACGCAATGAAAAGCGCCCTTGCCAACATTGGTGAAAGGGAACTTTTCGCCGCCGCGCTAAGACTGGAACAGGCCGGCAGAGAAAAAAATATGAATGTGATGTTATCTGAAACACAAGATTTCCTTTATGAGTTACGCAAAATTATCAGCAAAATCAAACTCAGGGACGAGAAAAATGAAATCGGCGAAGACACGGAAGAATCTCTTGTTTTTCTAAGCGAAAAACTGACAATTATTAAGGAAGCATGCGCATCTTTTGATAAAAAGACCGCAAAAAACACACTGAACGAATTAAGGGAAAAAACATGGTCGCACAAAACCAGAGACCTTATAAATTCAATTGCCGAACATTTACTGCACAGCGAATTCGACGATGCCGCCAATCTTGCCGACGATTATGTTAAAAGTAGAAATTAAAAGATGGAAAAAAATGAAATTTATGTAATCTACGGAAAGGATATAGCGGCAATGACTATTCGTCTTGCACAGGAGGCGGATCTTGCCGCTCTCATAGGAGATCGCGGCAAGCGCATAGGACTAAAGCCAAACCTTGTGACAGCCAAGCCCGCATCCGACGGCGCAACCACCCATCCTGAAATCGCCGAGGGGCTTATCGCCTATCTTAAGAAAAACGGTTTCAATAATTTGGCAATTCTCGAAGGTTCATGGACAGGCGGCTCTACTGCGGAAGCTTTTAAGGTTTGCGGTTACCGCAAGCTTGCCGATGAGACAGGGGTACAGCTGATTGACACCAAGCGCGACAAAACGAGGGCCTGTGATTGCAGGGGCATAAAACTTGAAATTTGCGAAAGCGCTCTGTCCGTAGATTTTATGATCAACCTTCCGGTAATGAAGGGACATTGCCAGACCAAATTTACCTGCGCCCTTAAAAACAATAAGGGGATTATCCCCGACCGTGAAAAGAGCCGTTATCACACAATGGGACTGCACAAACCGATTGCCCACCTTAACACAGTGGCTCGCAATGATTTTATCATTGTTGACGGTATATGCGGCGATCCTGATTTTGAGTCAGGCGGAAATCCGTTGTACTCAGGCCGTCTCTTTGCCGCAAGAGATCCGGTGCTTTGCGACGCATGGGCTTCCGCTCAAATGGGTTATACGACTGACGATATTCCCTATATCGGCCTTGCGGAAAAACTTGGAATAGGAAACGCGGATATCCGTACTGCCAAAGTGCGGGAATTAAACAGCGCGAATGCTAACAGCGAGGACGCTCAAAACTGCGCTCAAATAAACGCCGCTTCCGCGCCCGGCGGAAAGGTTCGCCAGCTTGCGCCTTACATTGCCGAAGACAACTCGTGCAGCGCCTGTTATGCGTCACTTGTTTTCGCTCTTTCCAGAATGAACCGCGCTAAACTTGACCGTCTGAAAGAAAAAATCTGCGTGGGTCAGGGTTTTAAGGGGAAACAGGGAAATTTAGGGACAGGGCAGTGCTGCGCCGGTTTCAGGCAATTCTGCCCCGGCTGTCCTCCTTCGGGCGTAGACGTTCTTGAATTCTTGAAAAGCCTCAATTAATTTAAGAGATCAACATCATCTGTAGATACGGTTTCTTCAAATTGATAAACGTCAATTTCGTAGATCAGTTCGCCTGAATATAAGTCGTAGACTCTTCTTTTGAAACAAGAAGGAACCTGAATATCTCCCACTTTTTCTTCACTGAACTCGTCTACTATAATAACGACCATTACAAACGAATACTGTGACGCCAGCCTTCTTGTTTCATTTTCCGTCTCGAGCCATTGGATTCTGTTTACATCTGGAGTCTGCGGCCAGATATTGGCGATAAAAAAGGTCATCAGCGCGTTTCCATAAGTGTCGTTAAAATCCGCGTTAGGCGCCATGTGGCCCCTGTCATAGCCTGAATTTGTATAATCGCGGTGACGGGGAAGGGAATAGCCGTTTTCAGCCAGTAAATCCCGCAGCGCGCCTCCGTCCCTGTTCTGCGTGAACCTCGCGGACGGACGCCTTGTCCCCGTAGCTTCCGCCCGTTCTTTTGTTAAAATATACTCTATTATATGAGGCCCCAAATTAACCGCGTCATAACAGCCTGAGTAGAGTTTCTCCTCTCCGTTTGAAACTTCAAAATCAAAATGCCCCGGCAAATCGCAGGCAAAGGCAAATGTAAAATGAAAAAATAGCAGTATTAAACATATTTTTTTTGCCATGGTTAACTACAGTATAACATACGGAAAGTCTCTAAGGAGCTCTTGCAAAGCTAAGGTGTTAGTTACTCGCGGTTTTTCGAGGGTTATCAAGAAAAAACTCGATACGCAATCTTACCACCTACCATAGTCCAAAGAACCCGCGCTGTGCGAATCTCCTTTCGCGGAATGGTAAA
>LIUH01000105.1:0-250 GCA_001462225.1 Fibrobacteria bacterium GUT31 | reverse complement strand
GTGTACACGTCCACACATTCGCTGGGGAAAAAACCGTCTTCGGGATAGCCGTTTGCGACATCGTGGCGGTTTACCGCGCAGTCGATACACTCGATCGGACTCATTGACTCCACCGGGCTGTCTGTTCCATAAGCCGCTTTTATGCCCAGTCTTTTCATGGTAGCAAGGGCGTAAGAAGTAGAGGCAAGCTCCATGCCTACGCGGTTTTCAAGTACGTAGAGATCGTGAGTAAGAAAAATCGGCTGCATAA
>LIUH01000104.1:432-22802 GCA_001462225.1 Fibrobacteria bacterium GUT31 | reverse complement strand
AAAAATTTGGTTTAAATTTTCATGCTCCCTATTAGAAAAAAAATGAATCATTATAACGGAAATAAAAAATATTGTACTTACTATAAAGAACAAAAATATATCCTCCATAAAATTTTTTTTTTGACATATTGAATAATGTCAATGTTCCTCCCCACAGTAATAATAAATGTCCAAGGACTTTATGCGGATGTTCATAAGAATAATTTATACGTTGATTCATCTCACTTCTTAAATATTCCAATTCATGCATTTTTATTTCCCTCTTAGTGTTTTGTAAACACATCTTAATTTTTTCCCTTTCAACTCTACGTAACCATCATCTGGTTTTATAAAACTGGAAATGATATTGATTAAAGTCATCTTCCCCGCCCCATTGCCGCCTTTGAGCGTATACACAAACCCCTCTCCCAAACAAAAACCCACTCCGTCCAGAACCCGGACATCGCCGAAGGATTTATGTATGTTTCTCAATTCAAGCATTTTATATCTCTCTTAGGAAGGTTTGATCGTGAATCTACATGTTCGTTCTTCGTTTCCAGTACCAAATATACATCTACAATCAGGATTTTCTGTTGTAACAGTAACACGGTCTTCGTATATTTTTGTTATGATTTCTTCCATATAACCGCAGATGAAAGGGCATAACTTTTTTGTTGTGTCTATGTCGTTTCTCTTAAACGACAGAAAACAATTTTTAACAACAATATTACCGTTCTTTGCTCTTCTGTCTGGTGATGTATTATTCGTGGGCTCATATTTAAAATCTCCCCATCCCGAAAGTAATTCTCTCTCTAACCACTTATAAATTTTGGTTTCATCGTTGCTATCTTCATCTTTCAATTTATCAAACAAGATAAGCAAATCATTCCAAGCATTCTCCCCAACTTTTTTGCCGATTGTTTTTAGTTTGTTAGAAAAATAATCAGGTAATTTAGAAAGGTCAATTTTTAACTTGCTTAAAATAGATCGTTCAGCGAGTTTAGAGATATCAGAAGGATCAACCCAAACATTTTCTAAAATTTTTTGCATAGATAAAATCCTCACTCTCATGTATGGCACCTCTCTTACATCATTTGAGTACCAAGTATAATTTTTAAAAGTGCAGCCCCAACTATCAATTTCCTTCTTGTAGTCATCAATTTCCTTTTTGTTTTTGTGATTTTGTATAAAGAAAAAAATACAAGAAGGCAGAAAAATTAATAACAATAACAAAATCAACAACCATATTACATAAGACTCATTAATCTTATCAATTAAGTTTTCTATTTTAGGCCAGAAATGATATATAGTAATGACTGATGCCGAAAAACATATGGCACCCAAAAACCATCTCCAAAATTTCTTCAGAGTTTCAATAAAACTCATCATATTTACCCCCCGTTCTCCTTCTTCCCGCTAGTCCACCCCGCCAAACTCACGGGAACGCAGAGTTTGGCAGGTTTTGCACCACCATGGTGCAGTTTAATCCTTTACTCAATATGAGCAAGGAGGTCTGGTGCCTAATATACCTTCATAAACGTTACCCCAATTTTGATTGCTATCTATATAGATATAATAGCCATTATCTAATTTGCCAATAGGTGTAGAATTCTCTGGACTAAAATAACCACTAAAGGTCATTCCGTTTACACGAAAAGTACCTGTGCTAAGATTCCTGAAACCCTCAACATAATAGCAACCAGCATTTCCACCTTCCGGAACTGTATTCCACAGTACCCCGCTTGGCCACGCAGTTTCCGGACAAATGTTGTCCCAATACGCTAACGCATCGCATACTGGCGTATCTGCTGCAAGTACTCTTAACCGACCGCAACTAGCTGTCAATATTCCCGAACTGCCGCAAGTTGCATTTACGCTTACGTTATATGTTCCTTCTACAGGATTATTCCAGTTAGGCGCACTTGACCAATTAGTTATGTTCGGAACATCCCCGCTAAGGCATGTTACAGAAGGTTGTATAGCAATACCATCAACTCCATTGGTAGGCATCTGGCAATACAGCCTATGAACACCGTGTGTACAGAACGGCAAGGAAGTGCCTGGAATCATGTCTTCTGCATTAGATACCCCAGTGATTTTACCGGCAGGTGCATATATGTAAATACCGCCATCCTTTTTATTATTAGCCGCAGTCCTTATATCATTCGACCAAGTGGTGAATAGAGTTCCGTTTATACGGAAATTGTGAGTTCCGTTGTTGACCTCAATATCATAAGTACCATAAGTATTCCAACTACTAGGATTAAAGTCTTGCACATAGTAGCATCTGGCTGGGGAATCGGAAGTTCCGCCTACCGTAGGTCTTACATTCCACTGTATATCATCCCACGCAACACCCGGGCAAAGTGTATTTATTTGAGAATATCCCTCGCAAAATGGCTCAAAATTACTTTTTACCGTGAATTCTGGGCACGATTTCTGATTCGCAATGCAGGCTAAGTTCGTCTCAACACCGTTGTAATAGCCACCAGAGTTTGGCAGGCTGGCAACCGGCCACGGTGTACCATTGTAAGAGTAATCAACTGGAGCCAAAGCACGGTCGCCGCCTGCGCAACGCCCATAGCTGTCTATCAATGTTACACCCACAGGCGTAGGTTTAACTGGGTTATCTATATAAGTGTGAATGACTGAGTTTGGACTCCAATAACACTCCCCAACCAAAGACGGATCATTGACAACAGTCCCACTCGCACACGCCGCCTCGCGAAGCTTCATTTCCACGCCGGAACAAGTCGCATAAGCACAGATTGAAACATCGCCGGGTACGGCAAAGCTGCCGCTCTCAACTTTGTAAACGACATTGCCACATTCGGCACTGGCGGCATTATTAATTGAAACCCCACCGGCTGTGCTCAATTTGGTAGAATTTTTGAAAAAGGTATTGCTACCGTAATCGGCAGTTAACGAAACAGAACCTTGCACCTCTAAAACTTCCTTGCAGACTATCTCCCCGTAACAACAGCTTTTCACTGCGGCATTATACCAACCACTGCCGCATTTCGTTTCTAAAATGTTATTTTCACATCTCTGTACAGATTTGTCAAATATAGCCGCATTGTTGCAGCAGCCCTTCGTTATAGGGTCATATCCGCTGTTGCCGCAGCATTGCTCAGTCGCAAGGGTGTATTTACCTGTGCCGCAACATTGCTCCGTTCCGGGAATGTACTCTGAAATGCCTCCGCATTTGTCGTAAACTCCACTATTGCTGCAAAACTGGGTTTGGGGAACATACCAGCTGCCGCCGCAACGTTTTTCAACAAAGCCAAGACGGCACTGTTCGGAAACCGGATCATATTCCTGACCGCCGCACTTATCAAGGGTGCGGTTGTTGTAGCAGAATTGCGTTTCCGGGTCATATTCATGCTTGCCATTGCCGTTCCCATCGCCGCACTTCTCATAAACACGGCTGTTACGGCAAAATTCATTTTCCTCATTATAATTGCCACAACTGCTAAGGGAAGAAGAACTGCCCCCCTCGCTGCTAGACGATGAGGCCTCCACGCTGGAAGAACTCTGTTCCTCTGCGGAAGAAGAACTTCCCCCCTCGCTGCTAGACGATGATGCCTCCTCGCTAGAGGAACTCTGCTCCCCTATGGAAGAAGAACTTCCCTCTTCCTCACTTGACGATGACACCTCCACGCTGGAAGAACTCTGCTCCCATGTGGAAGAAGAACTTCCCCCTCCGCCGCTTGAAGACATGGCTGCCATCTCCTCCAAATCTCTCTGGCTGGGGTAGTCAAAAGGCCCTTTTTCGGAACATGACAGAAGTAAGAAAAATGCAAACCCTAATATATATTTTTTTTGCCGGATGTTAACTTTTATGTCATTGTTTTGTAAAAAAGTGCTAGGCTTTGCCCGCACCGTAAGCTCCTTTTGCCTTATTTTGGGTATTATACACCATCATGTGCATAAATATAGCTTTTTTTGGGGCCGTTGGCAAGGTTTTTTTTAAATTTTCTGATTTTTTTTAAAAAATCCCTGTTTTTCCCACTCCCTACTCCCCACTAGCTACTCCCCAAGCGAGTTTATCAGCGTTTACTATATTACAGTATGCACAAAAAGATATTTTTCGCAGTTTCATTTGTTTTAACATTAAACGTTGCCGGTATCTCCCAAGAACCTTCTATACAAGAGGAGCTACCTGTGCAAGAACCCTCTGCACAAGAGGAGCTACCTGCGCAAGAACCTTCTGTACAAAAGGAACCTCCTGCGCAAGAACTTTCTATACAAGAGAAGCCCCTTGTACAAGAATCTTCTAAGGCGGAAGATTTCAAAAAATATGAAATAAAAATAGACTTGCTTCACTCTTTGCTAAGTACGGTAAAAGTAGGTGGTGAATATTGGCTGGATATTAGAAATGCTGTGACTATAGCAGCTCTATATAATTTTACCAAAAACCATGAAGTTCAAGGGCAAATATTGGCCGGTTATAAATTATACTTCCTTAAATTCAGAAAAGGACCTTGGTTTTTCGCAGAATGCGATTTAGGATACACTAAAGGCTACGATAATTGCGGAACCTACTTTTGCCACGAGGATTACGAGGACCCATACATATTGCCAAGCGAAGACAAACCACCTGAAAGATACCATGCTTTTACCGTAAGTTTGGCGGGCGGCGTAAAATTTTTCGTACCGAAAACAGACACCGGAATAGAAACGATCTTTGGCTTTAGCCGTTTATACGGAGGGAACACGGAATTAGAAGCTATTCCGAATTTTGGGGTTAGTTTGGTCAGAAGATTTTAAGTGCCGCTAATGCGCCTCCAGCCAGTTATCCCCAATACCCACGTTAGCCAGTATCGGAACGGAAAGCGGCCATGCGTTTTCCATCTCGTGCTTGATCATCAGTGAAAATTCCTCCGCATTCTCCTTGGGGCATTCAAAAACAAGCTCGTCGTGAACCTGCAAAAGCATTTTTAGCGGTAAATTTTCCCCTTCAATTTTTGCATGTACACGAAGCATCGCTGCCATAATCAAATCCGCTGCACTGCCCTGAATCGGGCTGTTCATGGCCATGCGTTCTGCCATTGCCCGGTCTTGGTGGTCACTTGCTCGTAAATCCGGCAAATAACGCCGCCGCTTTGCAATGGTCTCTACAAAACCATTTTCCTTTGCATCCCTGACCACACCTTCAAAATATGTTTTAACCTGGCTGTATAAATTAAAATATCCATTTATGAACTCTAAGGCCTTGGAACGGGAGATACGCAAATCCCTTGCAAGCCTGAACGCGCTCATTCCGTAAATCACGCCGAAATTCACGATCTTTGCCGCTGCCCGCATCTCCTTGCTCACCTCATTTGTTTCAAAGATTTTCGCCGCCGTTACGCTGTGGATGTCTATCCCCTGCGAAAACGCGCTCAAAAGTTCCGGGTCCTTGCTCAGATGCGCAAGCATTCGCAACTCTATTTGGGAGTAGTCAACGGAGATTATTTTCCAGCCGTTTTGGCTAGGCACAAAAGCTGTTCTTATTCGCCTGCCCTCTTCACGCCTCACCGGAATGTTCTGCAAATTCGGATTCACGCTGGAAAGCCTGCCGGTTGCCGTTCCCCAAGGCAAAAACGTGGTGTGAAGGCGATTTGTTTTGGGGGAGAGCAATTTTGGCAAAGCCTCCGTATAAGTGCTCTGCAATTTTTGAAATTCACGCCAGTTCATTATCGGTTCTAAAATCGGGTGCGGTTCGTTTTGCTCCAAAAGCATTTCCAAAGTCTCCGCATCCGTGCTTGGGCCTCTAACGCTTTTTTTAAGCACCGGGAGTTTCAGCTTTTCGTATAAAATTTGCGAAAGCTGCTTTGGAGAAGCCAAATTGAATTGCTCTTCCGCAATTTCAAAAATTTGAGCTTCAAATTCTGCCACTTTTTTCTGAAGCTCGGAATTGAGATTTGCAAGGGCAACTATGTCTATGGCTATCCCATATCGCTCCATTTTGTAAAGAACCTTTATAAAAGGCATTTCCTTGCTTTCAAAGAGTTCAAGTAAATTTTTATTTTTCAAATCCTCTTTTATGCCATTCCACTTTGCAATAAGGGCAGCCGCATTTTCCGGCGAACCTGCGTGTTGAGTACTAGACCGCAAAAGCCACTGTGCAAGCAGGGCATCACAAAATTTCCCCTTTGGCCAATTCACAGCGTCCCAAATATGGAAAATCGCTTTTGCATTAAAAAAAACGAGTTCTAAATTCTCATTTTCAAAAATTTCCTTTAGCCATTCCCCATAAAGGGTGATGTCTTGTGATAATTCATAATATTCTTTGTCTTTTTTGCTAACGGAAACGGCTCCGTTTTGCAAAGCTACAAAGGTCAAAATCTTTGCGGACTTCAAATCCTCTTCCATCTTTTGCTGGGCTTCTACGGTATTGACTAAAATGTCTTTTTCCCTTGTAAACGGTTCCGGGAGCATTGAAAAAAGAGACGGGCCGTCATTTGCGTTTGGCAAAAGCGGAATCAGGCTGGGCACTTCGTATTTTTGAAATAGATTGTATAATTCTTCTCTCTTTAATCCCTGGTATCTCAAATTCTCCAGCTTGTAGCCAAAATCGTAATCGCTCCGCAGGGTCACCAGTTCACGGCTTAAAAAAGCCTTCTCTTTGCCGGCTGCCAAAATGCTCTGTTTCGCTTTTGGCAATGCCGCAAGGTTTTTATAGATGTTTTCCAAGCTGCCGTATTCCAAGAGGAGTTCCACTGCACTCTTTGGCCCTATTTTTGCGACGCCGGGAATATTGTCGGAATCATCGCCTACAAGGGCTAAGTAATCCCTCATCTGTTCCGGATTAACACCAAATTTTTCCTTCACCTGCTCCGCCCCGAAATCCACACCCTTTGCACCTTTTTCAATATGGTAAAGATGGATTTTGTCATCCACAATTTGCGCCATATCCTTATCTTTGGTGACCAAAAATACGAGGCAGTTTTTTTCTGCGGCTTGTTTTGCAACGGCAGCCATTATATCATCGGCTTCAAATCCCTCGCGTTCCAAAATCGGGATTCCGCTTGTTTCCAAACTCTCGTTGAGGTATGGAATTTGCTCTACCATCTCAGGAGGCATGGGGCTTCTGGTTGCCTTGTATTCAGGATAGAGTTCATGCCTGAAATTTGACCTTGACACATCTTTTACTATGGCAAAATATTCCGGCCTGTGCATTTTAATTATTCGCAAAATTGCTCCCCAATAGCCGTGCAAAAGCGAAACCAACTGCCCCTTGCTGTTTCTCAAAGGATTTCTCGCATAGGCGTAATACATGCGAAAAGCAAGCGCAGAAGAATCTATCAAAAGTAAACGGTGCATTTCAATCCCTCCAATTCATCTCCCGTAATTTCCCTGTAATTCCCTACAGCCAAATCGCCGAGCACAATATTGCCAAAACCGATTCGCTTTAAATCTTCTATGTGGTAATGCAAAGCGTGAAGCATTTTGCGAATTTCCCTATTTTTGCCTTCTGTAAGCACAAGTTCAACAAAACCGTCGTCTAAAAAAATGTCCTTTACTTTGCCGATTTCGCCGTCTCCTATGTCTATGCCGTTCAAAAGGCTTTCCATGGCGCGGCGGGAGAGTTCCCGGCTTGTCCAAACCAGGTAGCTTCGTTCTATTTGGTATTTTGGGTGGGTTAGCCTGTAAACAAGTTCGCCGTCATCGGAGAGCAAAATCAAGCCTCTGCTTTGCAAATCCAGCCTGCCTATGTACTTTAAGCCGGAAAATCCGCTTGGCAGGCAGTCGTAAATGGTTTTTCTTCCTTGCGGATCTGTTGCCGTGCATATTACGCCGGGCGGTTTGTGAAAAGCTATTGTGGTATGCTGTTTGGTCGGGGAAATTTTTTGCCCGTCTATCTCTACAATGTCTGTGTCGCAGATTTGTCTGGACAATTCTTTAACTATGATGCCATTGACGCAAACCTTACCCTCTAAAATCAAGGTTTCTGCTTTGCGCCTGCTGGCTATTCCGCATTGCGATATGTACTGGTTTACTCTCAAGCAATCAGCATCCCCTCTTAAATTACCCCTCCCAAAGATGGGAACTTTACTCTCATCACGCATCCGTTGAATACACTTTTTCCGAATAGAGTGCCGTAGCAAACAAGTACTCACGGTTCATTTTTGCTATGAACTCAACCGAAATTCCCTTTGGACACGAAGCCTCGCATTCGTAAAGGTTTGTGCAGTTTCCAAAACCCTCTTTGTCCATCTGCTCAACCATAGCCAAAACCCTCTTTTGTTTTTCCGGCTTGCCCTGCGGCAAATAAGAGAGATGGCTTACCTTTGCAGAAACAAACAGCATGGCAGAAGCGTTTTTGCAAGCCGCTACGCAAGCCCCGCAACCTATGCAGGCAGCGGCATCAAAGGCTCTGTCCGAATTAGCTTTGGGAACGGGAAGCGTACTCGCCGGCGGTGCATTGCCGGTGTTAATGCTTATAAAACCACCCGCTTGTATAATGCGGTCAAAGGCACTTCTATCCACCGCGCAATCCCTGATCACGGGAAAGGCCGCGCTGCGCCAAGGCTCTATGACTATGGTATCACCGTCCCTGAACTTGCGCATATGCAGTTGACAGGTGGTGACAAGATTATCGGGGCCGTGCGGCAAACCGTTGATAACCAGCGAACACATTCCGCAAATTCCTTCGCGGCAATCGTGGTCAAAGGCAAAGGCTTCTTTGCCCTCTTTCATAAGCTGCTCGTTCATAACATCCAGCATTTCCAAGAAAGACATGTCCGGGGAAATGTTAGAGAGCTTAATGGTTTCAAAACCGCCTCTTGCCTGTGCGTTTTTTTGCCGCCATGCTTTTATAGTGAGATTCATATTTCCGCTCATTTGTAGCTCCTTGTCATAAGGTGTACATTTTCAAACTCCAATTCCTCTTTGCTAAGTTCGTGTGGCTGATTGTCGCCTTTCCATTCCCACGCCGCAACATGGCAGAATTTTTCATCATCGCGCTTTGCCTCGCTGTCGGGGGTTTGGTGTTCCTCACGGAAATGGCCGCCGCAGGACTCCTCTCTATAGAGGGCATCCCTTGCCAGCAACTCGCCGAATTCCAGAAAATCCGCAACCCTTAGGGCGTTTTCCAAATTTTGGTTGAAGGAGACGTTATCACCGAGAACCTTTACGTTTTTCCAGAATTCTTCGCGCAGGCTCGGAATTGCGGAAACGGCTTTTTCAAGACCGGCTTTATTGCGCCCCATGCCTACGTTTTCCCACGTGATGTGCCCTAGTTCTCTATGGAACTCGGTAACCGTTTTCTTGCCGTTAATGGAAAGCAGGCGGTCGATGAGTGCTTTTGAGCTTTTCGCCGCATCCACAAATTCGGCTTGGCTGCTGGTTATCTTATCCAGTTTTTCGCTTGCGAAGTAACCGCCAATGGTATATGGAATAACAAAGTAACCGTCTGCGAGGCCCTGCATAAGAGCAGAGGCACCTAAGCGATTTGCGCCGTGGTCGGAGAAGTTTGCCTCTCCCAAAACAAAACAGCCCGGAATTGAGCTTTGCAAATTATAATCAACCCATAAGCCGCCCATTGTGTAATGAGAAGCGGGGTAAATGCGCATCGGGGTTTTGTAGGGATTTTCGTCTGTGATTTTTTCATACATCTGGAAAAGATTCCCGTACTTTGCGCTTACTCCGTTTTCGCCTATGCGTTTGATAGCATCTGCAAAATCCAAATATACGGCGCGTTTGGAGGACCCAACGCCAAGGCCGTTATCGCAAACCGTTTTTGCATTGCGGCTCGCAACATCTCTAGGCACCAAGTTTCCGAAGCTGGGATATTTCTCTTCTAAGTAGTAATAGCGTTCCGCTTCGGGAATATCACTCGGTTTGCGGGGATCTCCGTTTTGGCGAGGAACCCATACGCGGCCATCGTTGCGCAAAGATTCAGACATGAGAGTGAGCTTGCTCTGATGATCGCCTGTTACCGGAATGCAAGTCGGATGAATTTGCGTGTAACAGGGGTTTGCGAACAAGGCTCCTTTTTTGTGAGCACGCCATGCGGCACTTACATTTGAGCCTTTTGCGTTTGTGGAAAGATAAAACACATTTCCGTAGCCGCCGGTTGCAAGGCAAACAGCATCCGCTTCGTGGCATTCAAGTTCGCCTGTAACCAAATTGCGAACAACAATACCCCTAGCCTTGCCGCCTACCAAAACCAAATCCAGCATTTCGCGGCGCGGGAATATTTTAACGGCACCCTTTGAAACTTGGCGCATCATGGATTGATATGCGCCGAGCAGGAGTTGCTGGCCAGTTTGGCCACGTGCGTAAAAAGTGCGGCTAACCTGTGCTCCGCCGAATGAACGGTTGTCCAGAAGCCCGCCGTATTCGCGGCCAAAAGGAACGCCTTGTGCTACGCAGTGGTCTATTATCAAGTTTGAACACTCCGCCAAGCGATGGACATTTGCTTCGCGAGCACGGAAGTCGCCGCCTTTAACGGTGTCGTAAAAGAGGCGGTAAATAGAATCGCCGTCGTTCGGATAATTGTGTGCTGCATTTATGCCGCCTTGAGCCGCAATTGAGTGGGCGCGGCGCGGGCTGTCTTGGATGCAGAACGATTTTACGTTGTAACCGAGTTCGCCAAGCGAAGCTGCGGCAGATGCCCCGGCTAAACCGGTTCCGACTACGATAACGGTGAATTTACGTTTGTTTGCCGGATTTACCAGCTTAAGCTCAAATTTATGGCGAGTCCATTTTTCCGCAATGGGTCCGCCCGGTATTTTAGATTCCAATTTCATTGTTCACCTCCTTCATCTTCTGGATTTTGCGGTGTTTCCGGCTCTTGCGGAACATGACGTTTGCCTTCGCCTCTTTCACCTCTTTCACCTCTTTTGCCTTTGGAACCGTGTTTGCCGCGGAATTTAAAGTCCTCGCCACGGTGTCTTTCAACAATGAGTTTTGCCTTTTCCGGCTGTGCGTGAATTAGCTTTGCCAATTCTTTTTGTTCGTATAACGGCTTTTGGGAAAGGGTTTTAAGCGCGCTTTGATAGTTTTCATCTTTGGCCTGTTCAATTATGCTTTGCGCTTTTTCGTCTAAATTGATAATGGCCCAAGAACCAGCAACTACAGCCCCTAACCCCAAGGTCACTACAATGCAATAGGCAATAGCCAGCTTGTCCAGAACCGGAGTCCATTTTTGGTGATTTATGCCTAGGGTTTGAATGGCACTGGAAGCCGCATGCCACAAGTGGAAGCCCAGCAACAGCATAACGGTTAGGTAAAGCACGGCAAAGAGCAGATTGCCTAAAACTTCAACGGTGGTTAGCCACATATCGCGAACAACGCGTCCGTCTGCTACATCGGGGTTTATGTAATAATAGTGAATTCCGTTGCGAACCGTGAGAATATGCCATATTACAAAGGCTATCAGTGCAAGCCCTGTCCAAATCATTATGAAGGTGGGAAATTGCTTTTTGCCTTTGCGAGCCTCCACCACATAGCGAGCCGCTCCCCGCGCCCTGTAATTCTGCAACTTTAGCGTAATCGCCAGATACATGTGAATAATGAAAATCACAGCCAAGCCTGCCTCAATAATGTACAGAACCAGCTTGGATTGGGTTAAAAAGGCTGAGTATGCGTTATAAGACGCTTGAGCTTCTTCCGGATCCGGCAATAGCAGTTGTAGGTTACCAATCATATGCCCTAGCATAAAAAGCAGCAGAAGACATCCTGTGGCACCCATAACCTGCTTCTTTCCTATTGAAGAAGTTAAGTAGGTTAAAAGCCATTTCATTTGTAAAATCTCCTCAAAACAGATAGTTGAGGGTAATATAGAAAACGCTGATTTAGTCAAAAAATATACTTTAAATCCCTATTCAACATGAATATTCGCGGGGTTTAAAGCAAATGAATAATTTTAATGGGGCAACAGTGGCATTTTCTATATTTATTAACCCCAGCATCCCCGGAGATTTGTAAGTGAAAAAAGACACGGCATTGTATTTTATCGTAGGCTTGGTTATAATTGTGGCCTTGGTAATCCTTGTTTTTGGCATGTTCTTTTTGAACGATAAAGACCCCCGTGAAACCTATTTGTCATATTATCTGCGATTCAGCCAAGTGAGTACCCTGGCCCAAGACGACCCTGTTAAGGTTAATGGCGTTAAACTTGGCAAAGTGGAGAGCATAGTTTTGCATGGAAACGGCGTTCTTGTGCGAATTTCCCTGAGAAACGACGTTAAAATACCCAAAGATTCCGATATTCGTGTGCAGAACATAGGGCTTTTGGGGGAGCGGCAAATAGGCATGTTACTAGGGGATTCCCTCCAAATGTTTTCCACAGGCGATACCATACGCGGCCAATTTGATGCCGGCATAGCTGAGGTTATGGGCATGGCCGGCGAAGTTATGGACAGCGCAAAAGTGATAATGAATATTGCGCATACAGTACTCGATTCCACCATAGCCACCCAGGATTTCAGAGACAGATTCCGCCGCATTTTGGCAAAAGCCGAGGACCTGGAAGACCAAGCCAGCGGTTTGATTCAAAGAGCAGACCCTGCATTGCAAGGTAGTTTGGCAAATTTATCCGTTGCCACAAGAAAAATTAACGAAATTCTGGACGAAAACAAAGAACCGTTGAAAAATTTGGTAGCCGATGCCAACAGCTTGCTGGGTCAAACCAATACACTGGTAGTCGGAGCAGACACAGCTGTGCAAAGAATTTTGGCTTTAACCCAAAAGCTGGAATCAAAAAACAACACGCTTGGCATATTGCTGAACGATCGCAAATTGCATGATGACTTAGCCACAACAATCCACTCGGCAGACAGCCTTTTCCGCTTGATTATTCAAGACGGGCTGGATGTAAACATAGATTTCTTTTAGGGTTGATAAAGTGATAAGTTGCAAGCTCACAGTTCAAAATACACTCGGCATTCATGTTAGACCGGCCGGATATATAGTCAATATTGCAAGCATTGCAAAAAGCTCCGTAGAGCTTGTGTATTCCGATCAAAGGGTAAATGCGAAGTCCATATTAAATCTGATGATGCTGGTAATTGAACCCGGTTCGGAAGTTGAATTTTTAATAAACGGCCCTGATGAGCAGAAAGTTGCGGATGAATTAACGGAATTGTTCAACAACAAATTTTACGAAGATGCCTCTTAAACAAGAAACCATGCAAAGAAAGATGTTTGTCGGGAAAGCCGCTTCCCCCGGCTATGCTATAGCCAAAACAAAGCTGATAGTTCGCCAAAGATTCACGATTTCGCAGCTTAAAATTCCAAAAGAGAACACGGCAAACCAAATTGAGTTTTTTCGCAGAGGGATTTGGCAGGTAAAAAAGGAAATTTCAAACCTGCGCGATTTAACGCTTCAAATGGCCGGCAAAGAGGAATCAAAAATTTTTGACTCGCATTTAATGATTCTGCAAGACCCTTCATTGATAGACAGCGTTATTTCCCTGATAAGAAACGAGCAATGGAATGCGGGTTATGCGTTTCACCTTTACATGCAGAATCTAATAGACGGTTTTGAAAAAAAAGACGGAATTTTCAAAGACCGAGCCTTGGATCTCAAAGATATTTACAACCGTATGCTTTTGCATTTAAACAGCGGCGAAAATAATTTTGTGCTGCAAGAAGAAATTAAAGAAGGCGTTATACTCACAGGGTTTTCCATTGGCCCGAACATGCTCATGCACTTTGACAAGGAAAAGGTGCTGGGGCTTGCCATAGATTCCGGCAGCACAACAAGCCACGTATCAATACTCGCACGTTCAATGCAGATACCGGCTGTGATGGGTCTTGGAAATTTATCGGAATCCATCAACGCGGGAGAATTGCTTATACTGGACGGAACCAACGGAATTGTTATAATCAACCCGGATGAAAACGACATAAGCAAGTATAAAAAACAGATAGAAGTTTTTCAAAACCAGAAATTAGAGCTTTCCACCATGAGGGACCTTGAGCCTATAACCATGGACGGAAAATACATAAGATTGAATGCGAACATAGAGAGATACGAAGAAGCCAGCGAAATAACCTCCTTCGGTGCAACCGGGGTTGGGCTTTACCGTTCGGAATTTCTTTACTTTGGGCGTGATACCTTGCCTACAAGGAGCGAGCAAGCGGAGGCTTACCGCAACGTCACTCACCAATTGGAACCTTTGCCGGTCACCATAAGAACTTTAGATGCCGGTGGTGATAAAATGCTCTCTTCGATGAACATGGAAACCGAGTCCAATCCCTTTATGGGCTGGCGTTCCATAAGGCTTTGCTTGGATCGCAAAGATATTTTCAAAGAGCAGTTGAAGGCCCTTATAGAAGCCGGCGATAGAGGCAATTTAAAGATAATGTTCCCCATGATTTCCAGCGTAAGCGAAATAGAGAGGGCAAAGGACATTTACAACGACTGCTGCACGGAATTAAAAGCCGAAGGGTTTCATATTCCGAAAATTGAGTTGGGTGCAATGATTGAGATTCCCGCTGCGGTTTTGATTATAGAGGAAATTGCAAAGAGGGTTGATTTTTTGAGCATCGGCACAAACGATTTGATTCAATTTACGTTAGCCGTGGACAGGTCTAACGGAAAAATCGCCTATATGTACGAACCGCACCATCCGGCTGTTTTGAGGTCTATAAAGCTGATAGTCGATGCTGCCCACAAAGAAGGCATTCCCGTGAGTGTTTGCGGGGAAATGGCCTCTGACCCCCTTAGCACCTTGCTATTGGTAGGGCTGGGCGTGGATGAATTTTCCATGGTGTCTTGGTGCATTATGGAATGCAAAAAAATAATACGCTCCATAAATTATGACGAAGCTAGGGCTATTTCCTCCGAAGCCATTAAATTTTCCGATGCTAACAGCATAAACGACTTTTTGAGGAAAAAATATTCTCAAAAAATAAAAAGATTGGGAATTTCAAGTTTCATAATCACCCAAGATTTTTCCAGCAGCGACCGTGCTCTGATACGTGTGGACGGACATATTGAAAGAGTCGGAGTGTAGGGCAAGGCATGCCTTGTCCAATATTTTCTATATTATAAACCAGTTTAAAAGAGGAATTTAATATGTTCGGATTGTTTTCCTGTGATATAGGCATAGATTTGGGCACAGCCAATACCTTGGTTCATGTGGCAGGCAAAGGTATTGTTATTAACGAACCTACCGTTGTCGCTGTGGACAGGAAAAGCGAAAGGGTTACATATATAGGCGCAGAGGCCAAAAAAATGCTTGGGCGCACCCCGGATGAAATTATTGCCGTACGTCCGATGAAAGACGGTGTTATAGCGGATTATCATTTAGTAGAAGCCTTGCTCCAATACTTTATAAGCCGGGTCCAGAGATATCCGCTGTTTTTGGTAAAGCCAAGAGTCGTGGTAGGTGTTCCTTCCGGGATTACAGAGGTGGAAAAAAGAGCGGTTTTGGACGCAACAAGAGCAGCCGGCGCACGTGAGGTTCATTTGGTTGCAGAGCCTATGGCTACAGCTATTGGGATGCAAATCCCCGTTGCAGAGCCTTCCGGCCACATGGTTATAGACTGCGGCGGCGGAACATCGGAGGTGGCGGTTATTTCGCTTGGCGGTTTGGTTTGCAAATCTTCCGTGCGCGTAGGCGGGGACAAAATGGATAACGCCGTTGTGAGCTATTTGCGGCGCACTCACGGGCTTTTGATAGGTGAGTCTATGGCGGAAGATGTTAAAAAGAAAATAGGTTCCGCATACCCGCTGGAAAAAGAGTTGGAAATGGAGGTTAAAGGCAGGGACCTTGCCGCCGGCATTCCGCGCACAATCGTTGTAAAAAGCGAAGAGATAAGAGATGCTTTAAGCGAATCCGTTCTGCAAATTGTTGAAGCGGTTAAAAAAGCTTTGGAAAGCTGCCCGCCGGAACTTTCGGCGGATATTTTGGACAAAGGCATAATAATGGCCGGAGGCACAAGCCAATTGATGGGCTTAGATGCGAGGCTCCGCCATGAAACGGGCTTGCCTGTTAGCGTTATAGATGATGCCCCTTTGTGCGTGTGCAAAGGCACTGCTAGAATTTTAGAAAATCTGGATTATTATCGCAATTGCAAAGTTATCATGGCGTCTTCCGTGTAATGAAGTTATTTCGGTATATAGTCAGGATATGCAAATGGGCGCGCGGATCGGTTGTGTTTGTTGCGCTTGTTTGCTTCTCCTTATATATGCAGTTTATACAGATTAAGCACAAGCAGAATATCGCAGATTTTCTTCTTTCAACCGTTTTTTACTTGCCTCAGTCCGTGACTTCTTATCTTATACATATAGGAAATATAAGCGAGGAAAATACGAAGCTGAAAAAAGAGAATGCCGAGCTAAAACTGAAAGTGGATTTAACAAAGGAATACGCCATTGAAAACGAGCGGCTGAAAAAACTTTTGGATTTTGAACGCCATTGGGATAACTTCCCTATCTTTTTAGTGCAGATAATAGGATATAATCCAGAACCTTACACAACAACCGTTGTGGTGAGCAGCGGTAAAGCGGATTCTATTTCTTACGGAATGCCGGTATTCACCACCAATGGCTTGGTGGGCAAGGTTTCCAAAGTGTTTAATCATCATTCAATGGTACAGCTTCTTTCCGACCCGAATTCAATAACATCTGTTGTGTCTCAACGTTCCAGGGTCTTGGGAACGGTGTTTTCCAGAGATAACGGGGATATGCAAATTCAAATTTCCAGTTATTCGGACTTGGTTGCGGGCGATACACTTGTGACTTCCGGGTTCGGCGGAATTTATCCTAAGGGTATCCCTGTTGGCGTTGTGAGCAAATTGGAAAAAAACAATTCGGAAGTTTTGAGCTATGGAAGCATTGATTTGCTGCAACCGATAGAATCTTTGGAAGAAGCCTTTATCATTCGCAAAAATGCGGACTGGATTGTATGGGGGGAGGAGTGATATGCTTAAATTCCTTATATACGCATTCTTGTTTCTCATAGCGGGTATTTTGCAAACGGTTATTGTTCCGCATATTGAAATACTGGGAGCGCAACCGTCTTTTCTTCTGATTTTAACGGTTGTAACTGCGCTTAGGCACGGTTCTCTTGCCGGTTGTTTTATAGGATTTATGTCCGGGTTGCTCTGCGATATTTATGCGCCGATTGAGTGGCTCGGTGCTTTTTCGCTTGCTTATTGCGCGATTGGTTTTATAATTGGGCAAGTTGAAGAGAGTTTTATAAATTTGAGTTTATTTCCGAAAATAATTGTGCTTACTTTAGCCGATTTTTTAAAAGATGCGATATATTATTTTTCAATAGGAAAAACATCCGATGATATTCCGAAAATCGTATATTCGCTTTCTCTTCCAAACGCTATTTACACCGTTGCAGTCGGTACAATTTTGTTCTATTTGCTATCTATGAAAACGGAAAGGAAAGTAGAGATGTATAAGCAGGGTCCGTAATGATTTCTCATTCTCAGCAGCCGGAAGAAATTAGACTGGAAACAAACTTAAAAACACTTGCGTTTGCATGTGCTTGCGTGATGGCTTTCTTAATTTTGGTTTTAAGGCTTTTGCAACTGCAATACTTTGAATACGAGAACAACTTGAAAAGGGCGGAGGAAAATCGCACCCGCAAAGTTAGCGTAAAAGCAAACAGAGGCTATATTTTAGATCGCAACGGAGTGGTTTTGGTTCGCAATAGGCCGTCTTATCAAATATCGTTATTGTACAACAGTTTTAAGACCAAGGAAAATAGAGATTCCGTTTTCAATAGGCTTTTGAGAATCACGGATAAAAACGGGAAGCGTTTACTGGACTCCGCCGCCCTTGCATTTTCTTTTGAAAGAGGCAGGTGGCAAAGGTTCAAACTCCAAAGGCTTATAGAAGACGCCTCTGTGGAAATTGTGGCCCTTTTTGAAGAGCGCGGAGAGGAATTGCCCGGCATTGAAATTTTGGTGGAATCGCGCAGAGACTATCCTTTTGGTTCGCATGGCGCCCACATATTCGGCTATACCGGGGAAATATCCGAGCAAGAACTTGAAGCCCCGGAAAATACTCACTACGTTATGGGCGATAGAATAGGCAAAAAAGGCTTGGAGCTCAGTTATGAGCAGGAATTTAGAGGCGAAAACGGTTTCAAATTCGTTGAGGTAAATGCCACAGGGCGTGAAATGGGACCTGTAGCGGGAATGCCGTTTTTTAAACCGGTTTCCGGAAATACCATTGTGACCACAATAGATTGGCGGTTGCAAGAAGTAGCCGAAACAGCGATTCCGGAAGGATTAAAGGGAGCTGTTGTTGCGCTCAACCCTCAAAACGGCGAAATTTATGCAATGGTAAGCCGCCCGCCGCTGGATCCGAATATATTCTCTTTGGAAAAAAAAGAACTCCACAAAGCATGGGCATCCGTTGCTCTGGATACAGCAAAACCGCTGACAAATAGAGCCATAAGCGGAGTGTATCCGCCGGCATCTGTTTTTAAGGTAATCACTGCGGCCGCCGGCTTGGAAAACAACGTTATCACAGAACATTCAAGGTATAAAGCATGCCTAGGCGGTTTTCATTTTGGTAACAGATATGCAAAATGCTGGCGCGGCGGCGGGCATGGCACTTTGAACGTAATAGGTGCGTTAAGGGAATCCTGCGATGTATTTTTTTACCAAGCCGGCTTAGACATAGGCAATAAAAGAATTAGCGAAATGGGCAAGCGTTTTGGTCTTGGCTCTGCACTCGACATAGACATACCGGGTGAGCGTTCCGGGCTTTTGATAGATTCCGCTACTTATGAAAAATGGTTTGAGAAAAGGGGCTGGAAATGGAGCCAAGGCGAAATACTCAATATTTCCATCGGGCAAGGCGCTCTTTTGGTCACGCCCTTGCAGCAAACGGCTATGGTAGGTGCGCTTGCTTGGGGCAAGGGTTTGTACAAACCGCATTTTTTAAAAGAAATAAGGAGCCACGAGGGAGAGTTGATAAAGAAATTTGAACCGATAAAAATAAGCGAAGGAAATATTTCGGAACGCACAAGAGAGATTGTTGTCAAAGGTTTGTATGAGGTTGTAAATGCGCCGAGCGGCACGGGGCGCAGAGCCATTGTTCGCGGCATAAAAGTAGGCGGCAAAACCGGCAGCGCGGAAAATCCGCATGGCGATAAAACACACGCATGGTTTACCGCCGTGGCACCCCTTGATGCTCCGGAAATAGCTGTGGGCGTAGTTTTGGAGAATGCCGGCGGCGGCGGGGCAGTGGCAGCTCCGATAGCACAAAAAATTTTAGAGGCTTATTTTTATCCGGATACTTTGAACAAGGCGGTAAAATGAAAAAGTTAGATTGGTTGTTTATGAGTTCGCTTTTCGCTCTCATAGGAATAGGAATAATGCTTGTGTACTCGGCTACCAGCGGCACGGATTTAATTTGGTATAAAACGGAATGGTTCAAGCAAATAGTGCATTTTGCGATTGGTTTTTTGCTAGCAGCGGTCATAGTTTTTTTGCCGGCCAAATTTTGGAAAAACATAGCTTATATCACTTATGCCCTTTCCATTATCGCATTGCTGTTTGTAATGGATTCCGGCCATGTGTCAAAGGGTGCGGGTCGCTGGCTGGATATTGCGGGGTTTAGGTTTCAGCCTTCGGAGTTTGCCAAAATTGCCTATTTGCTCGCCAGTGCTCTTTGGCTTTCAAAACACAAAGTTAGCTTATTGCAACCCAAAACTCTGCTTGTTCCCGGCCTAATGTTCATAATTCCGTTTTCGCTCGTTCTTAAACAGCCGAACTTGAGCACAGCTTTGGTTTTTACCGTCATGACGCTAGTGCATTTTTATTTTGCCGGTTTTAGGCTTGTGGATCTGTTTTTATTTGTAAGCCCTGTAGCGAGCATTATACTTTCCGCTGTTTCTGCCTTATACTGGAACTTGTTGATTATATGTGTCTTTTTTGTTTCAATAAAATTCAAATTCCCTATTTGGCTGATAGTTCTCATAATGATATTTGATGTGGGGGCCGGCTACGTCAGTCAAATGGTGTGGAATTCGATGGAAGATCATCAGCGGAGCCGCGTTTTAACCTTCATAGATCCGGTTAGCGATCCGAAGGGCGATGGTTACCAGGTTATACAATCGCAAGTCGCAATAGGCAGCGGCGGTTTGTTCGGCAAAGGCTTTGGCGAGGGTTCGCAAACGAACTTGGCTTTTTTACCGGAAAAGCACACGGATTTTATATTCAGTGTTTTGGGTGAACAGTTCGGTTTTGTGGGAGTGATCATGGTTTTGATTTTGTTTTTAATTTTGTTTTTGCGGAGCATTATGATCTGTCGATTGCATACGAGTGTCTTTGTGAATTTAGTGGTTGCCGGAGCGTGTACCATATTATTTTTCCATACATTTGTAAACGTAGCTATGACCATTGGCCTTATGCCCGTCACCGGGTTGCCTTTGCCGTTTTTATCTTACGGAGGTTCCTTTGTCATAACCTGCATGATTTTGGTCGGCTTGCTGATAAATATGCGCTTGAAAGGAAGAGATATAAATTATGCGTAGCGACCTTCTCTCCTTGGTTCTCCGTGCCGGCGACATTGCCCAAAGCGAAATACTCAAACACTGGAAAACGGCTATCAATGTTGACTGGAAGGCAGATGCCACACCGGTTACCATAGCAGACCAAAAAACGGAAGAATTGGTGAGAAACTTTGCGCAAAGAGAAACTCCGGAATTCGGATTTATAGGCGAAGAATTCGGGCAAGAAAATCCGAAAGCGGAATACCAGTGGGTACTGGATCCCATAGACGGCACAAAATCCTTTATTTACGGGGTTCCTTTATTCGGAACATTGATTGCAATTTTAAAAAAAGGAGTTGCAGTTGCCGGCTTAATTCAACTGCCCGCGCTGAACAGCAAAATCTGGGCAGCCGCAGGTGGCGGCGCATTTGCAGACAATGGGGAACCGATAAAAGTTTCGGATGTCGGAGAGCTTAAAAATTCCTTGGTGCTTTCCGGTACCTTAAACACGATGGAGAGCAAAGGCTACGGCCGGTGGTTTGCCGGCATTCGCAAAAACGCCAAACTCTACCGAGGTTGGGGAGATTGCTTCGGCTATTATTTGGTAGCCTGCGGCAAGGCGGAAATTATGGCAGACCCTGTGGTATCGCTTTGGGACATAGCTCCATACCCGCTCATCTTTGCAGAAGCCGGCGGCTCATTTTCAACATTAAAGGGCGAGAAATCCCTCTTTTCCGCAACCGGAGAACCCTTGCACCCTATACACGAAGGTTACACCGCAATAGCCGGCAACGGAAGGTTTAATGTGCCCCTCCCAAGCATTGATTAACTCAATGTTTGGGTATGGGGTATGGGGTATAGGGTATGGGAAAACCTCAATTATTTGCCAAATTATGCGTTTTATGTTCAGTATTCCTATACCCCAAACCCTATACCCTATACCCAAGCGAGTTAATCGGCGTTTACTATATTTCTTCTACCTATGAGTTTATCTAAACAAATCCGTGGGCATTACCTGTGCTACGATGCCGGTCGGGAGTTTACCTCTGCTCAAGTGCTTAAATATAAGCTGTTCTTAATGGACGAAATCAAAGATTCTAAGTTGGACATGGCTTTTGATATGCGCAATACAGAACGTATAGACGGTGCCGCTATAGTGTATTTCAAAAACATTTACGAACAGTTGAGCAAAGAGGATCGTAAGATTGCATTCTTCGGCGGGCCGCCGGAGGTGCAAGAACAACTGAACAGTGTAAAATCATTTTCGGTATATAGCACAATAGTGGAGTTTGAGCGCGACTTTCACGAGATAAATCCCGAATTAAACAGAACCTTCTTCAGGCTGTCGGAAGGCAAAGGCCATTTCCGCTCTTTGAGAATGATTTGCCCGCTCTGCTCTTACGATAATGTAACGGGCTTCATTATAGATGAGAATTATTACAGGTTAAAATGGAGCGAGACCGAGATAGTCCCCGTTTTCGAGCCGGACGAGCCGGATCCCAATGCTATAGATTTCTCTTGCTATCAGGTTGCCGTTTGCCCGAAATGTTTTTATGCTACCACAAGGCTTGACTGGTTTACAATAGTATTTCCCGAAGGGCGTTTTGAATCGCATTTAACTCAGGAGAACAGGGCTAAACTCTCCAATACCACGCCTTTGAGACGCAGTTTGGCTATGAGCTACAGCGGCGCAGGCGAGGAGTCTTTTTTTAGAGTCCCCAGGGAAAAGAGCGCATCTTACCTCTCATGGCTGTTGAATGAATTCAATTTAAAGCATATGGGCGAGCAGCGAACTACAGACGGTTTTGATATTGTTGTGAGCAATTTTATGATGTGCAAATTCGCGCTTAAAGAAATGGACATAGATGATCACATGTACACCGCATTGGCATGGCTTTACGGAATAATGGAAAATAAGGTCAATTACTCTACCTTGCGCCTTGCCAAGGCATATGTTTATTTGATAAGCGTTTTGCTTTCCCAAGA
>LIUH01000104.1:0-254 GCA_001462225.1 Fibrobacteria bacterium GUT31 | reverse complement strand
GGAAAAGGAATACAAAGACATAGAGGACTGCAAATATTTGATAAACAGGGCACAGCAGTTGATGTTGAACTGATGTTTTTGCGAAAAAAACACCATTTTCCGCGAATTTCCGCACTTTCCCTGTTTTTTTAGTTTTTTTTCTAGACCCCCCTTGACAAGGTCTGAAAATATTTCTATATTTACGTCTAATGGCGTATATTGGCAAAAACATGGAGTCTGCGGTGCAGGCGGTTGTTGTAGAGACGGATAATTAT
>LIUH01000103.1 GCA_001462225.1 Fibrobacteria bacterium GUT31 | reverse complement strand
TTTTTCGTATTCGTTTAGCATGGTGGCTATTTCAGGTGCAGAGAAAGACATGTCAACTTTGAAATTTGCTGCTATGTTCCAAGGAGAGTTTATCCGCTTTTCTCCGTCTTTAAGCTGATAAAGCCCGCTTTTAATAAGTTTGATTTTCAAATTCTTGATGTCGTAAACGCCGCACAAAATCACGGATTGAAAAGTAAAAGCTTTGCCGTTTTTTCTTAGCAGATATTTATCCCTTAACATTCCGATAAATCTCAAAAATACAAGATTATTGGAAGTTTTATCCGTTTCGTCTATTATCAGAACAATTTTCTTGCTTTTGCAGGCTGTGTCCAAAAAAACATCCAGTTCCTCAAATGTTTTGGCATTGCATTTTTCCCATAAGGAAAAGTCTTTTATTTTTCTGCTCTTTAATTCCTTCGCTATTTGCCTGAGCAAACATTCACAAAAACTTTTTGCATTTTCAAACGGCTCATCGCCTATTCTCTCAAAACTTATATGTGCTACAGTATAACCCTGCCGGACAAGTTCGTGGTCAAGCATCCAAAGCGTTGTTGTTTTCCCATACTGCCTTGCCCTGTTTATGGTGAAATAATCCCCTCCCTCCACCATAACCATAATTTGGCTAACTTTGTTTGAGATGTCAACCATATAGTCTTGGTCAGGAACACAAAGGCCGGTTACATTGAATCTGCGCATAAGGGGAACGTAGAAATTTATATATATATTATCCTAAGCGGGAGAAAAAGATGAGCAAGTGTAGAACAATCGCATAGTCATGGGTTTGTCTTGCAGCGAAATTGGCTATCCTTGTGACGATGTTACAACAATATATGCCAAAGATCAAAATGCGCTGGGGTTCTCCGTTCGTTGTGTGAAGTAGTTTTTTCTACATTCATATCATGCCTCAACAACCAGACCCGCAGAGAAATCCGAAACAGCCGCAAGCACGTCCAAAGAATATTTTCTTTATAGTAGCGGTGTGCTTGCTGGTTTTTATAATGCTAAAGTTATATTCCGATGACCCTGTGGCAGAAATTCCTCGTACCGAATTTATGAGTTTGATGAGAGATTCCGCTTCGGTGATGGATACCCTTAACCTGCGCACCACCGCAGACGGAATAGAGATAATCGGCAAACGCAAACACGCTCCGGGCGAAAAGCTGCAAAACGAAAGAACAGAGCGTTTGAGCAAAGAACACTCCAAACTGTTCCGCACTTATATGCTTTATGTCCCGGATTCCGTTATTGCAAAATGGGAGGCAGACAATGTAACCGTGCGAATTTTGCACGATGAAAGCACTTGGCTAAATCATCTGTTCGCATTTTTGCCGCTGATTCTCATTATGGTTCTGTTCTGGATTATGATGGCTAGGCAGGCGGGTGGATTTGGGGGGCGAGGTCTGTTCTCCTTTGGCCGGAGCAAAGCTATTTTGATAAACAACGATAAAAATAAAACTACATTCAAGGACGTAGCCGGATGCGATGAGGCAAAGGCTGATTTGGAAGAATTGGTTTCTTTTTTAAAAGACCCTAAAAAATTTGATAAACTGGGCGGTCGCATTCCAAAAGGCGTGTTGCTGGTAGGCCCCCCCGGAACAGGAAAAACGCTTTTGGCAAGAGCCGTGGCAGGTGAGGCCGGCGTTAATTTTTACAGCATGAGCGGTTCCGATTTTGTTGAGATGTTTGTAGGAGTCGGCGCGAGCCGAGTTCGCGATTTGTTTGAAACCGGAAAAAAGAATGCCCCCTGCATTTTGTTTATAGACGAAATAGATGCGGTTGGCCGGCAACGCGGCGCGGGGCTTGGCGGCGGGCACGATGAACGAGAGCAAACTTTGAATCAGTTGCTTGTTGAGATGGACGGCTTTGCCCCAAACGAGGGTGTTATTCTGGTTGCCGCCACAAATCGCCCGGATGTTTTGGATAAAGCATTGCTCCGCCCGGGACGCTTTGACAGGCAGGTTGTTGTGGGCCTACCCGATTTGCTTGGGCGAGAAGCGATTTTGAGGGTGCATTTGGAAAAGCGCAAAGTTCCCCTAGATAAAGAGGTCAATGTAAAGGATGTAGCAAAGGGAACACCGGGGCTTGCGGGTGCGGATTTGGAAAATCTGGTAAACGAGGCGGCACTTATGGCGGCCCGCTTTGGCAATCCGACGGTTACCCAACTGGATTTTGAAGAAGCAAGGGACAAACTTTGGATGGGTGCGGAGAGAAAATCTCTTTTGATGAGCGAAGAAGATAAGAGAATGGTGGCTTATCACGAGGCCGGCCATGCCCTTATAAATCTCCTTTGCAAAAATGCGGATCCATTGCATAAATTGACAATAATTCCTAGGGGGCGCGCACTTGGCGTCACCCTTTCGCTTCCCGAAAACGATAAAGTTTCTATGAGCAAAGAGGCCGCGGAAGACCAAATTGCGATTTTAATGGCTGGCCGCCTTGCGCAAATTTTAGTGTTCAACAAACAAACCACGGGGGCCTCCAATGATATTTTCAGAGCAACCGAACTCGCCCGCAAAATGGTAACCGAATGGGGCTTTTGCGAAAAACTCGGACCAATAGCTTACAGCAAAAACAACGATGAAATTTTCCTCGGCAGGGAAATTAGCAAGCCCAAAGAGATGAGCGAGAAAACCGCCGAGATGATAGACGATGCGGTTAATGAAATTATCCATGTCCAGATTGCCAGGGTCAATGAAATGCTTGTAGAAAATCGCGCGAAACTGGAAGCCTTGAGCGAGGCTCTTTTCGATCACGAGGTTTTGAACAGGGAAGAAATAGACAAGGTTATAGTTGGCGAATCTCTTGATAGCACACAAAAAAGCCGTCAGTATCAGCAGAGAAAGGAACGCGAAACTCAAGAACAGAAAAAGGTCGAACCGCCCCCTGAACCCGGCCAAGAGACTCCCGATGAAGACCCGGAAGAGAAAGGAACGCAGATAGATAAAAAGGCGTGAGGCAAATTTAGGACGGCTCCTACACCTCTTTATTCGTCACGCAATTCTCCATCCACTCAAAATAAGGAGCAAAAGCACCAACTCCGTTGAAAAACAAAATTTCCGGAAGTTCATAGGGGTGCCGCTCCAAAATTGCCTTTTCCAACGCCTCGTGATGGTATGAGGGCGATTTGCAAATGAGCAACACTTCGTTTTCTTCTTCCACTTTGCTCTTCCATCTGTAAATGGAATTTATGGGCATAAGCTGAACGCAGGCGGCAAAGCGGTTTTCCACCAGTTCCTGTGCCATTTTTTTTGCACTCTCCATATTCGGCATTGTGGTGGTGCACATCATCGGGTGAGACATATCTCTTCTCCTATTAAAGCAAATGGTTCTGCATTTTTTACTTCCGCATTTATTCTGTCGCCTATCTTGTAATCGCCGTGCACAGCAACGGGTTTGTAGTTGTTTGCCCTGCCAATCCAAGACTGCCTTTTTCCATGTTCGTCTATTAAAATACTTAATTTTTTTCCTATATATCCCGAATTATTCTGCAATGCTGTTTCCGTGAAAACTTTCGTTAGTTCCGCACTCCGTCTGTATTTTTCCACGCTCGGAATTTGCCCCGGCAATGTTGCGGCAAGAGTTCCCTTGCGAGGAACAAAGCGGGTTCGGTTGCAACCCGTGGGTTTGCTCCATTTAATAATGTCCAAACTTTTTTGAAAATCCGCCTCCGTCTCTCCCGGGAAACCGACTATTATATCTGTGGAAATTGCAAAATCGCCGAACCGGGAATAAAAAAAATCGACGAGTTTTTTGTAATCCTGAGCGGTGTGCCTGCGTTTCATCGCTTGCAAAATTTTATCGCTGCCGCTCTGCACCGGTAAGTGCAAAAATCTAAATACCCTTTCGTCCCTATAAACCTCAGCCAGTTTTTCCGAATAGTTCAGCGTGTGCCTCGGATTTCCCATGCCCATTCGTATGCGATAGTCTCCTTTTGCTTTTGAGAGTATTTGCAAAACAAGCTCGGCTAAATCCGTTCCTATATCAAAGCCATAGCAAGCTCCGTCCTGCGCCGTTAGCCAGATTTCTTTGCAACCGCTTTCGGTTAAAATTATCACCTCTTTTACAATTTGCTCCGGTGTGTAGCTCCGCAATTTTCCTTTTACCATTCTGGTTGAGCAAAAGGAACAAGCATCCATGCAACCCTCGGCAATGCTAACGATTCCCACAATTGGATTTTTGCGAATTTTCGGCAGCCCCAATTTTGGTGCGTGTTCTTTTTGAGAATCTAAAATCGTTTCGCCTGCTATTGCTTTTTTTAATATTGCAGGTATTCTTTCTACGGCATGTGTGCTTGCCACGGAAATTTTCGGATCTATTTTTTGCAAAGCGGAAATAAGCTCTTGAGTCACACAGCCGGTCACCAGCATTGGAGTTTTAGGGTGATTTTCCTTTGCATTTCTAACAGCTTTAAGTGCGGAACTATCGCCTTTTACCGTGCATAAATTCAAAACAATCGCTTCGGGGCAATCGCAGGCGGCAGCTTCAAATTCCACATCAAAACCATTCTCCGCAAGCAACCCCGCAATCTGCTCGCTCTCACTTAAATTTGCACTACAGCCTTGGGAATAGAGGAGAATCATATGTATTAATTAATATGCTCCCAAAAACTTATGCCCGTTAAAATGAACTAAATGGTCCGGGTTGTCTGCCGTCCATGCTTCTGTTTCCCAAGCAATTTCAAGAATCCACTTTTTTAAAATTTCTTTTGTTAAAAATGCCGTCACAAAAATCAAATCAGCTTTACATTCTTTCAGCATATTCTTTAATTCTAAAATTCTTGTTTCGCTCATAGTCCCGGAAGAATGAACAGCTTCAATTAAATAAAGCCAATTTTTTATTTTGCTGTAAGCTATTATATCGGGTAACTCATCGTGAGACAACTCAAAAAAATTCAATTCCTTTAAATTTTCGGCTTCTATATGCAGCATTTTATTTGTTGTATCGCCTATGTATAAAACTTCGCAATCATTTCCAAATCTTGGCAGAAATTCTTCTATTATAGCTTTTTGCAAAACATTATGTTCTCCGAGAGTTAGTTTTAACGCTTTTCCGTTTGGCAATTTTACGGGGATTTTTTTTATGTTTCTTTTCCTAGCTAAAATTTCTGATAATTTGGACGTATTTTTGTTAAAATATTCCAACGCTTTACTCCATTTTTTTGTTTTATATGTTAAAATTAATTTTCGAAAATCTTTATGCAATGCGTATCCTCGTGTTGGATCGTTTGTAGCAGAACCTTTATTTACACCGCTATTGGTTATTAAATTTGCAAGAACAAGCAATTTTAAATCCTTTCTACGAATATCGTCATAGGAACCGGATGATATATTTTCTTCAAAATGTTCATTAATGAATTTTATTATGTCTCTTGATTTTAAATTTGTATTCCCTTTTGCTTGCCGAAAACTAGATGAAATATTTGCAACAGCCAAAAAGCACATAGCCATCCTTTCCTTCGCTCTTTCGGTTTTATCATTCAATGGTATGCCCACGAGTTCCAATATATTCAAAGCCCCGCTTATAAGCTCTAGAACAGCATCAGATTTTCTATTTGTAAATTTCTTCATAGCCGAATAAAGTAGGAATTTGATTTGGTTGCAAATTATTTTCAAGAATCTCTTTTGTAGAATAAATTTTACCCTTATTGTAACATCCCTTTATAGACAAAGCTATTTTGTACGCTAGGAGCGGCGGCACAGCATTGCCTATTTGATAAAATTGCTGCATCTCATTTCCGCAAAATTCAAACCAATCGGGGAAACTTTGCAGCCTTGCGCTTTCTCTAATTGATAAACGTCTACGCCTGCCGTCTTTAAGTTTTACTCTTTGCATATCGCTTGTTGCTGCCGCTAAATTTCTGCAAGTGAGAGTTCTTGCCGGTTTATCCGCATAAAGATCTCTTGGATTTACACAATAAGAAGCCTTTTCGTAAGCTGCTATATAGTTATCCATTGAAGGTGTTAAAAATTTGCTTTCATCCAATACGTTAAACATTGTATCTCCAATAGCTTCACCAACCGTCACTTGATTTAATTCCTTGCTGGGAAACTCAAATTTCGCCTTATGTCCAACAACAAATAATCTCTCTCTGTTTTGCGGTACTCTATAATTTACAGCATTTAAAAGTTTATAATCTATAATGTAACCTAAATTTCTCAGTTCGAAAAGTATTTTTTCAAAATATTTTTTGCTTGAATAAAGCAAGCCTCGAACATTTTCAAAAAGGAAAATTTGCGGTTGAATCTTTTTTATAGCGTCTATGAATATCGGAAATCCGTCCCTCGTGTCATTTTTGCCTTTTCTTGTTCCTCTCAAACTGAATGGCTGGCAAGGCGGGCCTCCTATAATTATATCCGCATCCGGATATTCAAAATCCAAATTCAATTTTACGGCATAACACTTACCTTTTAAATTCTTATTGTAAGTTTCGCAAGCCATAGTATCTATTTCATAACCGATTACCTTAAAACCGGCCGCTTCAAAACCTAAAGACAAACCTCC
>LIUH01000102.1:784-7179 GCA_001462225.1 Fibrobacteria bacterium GUT31 | reverse complement strand
CCGCCCGAGGTTCTGCGAAGTGGAACGGAATTTTGCCATACTGCCCTTGAACGAAGTCTCAAAGCCGTCAAAGAGCGAGAAAATGTCTCCGTATGCTTCGTTTATATCCTTGCGCACATCTTTTACTGATTTTCCATCCTGAATGTTTGCAAGGTAATTGGGCAGGTCGTCAAAAAGGTTTCTGATTTTTTCACGGTACTGATTTTCGATTTCACGGAACTGGTTTGTAAGCTCGTTAAACTGCATTGTGATCTGGTTAAAGGTCGCCTTGGTAATAACAGTCTCGGAAACCAGATTTAACAGATCGTCAATTCGTTTGGAATCGACGCGCAGTATCGAGCCGGCTTCTTTTCCGGCTTTCTTGGCGTCTTCGGAGCCGGCAGCGCCAGACGTTTTTGCCGCCGCGGAATCCGCCGCGGGCTTTGCCGGCGCGGCTGCTTCGGCAGGTTTCGGCGCAGAGCTTGCCGCTACAACGGGCGCCGGTGCAGAAACAGGCTTCGGCGCCGGACTTGCGCCTAACGTTGAAATATCTGTAACAGCCGCGTCAAGACTCACATCGGGCATAATAACAGATTTTTTCAATGCCTGCGGATCCTGCTGCGATGCGATATAATAATCCACTGTCGGGAAGAAGTTATCCCCATAGAGCTGTTCAAAATCGGGAACTGTTTTAAGTATTGTTCCCATGCCTTTAAGAACGGCGTAAACCTGAATGCCGCCCACTGTATTCATCAAACTGTTTTCGTCAAATTTTACAGAAACCCTGTATATTGGCATCCCGCCGTCTACTGATTCCTTTAATTCATCCAATTCATGTTCGGTAAGCGTACCGCCTGAAACGGCGGGAGGAGCCGCTGCGGGAGCAGGCGCCGGAGCTTTCGGCGCAGGCGCAGGCGGCGCTTTTGCTTTTGCCGGCGCTTTCTTTCCCGGACTTACCGGAAGCAACGCGTGGAGCTTGCCTTCAATCTGGGAAGTATCATCCTGATAAACAGAGCCGTTCATACGTTTATCAAGCATTAGTTTGATTACATCTATGGCTTGAAGCAGCGTATCTACCACATCTCCGTTAACGGAAATCTGATCCGAGCGGATAGCGTCAAAAACATCCTCTACGAGATGGGCAAAATGTGATAGTTCCATCATTTCCACAGTCGCGGATCCACCTTTTAAAGTATGAACCGCCCGGAAAATCTCGTCTACAGCGTCTTTATTGGCGCCTTCATTTTCAAGAACCAGAACATTCTGTTCCAATGTATCCACCTGCATCTGAGCCTCGCTGAAAAAGTCTTTCAGAAGCTCTTCATTGTTGGGATCAAGATAATCACTCATATATTTAATATCCTATAAAAAAGCTATTAAGTCAAGATGGCTTAACGGTAA
Organism: Fibrobacteria bacterium GUT31; assembly: GCA_001462225.1. GTDB lineage: Bacteria > Fibrobacterota > Fibrobacteria > Fibrobacterales > Fibrobacteraceae > Fibrimonas. The sequence goes on along the minus strand of LIUH01000102.1, from coordinate 5,799 downwards.
ATTCACAATTTTTCCTCCTAAAAAACCAAAAAAATCTAAAAAAAACTCACTTTTTTATTAACGGCGTAAAATAAGGGATAAATAATGTCAATTTTTGGACGATTCTTACGGAAATTCCCCTTATTTAAGCGTCTATTTCGCCTCTCTCGCGCAGATCGGAAAGTATCTGCCCGTAAAACCGGCTGTCGATTTTGTACTTCATCCGGTAGATAACATAACTGCCCGCTATGCACAAAAGCGGGAAAACAAGCATTGCGACCTTCATCATAAAAAGCCCTGAGGGAGTTACGTCGGCAGCCGTTTGCGCGTCCTTGATGCCGGAGACAATTATCACAGCGGAAACAACCCCGCTGGAGATAGCGCCGCCCATTTTATTGATAAACGGCTGCAGCGAAAAAGTAATGCTGTCGTTTCTCTTCCCCAGTTTCCAGTGTCCGTAATCCACAGAGTCGGCAAGAAACATAAGCATTAAAAGCTGGACAAACGACTGCCCCACAAAAATTAAAATGCCCGCCGCTCCGATAAACAGCATCGTACTGACCGGCGCGAAAAAAAAGATAATATAGCCTGCCGTAATCAGGACGATGGCGGCGGTATACAGGGTTTTGCGTTCGTAACGTTTGCTGAAAAGAGGAAAAGCGACAAGGGCGGAAATTTGCGATAATCCCAAAATCAGGGCAAAGATCGAATACATCCCCTCGTCGCCGTAGGCGTATTTGAAAAAATAAAGACCAAAACTGGTTGTTGTGACATAGCCTATCATAAAGAGCGACATGGCGACGGCAGTAAAGAAAAGCTGGTCGTTCTTGTAAATAATGCGCAGTAATTCGCGTAACGGAGTGCTCTGCTTCATGTTTACGACAATACCCGTCTCCTTTACGCCGAACAGCGTTACGCACTGCCCCGCAACCATAATCAATGTCACCATAACGGCAAAAACAAAGTAGCCATTTTGCAGCGAGCCGAACCGCTGTCCCAATATTCCGGTAAGGGGCACAATACCCGCTACTACAAAGAAAAGGCCGACATTAGCGCAAATACGGGCAATTGCCCCGATCTTTTCGCGTTCTTTTTGATCGACGCTCAGGGCCGGAAGCATCGACCAATAGGAAATGTCGTTAGCTGTAAAGCTGATTCCCCACAGAAGATAGAACACGGCGAAAGCGGCGACAAATGCGCCGCCTTCAAGGTTAAAATTCGAAAAAAGGAGAACGGTAAAAACAGACGTCAACAACGCGCCAATCGCGATCCACGGTTTAAACTTGCCCCAGCGCGTACGGGTGTTGTCAACGATGAAACCCATAAAAGGATCGTTTAAGGCGTCAAAAATACGGGCAAACAGGATAATACCCGCCACCCACCACAGAGTACCGGTGGGTAAATTTATAACGTCGGTAAGGTAGAAGATAAGGTACATGCTTATAAGGGAATAAACCATGTCCCTGCCGATAGTGCCCAAGCCGAAGGTCAGCCGGTTACTTTTTGGGGTATTGTTCATAATTTCAAGTCCTTTAGCTTATCTTATCATGGATTTTTGAGTTTTTATTATTAATTTTCTGGTCTGGGGGAAATTCTGGTGTCACCATATGCGTTAACTCTGAAAAGTAGAGCCGGCGCCGCTGCCTTCGCCTGAGCTAAGGGAACGGGCTGTTCGCTACTGCCGTCCATATTATGCCGTCCGTGGAATACGCAATTTTGCTCTGCGAGCCGACTGCGACAAACTTATCGTTGCCCCAGGCAATGTCGCGGATGACGGCATCACCGAATTTACTGTTCGCTACCGCAGTCCATGTTACGCCGTCTGTGGAATATGCCATTTTACCGCCGATGCCTCCGGCGACAAATCTGCCGTTGCCCCATGTAACAGTGAAAACGGTGGTTTTACCGAATGTGGTGTCCTCTGCGACAGCCCAGTTATTCGCGTCTGTAGAATAGGCTATCCTGCCATTTGTATTCTGATAACCAGCGATAGGCGTATTATAATAGCCAACAGCGACATACTTACCGTTACCCCATGCAAAGTCGTAGATATTGCCGCTGGCAACGTGGCTGTCGATCATTACTGCACCAAACGGGTTGTTAGCCGCTTTAGTCCATGTTATGCCGTCAGTGGAGTATGCCATATTATTTGTGCCCGCGACAAACTTACCATCTCCCCAGCCTAATTGTTCAATAACAACGCTGCTGCCGAGAGCGTTGGATGTATTTGGTACGTCTGCCCATGTTACTCCGTCCGCGGAATACGCCATACCGCTATGACTGCCGTATTGGCCGGCTATGACAAATTTGTCGGCGCCCCAGACTATGACGTAGATGTCTCTGTTGGGAAAAACAGCAGTTGTTACCTCAGTCCATATTACGCCGTCTGTGGAATTAGCTATTACTCTTTTGTCATTGCTTCCGGAACCGACTGCGACAAACTTGCCGTTGCCCCATGCAACGCTATTTATCAATCCGGTGCCGAACGGGTGGCTCGCCGCTTTAGTCCAGTTTACACCGTCAGCGGAATACGCTATTATTATTTCATAGCCGATGGTGCCGCCGACAGCGATAAACTTGCCGTTGCCATAGGCAATACTGGTGATGAGGCTGATACCGTCATTACCGCCGTTGCTTCCATTGCCGTTGTCACTACCACCGTTGCCACCATTATTGCCGCCGTTATCACTGTTTCCACCGTTGTTGCCATTGCCGTCTGTTTGGCTGCTGTTGTTAGTATCTTCTTCGTCGTTTTCATTACCGTCACCACAGGACAGGAAGACAAGACCAAGTACCAGCGCAACCGCGAGCAGCGCTTGTTGTGTTTTACCTGTCTTCATGTTTTTCTCCTTTACCGTGTTATCTGTAAATTTATTTATTCCATACCAGATGCAATCAGGGAATCAATGCTGCCTATGTTTCCTGCCGGAATGGTAATGGTGGTACTTCCGTTCACCAGAACCAAGGATGAGTTCATACCTGTACGAATACGGGTATCTTTACCAAGTTCTTCTCCCACCCTTATAAATACCCACCTGTCTCCTGAATAACGATGAACCTGTCCGGATAGTCTTTCCACGGTGTAGCTGTCCGCAATACTGATACGGGCCGGTGGGGCTCCGGTACTTCTGTCTGTAATGATGACTGGTGTGGAAACTCTGGTACTGTTGTCTGCAATAACAGCCTGAGTGGAAGCTCTGGTACCGGTTACTGGGTTTTGGGCAGGAGATGAAATTTCACTGCCTTCGGGAATATTCTGAATATACTGTATTGCTATTCCCCTCATTATGTATTTAACGGAAACACTGGGCGGAAATAAAAAGGACAATATAGACGTTGTCGTAGTGGTTTCTGAATCAATCATTATGTCTATTACATAATCGCAATCCTTGTATTTGGAGCGCGCCGCCTTTAACAGTTCCTGAAATCCGATTTTAGAGGAATTTTCGTAGGTAACTTCACCCAAAATAATAAAGTCATAGTTTGAATTGTTACTGTAGTAAAAAGGCGCGGTTGTCGTTGTGGTTGTACAACCGCTTATAAAGAGCGCCAAAAAGATTGCCATACCAACGAACAATGTGCGGCGGTAGCAAGCGAAGCGTGTTGGCAATACGCAACGCCTACTACCAGCGCAATTGTTATTTGTTAACTGATAATTGTTCATTGATAACTGCTACGCGTCCTACTGCGCCGCCACCGCTATACCGGTGGCTCTCCCATTATTTCCAGTCGGTACGCTCAGGTCTGTTCTTGTGCTGTTTACCCAGTAACAGGCTTTAATATTTTCATAAGTACCGCTTACATAGACTTTACCGTCATAGATGGCGATTTTATAAGCATTATTATCATCTGCTTCTGTATTAGGGGATGTGTTCAGGTCTGTTCTTGATCCGTCTTTCCAGTAACAGGTTGTAACATTTGTACTATTATCGTTATCCCAATAAAAGCCAGATACATAGATGTTGTTTCCCTGAACGGCGATATCGATAGCAAAGCCCCCGGTTCCATTCGGTACACTCAGGTCTGTTCTTGATCCGTCTTTCCAGTAACAGGCTTTAGGATAACCGTTGCTGTCATAATAAAGGCCAGATACATAGACATTATTCCCCTGAACGGTGATGCCGGCGGCATAGGCATACACGGCTCCGGACGGTACACTCAAGTCTGTTCTTGTTCCGTTTGCCCAGTAACAGGCTGTACCATACCCATTTCTGTCCTCATAATAACCCGAAACATAAACACTGTTTCCCTGAACGGCGATGCCGGAGGCTTCGGCATACTCGAATCCATCTGGTAAACTCAGGTATGGGCCTGTTTCTGTTTCGTTTATCCAGTAACAGGTTCCGTTTACCCAGTAACATGGTATTACTACCTCATGAGAGATGCCGATACTGCCAGATACATAGACATTGTTTCCCTGAACAGCGATGCTGGTGGCTTCGGTGGTATCAAAAAAATCCTTGATTTCGTCCGGTACGCTCAGGTCTGTTCTTATTCCGTTTTTCCAGTAACAGGCTGTATAATTGCTGTCCGCATAATAGCCCGATACATAGACATTGTTTTCTTGAACGATGATGCCGGAGGTATAGCCAAAGGCTCCTGACGGTACGTTCAGGTATGTTCTTGTGCCGTCATTCCAGTAACAGGCTGTAGAATTGTCATTGCTGCCCCAATAATAGCCCGATACATAGACCGCGGCGGTTCCGCTGTTATTGTTACCATTGTTGTTATTACCGTTGCCGCCGTTACCATTATTGCCACTATTATTATTATCGCTGTTGCCACCTCCGCCGCCGTTGTCGCAGACAATCATTGAAAAGCCGATTACTGTGACAAGGGCGATAATCCCGAACACTTTGATTGTCTTTTTCATAAAATACTCCTTTGCATTGGAAAATTGCTTCTTTTAGAATACCCACTAATAGCTATATTTTGTCAAGAGGTATAAATAGCCACTATTGGCTTATTGGGAGGTAATTCTAATGGCTATTAGTATAAAAAATGACTTTGAAGCAGATTTTTGTCCAAAATCTTAA
>LIUH01000102.1:401-642 GCA_001462225.1 Fibrobacteria bacterium GUT31 | reverse complement strand
GTTTATCCCAGATGAAACTGGCCGATTATTGCGGCACAGCGCATAGTTATATTGGGGAAATTGAAGTTGGGCGGAAGTTTCCTTCTATGGAAGTGATTGAGAAAATAGCCAAAATTTTAAGAATCGAACCATACCTTTTCTTCAAAAGCAGGACAGGAAATAGCACTTTAACTGAAATTAAACAAGTAAACACAAGAATGGCTCATTCCTCAAAGAGACAACTCCAAAAACAAGTTAAAGC
>LIUH01000102.1:0-217 GCA_001462225.1 Fibrobacteria bacterium GUT31 | reverse complement strand
TAAAAAGCACATTAGCCAATCAACTACCCAAATCTTGAGCGAAATCAACGAGATTATTGAAAAATATTGAATTTAGCTGTCACGCGTATGCCTGTCATACTAGACAGCGATGTAGCACGGATTTACGGCGTTGAAACCAGTCTCCTTTTCTGTTATTATATAAAAGTGAGGGTCTTTAAGTATCCAAGGTTCAACCGTTTTGCCGACAAGGAAGGCA
>LIUH01000101.1:26800-36326 GCA_001462225.1 Fibrobacteria bacterium GUT31 | reverse complement strand
GATTTGGTTTCACGGTGGACTACCAGAGAATTGATGGACAGGCTGGCTGTTTTTGTACGGAAACTTGGCGAAGCGTGGGACAATGATCCAAGAGTTGCTGCTATTGAAATAGGCCTATGGGGGAATTGGGGTGAACATCATCTTTATCCGCTGCGAAACGATATGAAGATTCCAGCATCTGTACAAAAAGTACTTGGAGACGCATTTCAGTCCGCGTTTCGCAATAAAAAAGTTATGGTACGTTATCCTTATGCCTTCACTAATTATCAATTTGGGTATTTTTGGGATGCATTTGCAATTTCAAGTGATCTTACTGACGGAAATGGGATTATAAAAAGAAATGTCTGGCGAACACAAATGACAAGCGGTGAAGTAGCTTATGATCTCCCCGATGCTTCATTGGTCGGTAAAACCCCTGATGAAACAGTTGGTAATAATAATTATACTGATGTTTTAATTAGCTGGATAAAAAAAATCAATGCCTCCAGTCTTGGGTGGGTATCAAGATATAATCAAAACGATCAATCTCTGAAAAGAAATGCGGCAAATATACAGAAAGCATTGGGATACCGGTTTGTCATCCGCTCGGCTATTTTCAATAAAACGAAAGATTCTGGAGAAAACATTGAAATAGGATTGAAAATTTCAAATGTAGGTTCAGCTCCGTTTTATTATAAATGGCCTGTTGAGATAAGTTTATTAAATCAAAGGCGCGAACTAATTTTTAGTAAAATATTAACTGACATTGACATCACCAAATGGCTGCCGAATGAAATTAACACAATCTATTGCAGAATTGATTCATCTGAAAATATTCCAAATGGCACATATATCGTCGCGATCTCCATTGTTGACCCTGCCGGAAATAAGCCGTCAATCCGATTTGCCAATACAAATTACTATAATGGCGGCAGAACTCCCTTGGGGGTAATTGGTATTAATCAAGAACCAGTTTTTACAGATTTAGGTTCATTTGATTCTTTATACAATGATAATTCATTGAAATATGAAATATCGCAAACACCGCGTCAGCCGCTTAATACAGGGTTTACAATCTACGATGACTTTCTCAACCAGAAACATTTTGCTTACCGTAATGGTGCCGATTTTAGTTTGAATGATACAAATAGGACACAGGGACAATACGCGATACGGTGGGGAAATGCCAACCGGTATGATCATTTCGAGTTTGATTCTGCTTCTGAAGATTATACAAGGCTTGTTTCGGAAGGTTATTATTTGGAATTCAAGGCGAGCTCTACCAGTTCTGTAAGTTTCGATGTATGTTTTATAAACCCTGAAACCCCATCTTCAAATCCCTGGCGAATGAGTTACACGGTAAGTCTTCCTGCTGGTGGCACATGGCAAACAATACGCATACCGCTTCGAAATATGCAGGAACAAGGAGCATGGGTTAATGCTACACAACAATGGCTTAATCCACGGGGAGAATTTTCATGGGCTAATGTAAGGGGGTTGAAATTTTACGCAGAACGGATGGACATGAAGGGTATAACTGTCTGGTTTGATGATATAAAGATTACAAGGTAAAACAATGGAATGTAAAGCCCGATGTTGAGTTTTCAAAACCAGACGTTGAACTTATAAACGGCTTCTTTTCTATTCAAACGGCGTACCGTACTTGTAATATGATTTTGGAACTTGTATAATAAATTAACCATTGAGGATGTATCGTCTCCGCTTCGCAGAGGCGTTAGATTTAATTCGCTGCTGGAGCGGCGTAATAAAGAGGTATAAAAATGCTACGGGAACTAACACTTAATGTAGAGGAAACGCTTTATGATACTCTTATGCCCATGGTTGAAAAACAAACCATAGGGAATTTATTAGCCGAGTTTGTTCAAACTAGATTTACCCAACGTTCTTATACCCAAACGGAATTGGAAGACGGTTACAAGGCAATGGCAGCAGATGAAGAATATGAACGTGAAGCTATGGAATGGTGTAACGGGCTTATGAACGGGATTGATGATGAAACGCGGTGAGGTTTGGTGGGTTGATTTTGATCCTGCTTTCGGAAGCGAAACACAAAAAACAAGACCGGCAGTCATCATAAGCAATGACGCTTCAAATATTGCTCTTTCACGAGTGGTAGTCGTTCCATTCACCAGTAATATATCACGAGTTTACCCATGTAATGTTTTGGTTGATGTGGGTGGAACGACTGGCAAACTAATGGCTGATCAAATAATGACCGCCGATAAAAACCGCTTAAAGAAATATATCAGCGTTTTGAGTTCCGTTGATTTGGTGAAAGTCGAAGACACGGTTAGAATGCATTTAGGGCTTTAGGATTTTTAGAAACAGTCAAAATAGCCCATTTACTCCACTACAAACGAACTTTCTCCCTGTGTTCCGCTTCGTTCAATTACGTTACCGCGGCCGATATATACAGCTTCAATTTTCCAGATAAAAGTCCCACTGCTCAACACTCCGGGATTTGTCATCGTATAACTGGGAGCGTATACCAGATTTGTGCGTATAACTTGTGGTTGTCCTGACGCTGTTTGCCGGTAGAGATAAAAAATGTAAGCGTTGGCTCCCTGTACCGCCGTCCAGCTAAAAGTGATGTTTTCACCGGCCCGTAATTCCTCAAGGCTAAAGTCAGTGCCCCTCGCCGGCTGCATATTCCTCGGAGAGGGCAGGAGCGGAGGCGGAGCAGCTGCCTGAGGAGAACTGGAACGCATCGCAGGCTGGGAAGAAGCGGCCGTCGAAGAAGAACTGGAACGCGCTGTAGGCCGAGAAGGTGCGGCAACCGGAGGAGGACTAACCTGCGGCGCAGGAGTTGGAGTTTCTACAGGCGTCGGCTCTTTCGCTGGTGGTTCTTCGTGCATTGGTTCTTCAGCCACCGGCTTTACTGCCGCGGAGGCAATGCTAATCTGCGGCACTTCGGGCGGTATAGCCACTGCCGGCGGCGCTTTTTTTAACGATAAATCAGAAAGATATGCCTCCCGCGAATTAAACGTATATGTCAGATCGTCAGCTAACAAATAGACGAATACGGCGGCGATAGAGAGAAAAACAACAATTATAAGAAAATCCACAAACCGGAAACGGCCGGAACGTTCAAGTTTTTTATCGCTCATTTTTTTTACCGAAGGAGTTCGCGTACTTCGGCCATAGTATGCGGCCCTTTGGACTCTCCCTTAAAATTTATCACGGCAAATATCCGCATAGGTTTATCTTTTATTATTGCGGAAGGCATTTCTTCGGTAAGAAATTTATCACCAACCAGCCGCCAGGTATCTTCGGAGATTAGAATATCGGCATCCACGGATCCGGCCAGCGCTTCAATGTCGGACGCGAGATTTACATGATCGCCGAAAATCGTATAATCCACGCGTTTATCGCCGCCGAGCTGTCCGGCGGTAACAATACCGGAATTGATACCGCATCCCATTTTGATCAAAGGGTCAGCAGGATCATCCGCCTTGCGCTCCTTGTTCATAAAGTAAAGCGCTTTACGCATCATCAACGCGGCTTTGACGCAGTTAAAAGCGTCTTTGCGCGGACTACCCGCAGTGCAGACGGTTCCCCAATGGGCCATTACTTCACTGCCGGAGAATCTATCCACCACGCCGTTTGCTTTCTCAACGCAGTCGTTCATGCCGGCAAGGTAACTGTTCAGCCAGCGAACGATTTTGCTATATGCCTCATCATGAAAAATTTTTGTAAAATTTTCAAGTTTCGCAATAAACCCGTCAATGTCCGAAAAAAGGACAGTGGCGTACTTCGGAAAACCGCCGTACTTTATTTCTCCGCGCATGGTTTTTACCGCGGCTTCCCTGTTGGAAAACCTGCCGAAAACCTGTAACGCCGAACACATTTTGCCGAAGCCGGAAGTTAAAACGCCAATCTCGTCGTTTCTCTTTGGCTTGAATTCCAGATCAAATACGCCGTTTTCTATTTTGTTAGCTGCACAGGCAAGATTTTTAAGAGGATTGGAAATTGTTTTAGAGAAAAACCAAATGAAAATTATCGAAATGCTTACAACAGCGATTGCAAGGTAAATATTACGCCTTGTAGCGGCGGTGACTCCTTCAAAAACCCTGTCGTATCCGGTAGTTGAAATTACTCCGGCGCCGGTGATGTTTAATTTGGCGAATGCCACAAAGTGGCGGTTTTTTTTGCCTTCGCCTGTATTGTCCCTGATGTCAAGCGCCGGAATAAAACCGGCCGCCTTTTTTAACAATGGAAGAATTCTCTGTCTCGCGCTTTCATATACCTGTTTTATGTTTTCACACACGGAGTAAAAAACGCCGTTTCTTACAGGACTTTTGTAAACCTGCAGGAAGCTGGAATCGGACTCAACTAACCTCTGACTGTTCCGCTCCGTGCTGTTAAGAATGTAACGGATAAAATCTTCGTTTCTGATGTTCGTTCCCGAGCGTACAAGAGAAAAATTAGAATGTGCCAGAATATCGCCGTTAGTGTTAATCATGTAAGACAGACTTTTCCCGGAACCAAAAATACTATTCAGTGTTTCGGAAGAAAACAGAACGCCTCCTCCTTCTCCGCTCTGCCATGAAAAAAACAGTGCTAAACAAGGATACGAAAAATGCGGCGCCGCGTTGGCAAGCAATGTCTCTCCGCGGGCGGCGCGTTCAAGCGTACTTCTCTGGTTCTCAAAGAAAGAAAACGCAAGATCTTCGACAACTACACGGGAAGAAAAGAACTGTTTGTTTATCAGTACCTGTTCCCCTTTGCCGGGAATAACAAAGAACAGCGCCGCCGCCTGCGGGTTTTCGTTAAAAAAGTAGTCCACCGTTTCCCGGGCAATGTTTGTTTCCGGCCCCATGGCATTAATTGTCTGCAATAGTACGCGTGAATTGGATCGTATATTTACAAGGATCAACTCCGCTTCGGTTACCAGGCGGCGGTTTGTTTCAAGATTATTTTCTTCGGCGGAAATCCGCAGATCCGAACGGTCTAACAATGAAACCATCGCAATAATGAAACCAAGTGAAACTGTTAAGATAAAGAAAACAATTAATGTAAGCTTTGCGCCGATTGAAAATTTAACTTTTTCAGTCTTACACCGTTCGTTTTTTTCACTCATAGCGTTATAAAAGACTGTTTAACTGCCTGTAGGCCTGTTCTGCAAGGCCAAAGTTCGCGTTCTTGGTAAAATCTTTGGCGTATTCATCATAAAGCATGTCCTCGTACATTTTTCCGGCAAAGCTGTTATCAACTAAGCCGGATTTTTGTACTGTGTTTCTCATGCCGTTTACAAGACTTTTAACTATAAATGTTTCCAGCTCAAGACAAAGCTGGTAGAGTTTGTCGTTTTTATCAATTAGCGTTCCGGCAGAATTTGCAGCAACGCCTGCGTTACCTGAAACTTCATCAGTGTCCCGGTTTGCAGCAGCTCTCTCAAGGATACTTGCGAAGTTTTCTGGGCTGTGAATAGCAGAAGCAGATGATAAACGATAACTATCCAAAACAGATGAGCCAAGTCCTGTTATTTCCATATATCATCCTACCTCTTTAATGTGGTTGCGGTTCCAAGCATATTGTCGCTTGTCTGAATAGTGCGTGAATTAAATTCATAGGCGCGCTGGGCGACAATAAGATTAACCATCTCTTGTACTATCTGGACATTGGACATTTCCAGAAATTTGTGCTGGAGAGTACCCATGCCCTCATAACCCGGAACGCCGGCAATGGCATCCCCGGAAGCCTGACTTGTTTTAAACAGATTTTCACCTATCGCGGTAAGACCCACAGGGTTTGGAAAGCGGTACAGTTCAATCATGCCCACATCGACTTCCACAACATCAGTGCCACTTGGAACCTGCACGCTGACTCTGCCGTCTTTGGTGACGTTTATTTTGTCGGGCAGAAAACCTTCCGGCATAATTATATCCGGTATTAGCCAGTAACCGTTGCTGGTAACCATGCGTCCGTCAGAATCAACCTGAAAGTTGCCGTTACGTGTATAGGCCATACTGCCGTCGTACATCTGTATTCTGAAAAAACCTTCGCCTGCAATTGCCAGATCGGTAGCCACGCCGGTATTCTGTAACGCGCCCTGCGTAAAAACGCGCTTTGTGTCCGCAAGCTTTACGCCGTGGCCCATCTGAATACCTACAGGAACTACGGTATCCTCCGTCGCTGGAGTACCGGCTACTTTTACAGTCTGGTAGATAAGGTCTTCAAAATCCGCCCTCTGTAATTTATAACCGTGGGTATTCACGTTTGCAAGGTTATTTGAAATTGTATCAATATTGGCCTGCTGGCCTATCATGCCGGATGCGCCTGTCCATAAACTTCTAACCATAGTTCTACCTCTACCCCTTTATATTTAGCTGAATTTAGCCACTTGATTTATTAATGTACCCAGCGCCGAATCTTCGGTCTGGATCATTTTCTGATTTGCCTCATAAGCGCGGTTTACTTCGATCATCTGAACCATTTCCACCACAGGATCGACATTTGCAGCCTCAAGAAAACCCTGAAAAACTCTGGGACGTTCGCCCTCCAGCATTACCATAGCAGGGCCGGAAGTTTCACTTTCACGGTAAAGACTGGAACCCTGTTTTTCAAGATAGCGGTCAAGTTCAAACTCGACTATTTTAAGGGTATCAAGCAGAACCGTATCTTCCCAAAGATTGGTTTCCCTGCCTACCATTACTTCAGGTTCATTCGGATAGGCCGCGTTAATCCATATACTGCCATCTTTGTCTATTTGAAAATTATTGGCCCGGACTCTGATTGGGCCGTTTTCGCCAAGCACCGGATAGCCTTCTTTTGTTTCAAGATAACCTTCCTTACCGAGTACAAAAGAACCATTCCTTGTATAACGTTCGCCATAGGGAGTGGCGACAGCGAAAAATCCCTTTCCATCCATAGCAAGATCAAAATCGCTTGTAGTTTCTTTAAGGGCGCCCTGTTCAAAGCAGGTGTACAGTTCGTTCAGTTCAACGCCCATTCCCATTTTCCCGATGATGGGCGCGGCGTCCGCCGAACCAAACGGTATATGGTAAACACCGTCATCATCCTGCCGTCTGAGCAGCAATTCGGGAAAGGCTTTAAAAGCCGCTACATCCCGTTTGTAACCGTCCGTGTCCACGTTTGCCAAATTGTTAGCAACGGCGTCGAGCCGCCATTGCTGCGCCCTCATTCCGCTTGCGGCGGTATACCACCCTCTGATCAAGCCAACCTCCGGTAAGAGAAATTTCTTCCCTTCCTTTCACTTATCGGCATTTAGAGGAACAGGTTTAGATGTGGATCGGCTGTTAAAGCCTTTTTAGGGCCTCATCCATTCTTTAAGGATTTTATTTAATTCATGCATACCCAGGGGTTTTAATGTTAAATCGTTAAATCCGTTGGCCAAAAACATATCTTTCACGCCGAAAACCGCATTGGCTGTTAACGCAATGATAGGGATATTCTCATATTTAGGCCCCAGTTTTCTTATTTTAAGCGTTGTTTCAATGCCGTCCATTCCCGGCATTATATGATCCATAAACACAATGTTGTAATCATTTTGCTTTATCTTCTCAATAGCTTCGGCGCCGCTTATCGCGGTATCAACCTGTAGGCCGTATGACAGAAGCATTTCTCTTGTGACATAAAGGTTTATATCAATATCATCCACAATTAAAACCTTTCCAGAAGGCAGAGGTTCGCTGACAATCTGCGCCTTTTTCGTTGTTAATTCATGGCTAACGCAGAATTGCCGCAGTTTCTCAACCGTTTCCCTGCCCAACGCCGGGGCGCCGACAGAGCCCTGCGGCAAACGAACTGTAAACACAGAGCCCTTGCCGGGCTTGCTTTCAGCCAGAATACTGCCGTTCATCATGTGCAATAAATTTTTCAGGATATTCATGCCAAGACTGGTTTCACCGGCTTCATGGCTGGATTGCGTATTAAAACGGGAATAATCGTCAAACAGCTTTTCCAAATGTTCGGCTGTCATTCCCTGCCCTGTGTCACGCATACGGAAAACAAGCATTACAAAATCACCGCCGCTTTTTCCGTCGCCGTCATATGCTTCGTCATATGACGAGGCCGAAGCAGACGAATCAAGAGTTATCGACAGTTCTATCTCTCCTGCGGCTGTATATTTAAAAGCGTTGGAAAGAAGATTATTTAAAATCTGTTTAATGCGGACCACATCGCCGATAAGCGCCGATGGAATTTTTTCATCTGCGTTAAGAATGAATTTTACAGGTTTGTCTCCGTATTTATTTACATTTAAGGAAATGACGTCATTTATCATATTTTCGAAATTGTACTGCCCGGAAATAATTTCCAGTTTTCCCGCCTCTATCATAGAAAAGTCAAGTATATCGTTGATAATGCCAAGGAGCAAATTGCCCGAATTGAAAATCGTTGTGAACGCGTCCCTTGTATCCTGCGCAAGGGAATCCTTGTTAAGTTGAATTTCCGAGAAACCCATAATTGCATTTAACGGCGTACGAATTTCATCGCTCATTTTAGCCAGAAAGACGGATTTGCTGCGATTCGCGGCTTCGGCGTCCTTTACCGCGGCTTTCAAATCCCTATGCAGCCTGACAAGCTGAATTTGGTTTCGCACCCTTAGCTTTACAGTTGTGGCGCTGAAAGGTTTGGTGATATAGTCCGCCGCGTCAAGGGAAAGCCCCTTTTCTTCATCCTTGTCGCTGGAAAGTCCCGTTATAAAAATAACAGGGATTCCTTTAATCTCTTCACTGTTTTTTATCTCGGCAAGCGTCTGATACCCGTCCATTATGGGCATCAAAATATCAAGTAAAATAAGATCAGGTCGATATTCTTTGGCTTTTTCAATGGCGCTTTTGCCGTTTGTCGCCGTGTAAATGGCGTACTCCGATCCTAAAATATGAGAAAGAACTTTAAGATTCGAATTTTCATCGTCAACGATAAGCAGAGAGTTCCTTTTTTCTTTGTCCGTCACCATACATCCATCCTGTTCCTTAGTTCCCTAACGGCTTCAGGCTCCATTTTAAAATTACCTGACAATTAATGAAAGTTTATCCAAAAAAATGGATAATTCAGACTTGAGAGTTTCCAACTGTTCTCCCGTAACAAGGTTTTCTCCGTGCTTGAGCCGGCCTTCCACATCAGAAGCCGCCTTCTGCAGGCCGGTTTCTCCAAGCTGCGCCGCATTGCCTTTTAATGAATGTGCAAGCCTGTGCGCCAGTTTTATGTCTCCGACTTCCAAAGCTTTGACAATTTCCTCATATCTATTCCGGTTGCTGTTTAAAAAATGCTGCTGAAGCATTTTCATGTACAGCGCATCCGCCTCTGTCAGCGTATTTTTATTTACATTATTACGGTTAACAGGCGTCAGGTATTTCAACAGACAGCGCCACAGTTCCTGCGAAGTTAACGGCTTACCTATAAAATCAGGCATCCCGTTTGCCCTGTAATGTTCCATTTCCCCGGACATAATGTTAGCCGTCATTGCCACTATGGGAGTGCCGGTTTTCAGTTTTTCAATCTGCGGCGCGGCTTCAAGCCCGTCCATTACCGGCATCTGTATATCCATGAAAATCAAATC
>LIUH01000101.1:24397-26672 GCA_001462225.1 Fibrobacteria bacterium GUT31 | reverse complement strand
ATATCCATGAAAATCAAATCAAAAGGCTTTTCGCCTTTTTCCATGCGGCTGCGCACCATGTTTACGCCTTCAAGGCCGTTTTCCGCTATTATTGCCTTTAGCCCCACCCTTGAAAGAAGCTCGCTTATAACAATCTGATTCATGGAGTTATCTTCGCATACCAGAATTTCGCCTTCAAAAACAGGTTTTTCGATTCTGCCCGCTGTTACCACTTCTTGTTTCGGCGTGTCTTCAGGAATGTCCGTAGTATCGAAGGAAAGAGAAAAACAGAACTTGCTGCCAATTCCTAAAGTGCTCTCCACAGTCAATTTGCCTCCCATTAACTCAATTAAATTTTTAGTTATGGAAAGCCCCAGCCCCGTACCGCCGTATTTTCGCGTCATACTTGAGTCAGCCTGCACAAACGGTTCAAATATTCTTGCCACTTGTTCTGAAGTCATACCAATACCGCTGTCCTTAACTTCAAAGTACAATGTTACGCTTGTATCGGTCGTACTCTGAACAGACGATGAAAGTTTTACGATCCCCGTATTCGTGAATTTTACCGCGTTTGTAAGAAGGTTAGTCAATATCTGGCGAAGCCTTGTCGGGTCTCCTGTAAGGCGTTTTCCGATTGACGGCTCGGCATAAAAATGCAGTTGTATGTCTTTTTCTACGGCTTTCGGGGTTATTATTGTCCTGCAATGCGCAAAAATTTCGCTCAGATCAAATGGAATATGTTCCAGCTCCAGCCTGCCGGCTTCAACTTTTGATATATCCAATATATCGTTAATAATTTGCAGCAGCCATTCCGCGTTAGTCCGGATCTTTTCAAGATAGTCCCTGACTTCAGGGGGAACTTCCACATTTACGGACGAGTCCAGGGCCAGCTCGGTAAAGCCTATAATACTGTTCATAGGCGTTCTTATTTCGTGGCTCATATTCGCAAGGAACGCGGATTTGGCGCCGGATGCGGATTCAGCTTTCTGTACATTCTCACGTAACTGCGTCTCATAACCTTTCGACTGTTTAAAAACATCAATAAGCATATAAACGCCGGACATTAACAGGCCAATTTCATCATTTGGGACAATCGATCTGTCGATACTGATGTTCATATTACCCTGCGTAACATCAGAAACCAGATGAGCCAGCCTGATCACCGGCCCTGTAATATTTGTGATTATGTACATCAATACCGCTATTGAAAGAGTAAGCCCTATTAAACCGATAAAGATGCAGCTTTTTATCAGGTCACGCATAACTTGCATCAGCCTGGCATTGGAAACACCCACAACCAGTATGGCGAAAGCTTTGTTTTCAGAATCAAAGAGGGGAAGCCAAAATGTGCTGAAGGGTTCGCCCAAAACAATAGAGTCGCCAAAAAAATCCTTTCTTCCCTCAAGCACGTTTCTGGCAGTAACATAACTGGGCGGAGAACTTTCGATGTGCTCATCATTCCTTCTTAAAGTCGTAGCAATTCTTTCATCACCCAAAAAGACGGAAAATTCTGTCTGAAAAAGCTCTTTAAGCCTGTCAAGCGCTATATTTTCATCAAGCCGTACGCCTGCTGAAATAACGCCTATCAACGCGCCGTCTTCATCGAATATCGACGCGCCGGTATGGATAGAAAGATCTATAACCGGACCTGTTTCATAATACGTGGACATCTTGCCGTTCAACGCGTCCTTTATATTCTGCACGAAAGAAACAGAATCGCCAAAAAGCGAGGGGGCATACGTTCTTGCGAGAACTATTCCGGTTTCATCCGTTACGGTGAAATATGACACCTCGTACAATTCAACCATGGGGGTTAAAATTCTTACTATTTCAGCGGTATTACGTTCTCTGACAACTCTTACAACATCCGGAAAAAGCGGTATTGAAACCGCCGCCACCACTGAATCACGTTCACATTCCTTAAGATAATTTTTAACTTGATTTGCGGTTACGGTGATATTTTCTTTCGCAAGAGAATTTGTAAAACTAAAAAATTCACGCAGGGAATAAACGGTTAGAAAAACAACAAGAAAAAAAAGGATTAGGACTGATGGGAGAATTATTTTGCTTTTCAGGCTATGCTTTGTCATTTTACGTCCCCTGCGAAACCATCACATTACACTATTTTACCATAAAAACACGGTTTTCGGCTATTGGCTATTTAATTTTATAATAAAAAAGGCCTGATCTATACGATCAGGCCCTTCATGAACAAAGCATTTTTATATGCCGAAACCCTTCTTTATATTACAAAACGGGTTTCTTCGCTGCAGCTTTCTTCGCCGCAGGTTTCTTT
>LIUH01000101.1:23905-24181 GCA_001462225.1 Fibrobacteria bacterium GUT31 | reverse complement strand
GCCGCAGGTTTCTTTACGGCTTTTTTCGCCGCCGGTTTCTTCGCCGCTGTCTTCTTCGCAGCGGGTTTCTTAGCCGCAGGCTTTTTCGCTGCAGGCTTCTTCGCAGATGTTACTGCCATCCTCTTGTCCCCCTTAACAGGTTTTTTACTGCCTTTCACCTTGGCAGCGGCGGGTTTTCCAGGCTTCGCTGTTTCCCCTCCCATTATGTTCTTTCCGGAATTATTTATAACCGCCTGCGCGCCGGCAAGACGCGCCAGCGGCACCCGGAATGGTGAA
>LIUH01000101.1:22896-23771 GCA_001462225.1 Fibrobacteria bacterium GUT31 | reverse complement strand
AACATGATACATAGCTTAACCCTGTCCTATAACAAAAGTCAATAGTCGCAGGATCGCCGCCGTGTTCGCCGCATATCCCAATCTTGAGATCCGGCTTTACTGATCTTCCCTCTTTAAGCGCGAGTTCCATTAAACTGCCAACGCCGTCCGCGTCAATCGTTTTAAAAGGATCAACGTCAAGAACATTTTTTTCCAGATAGACGGGCAGGAATGACGCGATATCATCGCGGCTGAAAGCGAAAGTCATCTGAGTAAGATCGTTTGTCCCAAAGCTGAAGAAATCCGCGTATTTCGCGATATGCGCGGAACGAATCGCGGCGCGCGGCACTTCGATCATAGTACCGATAGTTACGGGAACCTTTACGTTCGCCGCATTGAACACTCTTTCAAGAATTTTTTCCGCGTTGGGGCGCAGAAGCTTAAGTTCTCTTGCCGTAACGACAATGGGAATCATTATTTCAGGATGCACAGGGATCTTCTGTTTCGCGCACTCTACCGCGGCAAGAGCGATTGCCTCTACCTGCATGTCGTAAATTTCAGGATAGGTTACCGCCAAACGGCAGCCGCGGTGTCCTAACATTGGGTTGCTTTCAACAAGCGTCCCTATCTTGGAAGCAAGTTTTCCATGATCTACTTTTAAGAAATCGGCAAGTTCGTCAATTTCTTCCTTTGTGTGCGGAACAAATTCATGCAGCGGCGGATCCAAAAGCCTTATAGTAACAGGACGTCCTTCCATTGCCTTGAAAATACCGAAGAAATCTTTCTGCTGAAGCGGAAGGATCTTTTTCAGTTCTTTCTTGCGTTCCTCTTCCGTATCCGCGATAATCATCGCGCGGAAGTGAATGAGTTTATCTTTATCGAAGAACATGTGCTCC
>LIUH01000101.1:21044-22712 GCA_001462225.1 Fibrobacteria bacterium GUT31 | reverse complement strand
CGTTTCGCGTCTTCGGGCTGGTCGGCGTTGGTTCTTACGTCAAATCCCTTAATCATGCCGCGAGACGACTGCTTCCGCACTTCGTCGCACCACTTAAGGAAGGTGTTCATATCTTTTGAAATTGCCGCGGCTACCAGCGGCAGATGGCCTTCGTACACTTCTCCCGAAGAGCCGTCTATCGTGATCCAGTCGCCTTCTTTAAATTCCTTGCCGCCGATAGTTACGGTGTTGCCCTGAACAACAACGCCCTTTGCGCCGGCAACGCAGGGAGTACCCATGCCGCGGGCGACAACAGCCGCATGGCTTGTCATGCCGCCTGTCGAAGTAAGAATACCCTGGGAAACTACCATTCCGCCTATATCTTCGGGGCTTGTCTCTTTGCGCACCAAAAGAACTTTTTCGTCCTTTACTTTGTGCCAATTTTCGGCATCTTTTGCGTTAAAAACGATTCTGCCCGCGGCGGCGCCCGGCGAAGCGTTTAAGCCCTTTGTAAGGACTTTTGCCTGTTTTTGGGCTTTCGGTTCGATCATCGGGTGAAGCAGCTGGTCAAGATGGCCTGGCGTTACGCGCATAATAGCCGTGTTTTTGTCGATTAGACCTTCGGCTACCATATCAACGGCGCATTTTACAGCCGCGGTTCCGGCGCGTTTGCCGTTACGGGTTTGCAGAAGGTAAAGCACGCCCTGCTGAACGGTAAACTCCATGTCCTGCATATCTTTAAAATGTTTTTCCAGCCGGTTTTTAATTCCGACAAGTTGTTTGTAAATAACGGGATTATCTTTTTCCAGTTTGGAAATTCTTTCCGGCGTCCTGATACCGGCGACAACATCCTCTCCCTGCGCGTTCATTAAATATTCACCGTAGAATTCATTAATGCCGGTTGAAGGATCGCGGCTGAAACAAACGCCCGTCCCCGAATCATCGCCAAAATTGCCGAAAACCATTGATTGAACGTTTACCGCAGTCCCTATTAAGTTGCGGATATCGTTGATCTGGCGGTATTTAATGGCCCTTTCGTTCATCCATGAACCAAAAACCGCGTTTATCGCACCCCAGAGTTGATCAAGAGGCGCCTGCGGAAAGTCTTTGCCTGTATGTTTCTTAACGATTTGTTTGTATTCACCAACTAGTTTTTCAAGATCGGAAGCTGTAAGCGCTGTATCAAGTTCAATTTTTTTTGCTTTCTTAATCGAATGAAGGGCTTCTTCGAAATGATCATGATCGACACCCATTACAACATCGCCGTACATTTGAATGAAACGCCTGTACGCATCCCACGCAAAACGCGGATTACCTGTTTTCGCGGCAAGCCCTTTTACTGCTTTGTCGCTCATCCCCAGGTTAAGGATTGTATCCATCATACCTGGCATGGATACTGCCGCTCCCGAACGGACCGAAACCAAAAGCGGATCATTGGGATCGCCCAGTTTCTTTTTCATTACTGATTCCAATCTTTTAAGACCGGCTTCCACTTCTTCTTTAATGCCCGCAGGATAACTCTCTTTATTTTTATAATAAGCGGCGCATACATCGGTGGAAATCGTAAAACCCGGCGGAACAGGAATTCCAAGATTAGTCATCTCGGCAAGGTTGGCTCCCTTACCTCCCAAAACATTTTTCATCTTTGCATCACCTTCGGCTTTCCCCTGACCGAAGAAGTAAACATTT
>LIUH01000101.1:20041-20931 GCA_001462225.1 Fibrobacteria bacterium GUT31 | reverse complement strand
GTAAACATTTTTCTGTTTAGCCATTAACAACCTCCATAGGCTCACACACATTATAACAACTTGGATTTTCTTTATCAAGTCATTATGATAAATATTATGAACTATATTGAACTTCCTGTCTACAAAAATCAACAAAAAATTTTATCGACTCTTGAAAATAATCAGGCGCTTGTTGTGGAAAGCCCGACTGGTTCCGGCAAGACCACGCAGCTTCCTGTGATACTTTATGAAGCCGGATACGCGCAAAACGGAATCATCGGTGTAACTCAGCCGAGGCGTATTGCCGCCGTGTCTGTGAGCGAATTCATCGCCCGTCAAACTGAAACCAGCATCCCCGGGCTTATAGGTTACAAGATGCGCTTCGCCGATCGCACCAATCATGAAACAAAGATTAAAATAATGACCGATGGAATTCTTTTGCAGGAGATGAAACTTGATCCATGGCTGTCAAAATACAGCCTTCTTGTAGTGGACGAAGCCCATGAACGCAGCCTCAACATTGATTTTATACTCGGTTTGCTCAAGCGAGTGCTCGAAAGCAGGCGCGATTTTAAGGTGATAATATCTTCCGCGACAATAAACGCCGAAGTTTTTTCAGAATATTTCGGCGAATGTCCCATTGTAAAGATAGACGCCCAGCGTTTTCCTGTTACATTGATCTACGATCCGCCTGTAATAAGCGCTTATTCGCCCCAAAACGACCAAAAAGAGCGATATAAACCGAAAAAACACGGTTCAAAGAACAATGAAAGGGAAACAAGATCCGAAACGAACAGCAATTCGGCGGAGGCGATTTTAATAAAGATTGAAGCGATAACCACTCGTTTTATAAATGAAAAGCGCGAAGGAGATATTTTAGTGTTCCTCTCCGGCGAAAAAATGATCAAGGA
>LIUH01000101.1:19550-19945 GCA_001462225.1 Fibrobacteria bacterium GUT31 | reverse complement strand
TGATCAAGGACTGCATGAATCGTCTCGCCTTCAGTTCTGTCGGGAAAAATTTGCATCTTATTCCGTTATACGGAAGACTCGGCAAGGAAGAACAGGAAAAAGTTTTTGAAGACGCTCCAAAAGGCAAAACAAAGGTCGTCATTTCCACAAATATCGCGGAAACTTCGGTTACGATTGACGGAATCACCGCCGTAATCGATTCAGGACTCGCGAAACTAAACTGGTACAACCCGCGCACGTTTACCTCCAGCCTGATAGAAGCGCCGATTTCGAAAGCGTCGGCGAACCAACGCAAGGGACGCGCGGGGCGCACGCGGGAGGGAACATGTTACAGGCTGTATACGCGTAAAGATTTTGAAAACCGCGCGCTTTTTACCACCGAAGAAATTTTCCGC
>LIUH01000101.1:17408-19415 GCA_001462225.1 Fibrobacteria bacterium GUT31 | reverse complement strand
ACCACCGAAGAAATTTTCCGCACGGATTTATCGGAAGTAATTCTGCGAATGGCGGATTTGGGCGTTACAAACTTTGAAGATTTTGATTTTATCGCCGCGCCGGAAAAAGAAGGACTAATTGGCGGAGTTGAAACACTGAATCTGCTTGAGGCGCTTGAAAGCGACCGCAGTTTGTCAAATATTGGCAAGTTGATGACAGAATTTCCCCTCGCGCCGCGCCAATCGCGCATTATTGTTGAAGCAATCCTTCGTTATCCCGGCGTTATACGGGAAACCATCATCGCCGCCGCGTTTTTATCAACTCAAAGCCCGTATATTCTGCCGCCGGGAGAAGAAACCGACGCGCGGCAGGCGCATCACCATTTCCGCGACGACCATGGCGACTTTGTTTCGTATTTAAAACTTTTTAAAGCGTACAACAATTCGACAAACAAAATAAAATTCTGCGAGAAAAATTACCTTGACGAGCGCGCAATGGCGGAAATCGTGAACGTAACGGCGCAGCTTGAGGAAATTCTTGCCACGATGAAGATTCCCGTTCATCAAAGAGCTCAGCCGCTTACCGGAAACGAAATTGACGATTATTTGTGCTGTATCGGGCGAGGAATGATACAGTTCGTCTGTGTGCGCGAAGGCCGTGGAAAGATCGGCTCTTACCGCAGTTTAACGGCGGACAAAATCATAATTCACCCCGGCTCTGTGATGTTTCGCGTCGATCCGCCATTCATTGTCGCCGGAGAGATCGTACGCACTTCCAGAATGTACGCTATGTCGGTTTCTCCGCTTTCAAAGGCGGTATTGGAGCGGCTAAGTCCGGGATTTTTCGCCGAATACGGAAAATCAGGCAAACTGTCCGGCGGAGATGTACTTAGACCAGCGAAACTGAAAAAGGCGCGGGACTTTACCAACAATGTAAAGATCGAAGGCGAAGTGTTCGAAATCACTACAGTCAAGGGAAAGAAAACTGTATTGCTTCCGTGGGAAAGATTAGTCTCCATTCGCGATAAAATTTCAGGCGACACTGTTTACTCACAGCGAAACTTCCAGTACAAGGGCTTAAAAGGCAGGATAATAGTAAAAAACCAGTTTCAATTGCTGGGAGGGGAAAAACTCGAACTAATTCTTTCGCTCCTCCCAACTCTTGATGTGGAAAACGCTTTTTCCCGCGCGCTGCCGCGGAAGGTGACATTCAACTCTCAAAAAGATCTTGCCGCGCTTTTAAATCATCTGGACGGTCTCGCGAAACCTGTAGTATGGAAAAAAAACTCAAAAGAATTGGGATTTCTCGGTCTTTTTACCGACGGAGAGGGAAATTATTGGCTGCGGGCCTCGCGCGGCTTTCACACAAGCCTGAATGAGAGCCTGTCCAGTCTTGAAACGCTGATCGATGAACTTGGCGAGGAAGTTGATCTGGAACAAAAGCACGTCGTGAACCAGTGCTACCGGAGATTGTCGGATTACCTGGGGTAAATTGCCTCACTTTGAAAAAAAGGCGCTTGACACTTTTTCGGTTTTTTGATAGGGTAAGGAAAATTACGGCTTTTACGCCGTAAAACTTGCGGGAATAGCTCAGTGGTAGAGCGCGACCTTGCCAAGGTCGATGTCGCGGGTCCGACTCCCGTTTCCCGCTGATTTGTAGTATATTTCGGCCTATTTTTAAACTGGAATATATACTTCCGTTAGAATAACCGGGGTGCCATAATGTTCAGCAAGTCTCACCGATGAACTTCCGCGTGTTCACGCTGAATGCGAACGTATTCATCAACTTCGTCGATTACGCCTTGTGTACCCGTCAAGTGGAACGGCTCATAGCCGTCTTCNNAGGTCAACGAAGTCCGCAGGTTTGAGATTGCGCTCACGCATATAAGCGTGGGCGACTTCGGTTTGCAGATGCGCCACTTGGTTAAGTTTCACGGCTATTCCTCCCTCCATCGCTCCCAGTTGCCGCACTGTTCGGATTGGAGCATATCGAAAATGTACTCCGCGCGTTCGTAAGATTCTGTGAGG
>LIUH01000101.1:16950-17200 GCA_001462225.1 Fibrobacteria bacterium GUT31 | reverse complement strand
ATCTTTGAATGGCTTTCCTCTACATACGTCAATCTTCGCGAAATCGTGAGTTGTTCCGTGGTAGAGAGCAAGTGTATTGAGCATACTACAACTATATCGGCTTTGGAATACCTTGCCAAGTAAATCGTAATACTCGTTAATTTTGAATGTGCAGCCGTGTCTTTAAGGCTTCCTGCAAAACACCGGAAAAGTTAATATTCGCGCGTTCCGCCCGTTCGTTCAGCCACATGGGAACGGTCAGCGTTTTTTT
>LIUH01000101.1:16482-16744 GCA_001462225.1 Fibrobacteria bacterium GUT31 | reverse complement strand
CAAGTGAAACAACGCTGTTATTATTCGCTTTAATTTTTTTGCTATCGGACGGCGCGGGAATCGGTTTTCCCGTCTTCTCCATATCGTAAAGCATCAAGCACAAAACATCCTCAGCCATTTCAAGGGCGTCCGTCATATCATCGCCGTCGGTATAGCAGTTTTCAATATCAGGAAACAAAACTGAATAACCTCCGTCATTTTCACTTGTGAATATCGCAGGATAAACATACTTGGCCATAATAACCGTCCCCTTCAATGAGCA
>LIUH01000101.1:10273-16299 GCA_001462225.1 Fibrobacteria bacterium GUT31 | reverse complement strand
ATTGATGTCAAAGTACCTTTGCGTACTTCTTTGGAATCATGCCGCCCTACCGGAAACTGCTTTCCTGTTTTAGGATTTTCCCACATTTCGTGACGGGCGCCCTGATGATGAAAGTAACATCCGCATTTCTTCAAAAGTCTTTTTAGTTCGGCGTATGTCATTTCCTTGTTTCCTACTCTTATTGTAGCACGTATTAAACACGTATGTCAATTCGTCATACTCTTGTCTATAATAAATAAATGTGGTATTATTTTAAAGATTTTATTGTAATTCTCTGTGGATCATCAGCCAAGGCACAAACAAAAAGTGAAAAATAAACTATTTTACGACCACGACATTAGGTGTCGTATTTAATGAGCTAAACTGGATATAAACACTAAAGGAAGTGGATTATAGGTCATGGGACGGACTCATTCTGAGGAAAAAGTAAGAACTAACCGTATTCTCCTCATAGACGAGTTAATCCGTTCAGGAAAATACCCCAACGCCGATTCCATGTCCAAAAAGATGGAAGTTACCGCCAGAACCATCCAGCGCGATATTGAGTATCTAAGGCTTTTTTACAAGGCCCCGGTGGAATATGATGCTTTACGCCGTGGTTACTTCTATACTGACCCCACTTTCTTCATTAAAAGCGTTCTTTTGACCGAGGGAGAACTCTTTTCTATCGCGCTTTTTGACCGTCTTTTGGAGCAGTACCGCAATACCCCGCTTGAAGGGCATTTGCGGAACATTTTCAGCAAGATTCTGGATTCCATGCCTCAGCAAATAACGGTAGATTCAAGCCTTCTGAGTAACCATGTGACTTTTATCCCTGACCAAGCCGGAAACATAAATCCTGATGTTTTTGAAGCTGTATTCAAGGCTCTTAGAATAAAAAAAACAATGGGCTTTGAGTACCGTCCGCTTGAAAAAACAACTTGGGCTAAACGTACAGTGAACCCCTATCATGCTGTTTGCCAGAGGGGGAATTGGTATGTCATCGGATATTGCCATGACAAAAAGGAACCCCGCATTTTTAACATTGCTCGAATCAGAAATGCCGGTATCACAAAACAGCCGTTTACAATTCCGCCCGATTTTGACCCGAATAAATATTTTGATAAGGAAATGGGCGTATGGGCTTCCTCGCGCAAACCATTCGCGGTTGAGTTTCTCGTTGATAAGAAGATTGGGACTTATGCCATGGACCATAAATGGCATGAGAGTCAGGAAGTTGAGGAAAATCCGGACGGCAGCGTTAGGGTGAAGTTCACCACGACTCAGATGCCTGAAGTGTTACGCTGGGTATTGGGACAGGGACATACGGTGAAAGTGCTTAACCCGCCAGAGTTGGTGGAGATGGTGAAGGATGAGGCTGGGAAGGTGCGGGGGATGTATGGGTAAAAAACCTACGGATGAGCTTCGGAAACTCAAAGCAGAAAAAGACGCCGCTTTTTCAGATGCGTTAAACCACCTCGAATCTGTGGGGAAGGAGAGCATTCGTATTGGTGAGAAATTTGACAACATAGGAGAGTTGCTTACCGATATAGACAAAGATTTCTCAAAAGCGACTGGAATAACCAACAAGAAAGATATGTCCTTACTTTTTGTCGCCACGGGTTTGCTGTGCGCTAAGTGGATCATTATGGGGCAAATTATGCCGTTGGATTTTGATTTTTCATATAAGAAGCAGGAGAAATTAACCGCCAAAGAAGGCGATAAGTTGGCAGATAAAAAGAGAAAAGATGATAAAAAATACGGCCAAATTGATGACGAAGCAAAGAATAAAGCCAAAAAAGATTATTCGGATGATGAGTATCGTACAGTCATGCAGATATTATTTCGCCCTGTTCCGTATGACGCGATGAAAACCGAGGTAGTATTGCCGGTACCATTAACTCCAAATAATCATCGAGCTCTTACCCTCGGTCATCAAGAAATTCTTGGCTGGTTATTTGGAACGATTAATATAATGACACGCAGCCTAACATATAATTTGCCTACACTTAATACATTTACTGTCAAAGAAAAAGGCATTATTATAGAAGGGTATAGCGACATCTTTTCAAAAGTAAAAGAAGCATACGATATTTTCAACATAGAACACGAGCGCTTATATGCCGCTGTTTTTCATCAAGGATTGCATTTTCTTTCCGACAAATTTACTAAGACTGGATTATCTCTCCCTTTTATGGAAGCCGAGAAGTATCTTGACTTGCTCGAACAAGGGTGGGACGCAGTCGCCCACGCAAACGATGTCGAAAAATTCAAGAAGTATGCCGGAATAGTGGCGAAAGATGTCGGTATTATTGCTATACAGTTTGTTATTAGCTTGCTAATCAACGAGATAATAAAAGCTATACATCTTCGCCTGTATGATGAAAAAACCGATGGCGACATACGGCTCTATCAGGTGAGGACGCGAAAGATACTCCTTACGTCAAATTGCATATCAAGCGCCTCAAATGTCCTTTTCTGCGCAGGCGTCGCAATCGCGACAAAAAACCCGCTTGAAGGCGCGAAGCGGCTTGATATAGGCGGTTTAATTAAGACGATTGAAAGTCTCTTTGTCGATACAAAGTTTATAGAGGAAATCAAGCGAGAGTATGTGCGGGAAAAACTCTACGAGCAAATCTATGATAGTGATTTTAAATGGAAATATCAAATAGTGGAGGGATAAAATGATTAACAAGAATTATCGAAATGGCGCTGAGGATGTTGCCAAGATAGCCGCAAAAGGATTCGATATGATCGGCAAAGAAGTTGTCGGCGGAGTTGGAGCGCTTAGAGAAGTTTTAGAAAAACAGGACAAATTCGAAAATAAAGCGCTCGATACTATGGATGGTGTTATCAAAACTATGGATGATGTTATCAAAAGGCAAAAGTTAGATGACTATGGACGTGGCTTTGTAGATTTTTCACTGTTTGATAATATGTCCCCTGAAAATAAAATTGTATTTTTTAGCGCCTTATCGTTATTGGTTGACGCGGACGAAACGCGGGATACTTCTGTGTATTTTGGGATAGCAGTAGTCAGATTCCGTGTTCAGGAAACAATTAATGAAAACGCTAGAATTGAAAAACTTGTCGCCAAATTGAACGCAGACGAGGCAGCTCTGCTTACGAGGATGATTTGCGAAATGGTCGCCATCAGTAATAACAATAGCGCTGTTTTATCAGTAAGCGAGGCTATTATCGACTGTTTAACCATATCGAATAAAGATAAACAGCGAATAAAGTCGGAAGTAGGCAAATTTGCGGACTCTTGCGGTGGTGCACCTGTTTTCATCGAATTACTGGCTAAAGAATGTTCGTTCATTACCGATGAAACAGAAAATGAAGCGGCTGATGACGACGATAGTTATGACATCTGTAAAGAATTTAGCGATTTTTCTGGAGGCAAAAAGAAATTTGCAGAAATTGATGTTGTTTTCACGGATAGATACAAGGTTTCTGATACATCAATAATGTTTGAAAACTGTATACTTGTTTTCGAATCCGAATTCCAGAAAATTGTTGAGATGACGGGCGGCAGCCTTGAATTTGTCAACTGCAAATTTGTAACTAAACAAAAACCAGATGACAAGGCATTTACATTGCAAGGTACGGGTGTTAAATTGCGTGGATGTACATTTGATAAATGGAAAGCCGGACTTTTTTTGTCAATGGACGGCGACAATTTATCATTGGAGGAATGTTCCTTCCTTTCATGCGGCTGCGATCTTATATCCGCGAAACATCTGACAGAAGTGACTATTGAAAAATGCCATGTAAAAGATCATAATGGAAAGGTCGCAGATTTAGATTTGTTAAAAAAAGACTCATCAAAAAACGACCCAATAAAGATAAATGATTGCTATTTTGAAGAATGTGATAACTTCACCAGTTCTCTTTTTCACGTATTTGAAGATGTCCGCGTAGAAATTAATAATGCGGCTATCTGCTTCTGCAGCACGAAAATAATCTCAGGAAGTAGGGACGTAATTATTAATAATGCGACTATCTACCGCTGCAGCATGAAAATAGTTTCAGGGAATAAAATTGAATTCAAAGACTGTAAGAGGATTGAGAATTGTTATGATGACATTGTCCTTGATGGTTATAATGAGATTAAGTTTTTAAAGTGTGATATTATAAATTACTACGGAAATATCGGAAAAGCGTCTCAGCCATGTTCTCACATTATTATTGAGGACTGTAAAATGGACCATGGTATGGGCAGTATATTCGCCCAGAGATTGGATATTAGCAGTACAGTGTTTAAGAATTGTAGTCCTGGAGATCGGATATACGACATTGACTCATTATTGGTAGTTAACCCAACAAAAGAGAACGTGTCTTCTTCCCAAATAAGCTGCAATTTCATTGAATGCTATAGTGACGGTGCGTTGATTGCTGCTTTTTCGAAAGATGAGGATAAAAAAGTGGTTAATATAAACAACTGTCATATTATTGATTGCCAATGCGCCAAGTGGTACTTCGTAGGTTTTCATTTTAAAATTATTTGTGAAATAATATTTACCCCTATTACAAAATCTATCCCTATTATAAAAAATATCCCTTTTATTGGTGAAGTAAAAAAGCTTAGTTCTGAAATAGATGGATATGAACCTTTTCTTACTCCAAATACAATAACGGCTTTTGAAAACACAATTGAGTTTAACATTAAAAGACCAAGAGACATTGAGGCCGAATTAATAAGGTTAAAAGAACGAATAGAAAAAAACAACGGTAGTCTGGACGTTGATAGTGTTTATAATACCAAAGGATATATTTCTATTTCTCAGTATGGCGTTGAAGGAACGTACAGCGTCAAACCAGACTCTATAGAGATAACAATACCTTTCCCCTCCACTAACAATGGGCAAAAAGTAATAATAGATATTTTTGATGAAGTTAGCAAGGAAACAGAGTAGGTCTGAAGCGGATGCAAAGAAAATTACCTAGCTTTGAACTTTGGCTTAGTTGATCAGGAAACTACCCTATCAAAAAAGTTTTTAAAAAATTCCTCTTTTTTTACTGCTACGACATTAGGTGTCGTACTGAATGCGATAGACTTTATATAAACACTGAAGGAGGTAGAAAGTGTGCCGGGTAATCCCGGGGAATTGAAGAAGAAGATTGAACTGTTGGAAAAAAACAAATACGAGGAGGAGTTTTAAAATGGAAACAAATGTCACTATGGATGCAAATGTCACTGAAGAAGAAGTGAAAAGCGCTCTAAACGAGAAAGAACAGCAAGCCGAGGAACAACTAAAAGATGAAGCAAAGACCCGTGAAACCCTCAACAAGGCGGAGAAGCTGCTTGATAAACTAAAAAGGGTACCCGTGATAGGTGATATCGTAGACGATATAGCCGCTTCTATTGAGTTAATCAAAGATTTCATAGATGGCTCATATCGTCGAGTTCCCGTGAGGGTGATTGTTTCTGCGCTTGCCGCTATCATTTATGTAATATCACCATTCGACTTAATTCCTGATTTCATACCGGTTATAGGATGGTTGGATGATGCCACTGTTTTCGCACTGGTACTCAGCTATGGTTTGGGTGCGGAGTTGAATGAGTATCGCAGATGGAAGAGATCTCAGGAAGGTGAACCGGTTTACAACAAGATGTTTTCGGAATCTGGCAAATCTGAGGGATTAGTATGAAAAAACCTACGGATGAGCTTCGGAAACTCAAAGCAGAAAAAGACGCCGCTTTTTATAATCCGCTAAACCCTTTCGAAGACTTGGTTGAGGATAGCGCTTGTATTGGTAGGAGATTTTCTTCTGACGATATTGCGTACATGAAGACGATGAAGGAGGTGGCCAAATCGTTGAAGAGTCCGGGGACCCTGATTGAGATTGTAAAATGAAGGTGTAGAGCGAGAAATGAAAAAAGATGACATATTCGACTTCAATTTCGCAAGAAGTATTGTTGCGCCATACAATACAGGCAGTTTAGTAACCAAGCTCCATAAAATCGATGAGTCATTCTCGGACACCTTACGGCGATTCATTCACCTGAAGGAAAAGAACGATGTTGAGGTGTACAAACGCGC
>LIUH01000101.1:3363-10059 GCA_001462225.1 Fibrobacteria bacterium GUT31 | reverse complement strand
CAAGCGGACGGTACTTGCCCTTGCTGTTGCACTTGAACTAACCCTTGACGAAACCGAATACCTGCTAGAGCGGGCGGGGTTTTCTCTGTCTCCGATCCAGCAGTTTGATGTGATTGTGGCGCACTCAATAAGCAAGGGCAGGTACGATATTGATAAAATAAACGAAGTGCTTTTCGAATACGATCAACCATTGCTGGGCGGGTTTTGACAGGCGGTTAAAATGTCGCTTTCAAAGCGACCTCTCCTATATTTTTTTGTTCTACGATGTAAATACAAAAATACTATAGGAGGAATAAAATGAAAAAAGACTTAACAGAACTGGTGTTTATCATCGACCGGAGCGGCTCTATGGGAGGGCTTGAAAGCGACACTATCGGCGGTTTTAACGCGATGCTCAAAGAGCAGAAAGCGGTTAAAGGGGAAGCGCTCGTGACTACCGTATTGTTCGATGACCAATACGAGTTGCTCCACGACAGAATCGACATACAGGCAATCGCTCCATTGAGCGATAAGGATTACACGGTTCGCGGCAGTACTGCTTTGTTTGACGCATTGGGAAAAACTATTAAAAAGGTTCGCAATGCACACAGTCACACTGAGGAAGCGTACCGCCCTGAAAAGGTAATGTTTTTCGTCATCACCGACGGCCTTGAAAACGCCAGTCGTGAATACTCGGCGGACAGGCTCAAAGCCCGTATCGAACACCAAAGGAAAAAACACGGGTGGGAATTCGTATTTTTCGGCGCGAATATGGACGCCGTACTGGAGGCCGGCAAACTAGGCATAGCCGCAGATCGGGCGATGAAATACCAGGCTAACTCTGACGGTATCAATGAATCATGGTCGTCCATATCCCTTTATTCTTCGGGTTACAGAACAGACCAGGGACCTGTTAAAAAGACGTTTGATTTAAAAAACATATTATTGTGGTTTAAAGGGAATTAATATAAATTTCCGGGAGGTATAACCAATGAAAAATCAAATCGGATCAACCTTCCTTATTGGAAAAAGCCATGTTAAAAACAAAACGATTTGTCAGGACAGGGCCATTGCCATTGATACAGGTAAATTAAAGATCCTTGTCGTGAGCGATGGGATGGGTTCGTATGAACACGCCCATCTTGGAGCTGAATTTGCGGTCAACTATATCAAGGAAAACGCGGACAATTTCTATTCGTTATTGAAGTTTCACTTTGATAATGACAGAAATATTATTTGGGATAAGCCGAACGACAAAAAACAGTTTCGACAAAACCTGATTAAGCAGCTCTTTGAGATGCAAAATCAGGCTGAGGATTATGCCTTTAGAATCGGTTTGACACTGGAAGACTTGCATTGCACCCTGTCGTTTGTACTGATCGGCGAGGATCGGATGTTAAGTCTTTCGATTGGAGATTCACCCATATTTATCAAGAAAGGGGGGAAGCTTCAAGTCATCAGTGAAGAGAAACCTGAGGGAGAGAATGTTAATATCACCCATTCAGTTATGCACATGGAATTATCAGCTCATCATTTCAATGTGGCTATTGATTCAATTAATGAACTTGAAACTGTCGTTATCATGAGTGATGGCTGCCTCGGTTATGAGAAAGAAAACTTCGAAAATGATCATAACATTGTTGATCTCCCTAAATGGTACTATAAAATGATCAAGGGAAAGGTATCAATAACTGATACCATCATCAAATTAGTTAAACAAGGATATGATGATTGCAGTTTCGCCTTTTACGTTCATGATCCAATGCTGCTTAATTCTGAATAAATTGTTGTACCAATAAAATCTTCGCCGGAAAGTATTTTTTTTAAGTTTTCCAGATTTTTTCCAAGAGCGCAGATCACTTTTAAGCCGATTTTCTCGGCGTGCCGGCTTGCGACAGGATCAAACGGAACATTTTTTCCGGGTACCCATTCGTCGCCAATCATTGAACGAAAATCGGCCCATGTAATTTTGTCGATTGGGCGCGCGTTGCTGTCCACCTTTGGATCGGCTGTGTATACCTTTTCAATGTTCGAAAGGTTGATCACAGCGTCCGCCCTGAAACGTTCCGCAAGAAGAACCGCGTCGTAATCAGTCGAGAAGCCGGGTTTCCAGCCGGCGGCAACCAAAACGCGGCCCGTTAGAGGATCAACTTCCATCGGGTTTGTAACAACTTCCTGACTGCACCATTCGCCCATTACCGCTTTTACAAGCTGGGCGTTCAGGCGCGTAGCCATAATTCCAATCCAGTCGGCTTCTTCATCCTTTACACCGGCGCTGATTTCCCGGTAGGCATTCTGCCAGCACCGGGCCGGACCGCCGCCGCCAACGACAAAAATAAACCGCCTGCTTGAATCGGCTTCAATAAAATATCGAATGAGGTTTACAAAATTTTTCAGATAATCGACATCAACTCCGTCGGGGGCGACAATTGAACCGCCAAAAGAAATTACCGTTACCATGGTTCTAGTGTACATAAATTCCGGAAATTGTTATATCACCCCAAAGGCTTGTATACGATTCAAGTCCGCCTGAAGCTTCTTCCCAGATATTTTGCAGAGAATATGACTGAGTGTGATATACCGGACGTCCCCTGTTTTCCATCTGTGTAAGAACAGGCTCGCCCCTGGAAAAAGCAATGCGCTGGTTATCAAGATTGCCAAAGTAATATTTGGCCGGATCTTCCCTGATTACAAAAGATTCCGGCACTGCTCCCGAACCCATCGCCGGATCAACCGGCACCCAGCCAAAATCATGAAGCCAGAATTCCGCCCAATAATGGCGTAATGTCTGCTGCCCGTTGCGATCTATCAATACGCCGGCAACCGGAACGCATGGAATCCCAGCGGTACGCGCCAATGCGGTGTAGAGCAGGGCAGCGGTGTAAGGATCCGCCCGTTTTTGTTCGATTGCGATTGCGATATCACCTGAAGAGGGAATCAGAGTTTTTTCTATCTTTAAATTCGCGATGATCCATTCGTACAGCATCCTGGCTTTATTATACGGGTTCTGTTCCCGGCCCGTGATAGTACTGACTATTGTTCTAATCTGCGGACTACCGCTCGGAATCAAATCAGAACTTTTAGTGTACATTGTAGAAAGAGGAATGGTTCCCTGCCTGACAGACGGTGGATTTATTTCTGTTTCTACAGCGTATACATCCACACGGAAAGACAGATTTATTAATTGATTTGAGCCTGTTCCCAGATTATCCAGTTTAAAAAGACTCAACCCTCTGTAATTTCTTACAAATGGTTCTATGCTGTGGGAAACAAAACTGATATTCCGTTGTGAGGGAGAGTTTACCGGCATGGGTGTCCACAAATAAAGAGTGTTGGGCCTTGTCGCTTCAAGAACCCTTATATCAACCGAATAACTTACGGTGTAACTGCGTTTATTTGTCAGATTTTTGCTGCCCGGCTTGCCGGTGACATCGAAGAAAACAGGACGAGATCTGCCATGAGATGTTCTTACCTCAATATTGCCGCTAACGGCTCCGTCCGGCAGACGGACGCGAATTTCTCTGGAGTTCCATGACACGTAACCTAATTCCGTTTCAGATACTTCAATAAACTCAGACTCTCTGACTATATACGGATTGAACGAAGGCGATTCATAATCCCACGAAAAAAAAACACCCCCGCCTTCCCTTGATATGCCAAAGTTGCTTCCTGTGATGGTTATCAATGTTCCAGGCGCGCCTGTCTGCGGACTGACGGAAGCAATTTTTGGTCCAAGTCCCAATTCTTCGCCTTCGATGAGCCTTGGCACTGAGGCGGAATTTGAAAATAAAACGCCGTTGCTCTTTTTTCCGCCTGTATACACATAAACCAGTCCCGATTCTCCCAATTCAGGAACTCTAACCGTAATAAGATCGTCCTGCCATAAATAGTACGATGAACCGGTTGGCGCTATTCCGGCGATAGTCACATATGATTCCTCGCGTGACGCGCCAAAATTGCTCCCTGAAAGGGTGATAATTTCGCCCATTCCTCCGGCTTTTGGGCTGATCGACGATATTACGGGAACCTTTGAATCACATGAAAGGAAAAACAACAAAACCGCCAGGGCCGGCGGCGCAAATTTTAATCTACCTGTCATTTCTCGTATTGGCAGGTAATTCCGGGCGGACGCCGGTTTCGTTGTACGGATTTACGGTAATTACTATCTCAATAGACGGGTTGAGGTACTTGGATGAACCAAGTGGATAGAAATAAATAGGTTCGCCTAGTTCCATAGGAATGGTTTGAATGGAAGTATAGTATGTTACGCCATTTTCCTGATCCGCCAGCCAAATCTGCCCCTGGGCTACCAATACATTGCCGTCGCGGCGGAGATAGGGAGTAAATTGCACAACAACTACTATGTTTGAACCTTCAAGCTGAACGCCTACCGGAACACCGGGTATGGATACTTTACGGTTAACCTCGTTCCAGACCACTGTCTGTTCTCCCTCCAGTACTCTTGCCTCAATGTCCAAAACCAGCGCCTGCCTTCTGAACCCCGGTGTCACTTCCACTTCGCTGCTGCTTAACTGACGGTGGTCCTGCGCGTTAATAGAAATACTTGCGATAAGAAAATAAAGAATACCAAGAAAGTAAAAAGAACGTTTCATTCTACGGTTATCTCCCCGAATAATCGGCAGCTCTGACTATAGCCGGTTCACCGGATCTTAAAAAATTTCTGCTTTCCGGCAACTGAAGGATAATAACATCAGGGCGCTCGGAACCCAAATATTGAAGGACACTGTTTATATCCGCAGTTGGTATGACGCCGGGCATTTCTTCTTCGGCGGCGATCATAAAACTTGCCGTTTTTGCCGCTGGTTCAACCGGTATACTGGCAAAACCACTGTTGTTTACAGAACCACTGCGAACCAACAGCATGGTTACAAGCGCGATAACAACTGCCGCCGCAGCCACAGCCGGCAATGGAACAGAAAGCCTGCGACGCATCAAATCGTAGCCGCGTACATGTACGCTTCGGCGGACAGATCTGTTGGAGCGGAAGCGCTGTCTGGATTCCAAATTCCGCCAAACCTTTTCCTTTGAAGACAGCATTAGAGCTTCCGGATCTGCCTGGAACGAAAGAGCTCCTTCAGGAACATCGCGTTCTACGATAGTCCGCCTCTGGTGCGTATCTTTTTTAAACAGTTCCTGCAGCCGTTTGAAATTTTCAAACTTTTCCCTGCATACGGAACATTCCGTTAAATGACTTTCCATTTTTTCTTTCCATGGTGAGGGAAGTTCCCCATCCATGTAGATTGAAAGAATTTGCGGTTCAGGACACATTTGTACCACCTTGTAATATCGCGGCAAGCCGCTCGCGGGCTCTAAAGACCCGGACTTTAACATTTCCCTCGCTGATGCCTAAAACTCTGCCAATTTCCTTATAATTCATCTCTGCATATTCTTTTAATATCAATACCATACGTAAATTTTCCGGCAGCTTATCAAGAGCTCTTTGAATTTCCTCGCTTGTCTCTTTTTTAACAAGCAATCCCTCTCCGGTTTCCTCTTGTCTAACATCTTCTTTAAATGCGCGTTGATACGCCTTGCGCTCCCGTTCTTTTCGTTTCGCGTAATTTAACGAAGCGTTTTTTACTACGCGAATCAGCCAGTATTTTGCCTCCTCAGGATTTGGGAAAACCATGTTTCGTTCGTACAAACGAAAGAAACTTTCCTGGCACAGGTCTTCCGCCGCTTCCCTGTTATTTGTAACCCTTAAAGCCACCCTAAACAAAACCGGAAAAGCCGAATCGTAGAGGCGCTTGAACTCCGCTTCAGAGTTCCCCCCCTGACCGGCCACTTTGCCGCTATCCTCGCTAACGGTGCTGCCTGCGGCATTTGTATCATTTTCCAACTGTTCCTCTACAACTTTAAACAAGTTTTTCCCTCAATTGTTACACAGTTACTGCGCCTTATCGGCGCTTCCACATAGTTCCGGCAGGGCTGTCCTCCAGAATTATACCGCGTTCGTTTAAACTTTGCCTTATATTGTCCGCTGTCGCAAAGTCCCTTGCCTTCTTTGCCTCTGCTCTTTTGGCGATTAATCCCTCGATTTCCTTGGAAAACTCTTCATCTACGGCGTTTTTGCCATCCCCGCTGCCCTTGCAGGCGTCGCCTTTACAGGCGTCGCCTTTAAAGGCGTTCTCCAGCCCAAGAGCAAGAACCCTGTCCATGTCAAAAACAGCCGCCAGCGCCTCTGGCGTCGCAGGCCCCTCGCGCAGTAACCCCCACAATTCCGCCAGAGCTCTTGGAGTGGAGAGGTCGTCTTCGATAGCGGAGTTGAAAGCTTCTATATATTTGGCCGTTTTTTCATCAGGAGCGGTAGAACCGTGCAAGTGGTCAGCGGTTTTTTCCGCCAGAGAGCGAACCTTGTCCGTCAACGATTTACGGGCATTTTTCGCTCCTTTTAGGCTTTCAAATGAAAACTGAAGCTGGCTGCGGTAGTGGCCGCCCAGCAGGAAATAGCGGTAATCAAGAGGGTCGAAGCCCTCATCGACAAGGCTCTGCAAAGTGAGAAATCCCCCTGCCGATTTGGACATTTTCCCTTTATCCAGCACGAGAAATTCATTGTGCAGCCAGTAAGACACCCACGGTTTTTTACCTGTGGCGGCCTCACTTTGAGCTATCTCGTTGGTATGGTGAACCGGAATATGGTCGATCCCTCCGGCGTGAATATCGAAATTCTCGCCCAGATACTTCATGCTCATTGCC
>LIUH01000101.1:2830-3138 GCA_001462225.1 Fibrobacteria bacterium GUT31 | reverse complement strand
CCACAACACAAAATCGTGAGGGTTTCGCTTGTTTTCATCCTGCTCGATCCGCGCGCCGGCCTGCAATTCGTCCAGCCGCAGAAGGGCAAGTTCTCCGTAAGAGGGAAAACGCGTAATATCAAAGTAGAGATTGCCCCCGGCGTAATAGGTAAGGCCGTTTTTTTCAATTCTTTCGATCAGCGCGATCATATCGGCGATATGCTCCGTAGCCTTGCAGACCACCGTGGGACGTGTAATATTCATTCTGTCCGTATCGTTAAAAAAAGCCCGTGTGTAAAAATCCGCTATTTCAAGAACGCTTTTGCCCC
>LIUH01000101.1:1409-2603 GCA_001462225.1 Fibrobacteria bacterium GUT31 | reverse complement strand
TTCATCACATGGTTTACATCGTATCCGGCGCGGCGCAAGGAACGTACTAAAATATCATGATGAACATAGGCGCGTAAATTCCCGATATGGGCGTAGTTGTAGACTGTCGGCCCGCAGCCGTAAAAACCTACTTTTCCCTCTTGCAAGGGTTTGAAAAGCTGTTTGTCGCGTCCCAATGTGTTGAAAAAGGTAAAAGCCATGTTTATAGGGTACAGGAAAAGCGACGCTCAGACAAGCACCATGTTAAATTTTAATCTTCAATTACGACTTCTTTACTTATGCGTATCATTGCATCAGTAATGTACCAATAACCATATATTAAAATTTTACTTTCTTCCCTTATTATATCAACACCATATCCTTTTTCTGTGCCATTTTCATCCCAATTTATCATGTATCTCAATATTCTAGACGAGGCATCATACTTCCAGTTTCCAAAATATGTATTCCCATTTAGTGTATATTCAAGAATATTATTCTCTCGAAATACAAATGTATAATCCCCATCATTATCAGAACCAGAAAGCTTCTTTTCTATAATGTCTAATGGAATTAGTAAGCTAATATTTCGTTGCTGTATATTTTGTATTTGATTTTTTGTTTGATTTTTTGTTTCTGTTATACATGAAACCATCATAACAATAATAGCAAGCAATAAGAACAAACCATAAATTTTCTTCATTTTTTCCCCCAACAGCTTAAGCTTAAATTTACTAAAAAACTTCTGGATAGGCAATAGAATTCGCAAATTAGGCTTTCACCAAAAAAAATCCAACAGTCTTCTACAACACTGATTCACAATGTGCTTCTACTAATCCCCCGCTATGCGGTGCTTGCTTGGGCACCCGAAATCGTAATCCCGTCAAAACAGCACCAAGGCAGTATCGTCATGCCGTTTTCGCACCGCTCCTCTGAAATTGCCGGAATGTTCATCAGAGCGTCCACTATGTTAAACGAGACCATCGTCTCCTTGAGGGCGCCTGCCACTTTTCCGTTCTCAATCAGGAAGCTGTTTTTTGCGACGCCTGAGACGTCGCCGCCGGGTCCGGGAGACGCTCCCGAAAAACGGTTCAGAAGGATGCCGTGGTCTACGCTTTTGATCATATCCGCAAGAGGCGTATTTCCGGCGGCAACTTCGATGTTCCCGAAAGCGGTGGTTCCCGCACGCGGTTTGCCGGTCTTGTTCGCGCCGTA
>LIUH01000101.1:922-1257 GCA_001462225.1 Fibrobacteria bacterium GUT31 | reverse complement strand
CGTAAAGGGAGAGCGCAAAGGAAGTGA
Organism: Fibrobacteria bacterium GUT31; assembly: GCA_001462225.1. Lineage (GTDB taxonomy): Bacteria > Fibrobacterota > Fibrobacteria > Fibrobacterales > Fibrobacteraceae > Fibrimonas. Next base: position 1,230 of record LIUH01000101.1, on the reverse strand, counting down.
GCACACCGTCTTTTATAAAGTCAGTATCGCGGCTTTCAAAACCGTCGGTGGTGAACCGCTCACCGGATACAACACTTGGGTGCAGGGGCGACGCGCGGAAGGTGAGCTTTGAATCGGCGACTTTTGCACCTAACGCATCTTTCCATCTGCTGGTGCCTTCTATCATGGACCGATCAGAGAGGAAACAGTCCAGCAGAGTCCGCCAGATCATGTCGTCACAAACAGGGGTTACAATGACTTTTCCGGTGAACTTTTCCTCCACCATGCGCGTATCTAAAGACAGGACGGACTCTTCAAGGAGGGTACGG
>LIUH01000101.1:354-739 GCA_001462225.1 Fibrobacteria bacterium GUT31 | reverse complement strand
GTGCATTGGCAAATCCATAAACGGTGTGGCAAGAGAAGAAAGATTGGCGCCGTAACCGTTGAAAGAAGTAGATCTTTCTCCGTCTTTGGCGGAGAACATCGTGCTGAAAGAATAATTTTCTTTATCGGCTGTAAACTCCACGCCATTGCTGTTCACATAAGTAACCTGTCCGCTGTTGAATTCCGAAGTTATGCTTTCAAGCACTACCTTCGGGAATTGCCCGCGAACCTGTTCCAGAAAATCCCCTGTCCGCTTGAACAAAGCGTCCATGTCAGAACCGCCGACACGTTGATCAAAATTTTTGTTTTCGATTTTTCCGGCAATGTCCTCGGCCTCGTCGCTCTGCGCGGAAGCAGTCAAGGCCATGCAGTCGGCGACAGCCTTG
>LIUH01000101.1:0-217 GCA_001462225.1 Fibrobacteria bacterium GUT31 | reverse complement strand
AACGGAATCCTTGTCCAGCTTGTTTGTAACAGCCACAGCCTTCTTGTGGTCTTTAATCACCTTCAGGTACAGTGAGTCGTCGAACAGTGTGCGCAGCAGGGTAAACTTGTTGGCTTCTACGTTGAACTCGTCCTTGCGTCCACGCGCCGCCCTGCAAGCGGCTTTATCGGCGCCCGCCTTCATGAGGGCATCTAAGGCATAAGAAGCGATCTCTTTC
>LIUH01000100.1:3177-53040 GCA_001462225.1 Fibrobacteria bacterium GUT31 | reverse complement strand
GCTTTCAAATATGTTTTGTTGTTTTCACTCAAAAATACATTTGGCAGAACCACACCGTCTGTTACTTCGCCGCCGTAATGAATCCTTGTTTTTATCATACTCACAAGGTTTTTGCGGACAATATCCGCCATTTCTTTGAGTGCCTGTGCGGGATTGTTGGTAAGAATCTTATTCTTGAAATCAAGAGATAAACCGTTAAAAATCTTTACTATAAACGAAATCGGTGTTTTGGTATTGTTTGACAAATTACTCACAAATTGCAAATAATCAACCTTGCTTTTGTATGAAATATTATCTTTGAGTTTTGCCGTAATTGCATCGTCTTGTCCTATTTTATTTATATCTAATTCTCTGCGGATGGTTTGCAAAAGAATTTCATCAATGTTCAACGCTTCAATATCTGTTTTTATATTGTAAATTAATATCTTCTCGTTTTCTTGGTCAAGATTGTCAAGCATATAAAAAGCATTGCGGTTAATGGCATTCCACAGATTTTGAAATTCCGCAAGGTGCGTTTCTTTGATTGTGAGATTTTTTTTAGGGCGAACTTTGTTTTTTTCTTGTACAAAGTTTCTGTAGTCGGAAGAAAAAAGGTTTTCAAGGACAGTAAATTGTTCGGAGGTTAAATTTGGTTTTTCAGCGCTTAAAATTGTTAAATAATTTCGTGATTTTTCGTAAATATCGTGTCCATCAATAATTTGTTTGAAAATTATCATTTCCTTGCTATCAAGCATTTTGAACAGATTACGCACCGTCAAATCGTCAAAATTGCCTTTGTCTTTCAACACTCTTTTTAAATCCTGTTCTGTAAAAATATCGGCGACAATAAACGAGTTACTTAAAATTTCATTTTGAATTGCTTCCACAAAACCTTGTTCCTGATTGGAAACAACGACATCAAGATTATTTACTCTCCAAAAATCGTCTTGATTGTCACCAAATCTTTTAATTGTGTTCCGTTTCAAATTTTGGTCAACGCAAATACGTAAGCCACGTCCTATTTGTTGCAATTTCGAAATTTCGCTGCCCTGATTGGAAAGTTTACAGATAGTAAAAACATTGGGATTGTCCCAACCTTCCTGCAATGCCCAAATTGAGAAGATAAAGCGGGTTGGACTTTCAAACGACAATAATTTCTTTTTGTCTTTCAGAATTTCATCAACGCTCGTTTTTACTTTTTCGTCAGCATTGCCTTTATCGCCGGAAAAATAACCCTTATGGACTTGTAAATTGCCATCTGCGTCAAAATCATTTTGCAGATATTGTAGATAGGTTTCGTTTTGTTGGGGATTGTGGGTCAAATCTGCAATGACAGTTTGACGTATTGCGGTGTATTCTTTTTCAAAAATTCGCTTTATTTTTGGATTTTCGCCTCTAAAAAGTGCAATATCACTTTCAATAAAAAAGAGAGTTAATGCTTTTATTCCATGTTCAAACAATGCTTTTTCTTTCTCAAAATGGATTTTTACGGTTTCGGCAATCATACTCCGCAATGCATCGTCGGAAAGGGAATAATCAACTTTCACAATGCTGTTGTCGTTCAGAACAATGCTATCTTTGTTGATTTTTTTGATTAATTTTCCATTATAGATTCCACCCCTGCCGAGTTCACGTTTTATTATAGTGCCGTTTATCAAAGTATTGACAATGGCTTTTTTGTTTTCAATAGTAAGAAGTGTATCGGTGTTTTGCACAATATCCTGCGTATAAACCACAATTTTTTTCACCAAATTCTGACGGAAAGACGAAATACTGTCAAGTACGTAAGCAACATTGGACAAAATGGTTGCATTTTTCCCTTTCGGAAAAGTCGCACCAAAACGTAAATAAAAATTGTTGAACCCACTAAAAAACACTCTGAAAGCTTCGCCTTCAAAACGATGTGGTTCATCCATAATAATAATAGGATTAAGGTACTTCACACATTCCAAAAGTGTTTTAGGCGGTTCTTCATCATTTTTGAAAAGCGAGGGATAATGAATTTCGTATTCAAGCGGACGATTAAGGATATTTGCGTCTTTATTAAACGAACTCGGTGTCATTACCAACACTGACAAATGCCCTGTACCTATAAAGCGTTTCACTTCCGCCGTATTTCCGCCTTCATACACAAAAGTTTCAATTTCTTTTTCACGTTCATTTGCATAAAGTGATTTGAAATATTCTTTAGTGTCTTCCAAATTTGTTTTTGTGCCTTCGCGAATGGGGACAGAAGGAATAAGGATAATGAATTTTTTGTAGCCGAAATTTCTGTTCAGTTCAAACATTATTTTGATAAATGTGAAAGTTTTACCCGTTCCGGTCTCCATCATTATATCAATATTCCCTGTTTCCTGCACAGGGAAATGATAATTATGTGCATTGTGGTGTTCAGTCATAACCTTACTAAATGGTTGTTTTTGTTCCAACTTTTCAAAAATGCTTAGAATGTTGCCTATGCAATCTTCTTGATATTGTTGAGTTTCATATTGAAATTGTTTTTGTTCACTTATCAAGATACCACCCTACCTCACCAGCTTCGCCACAAACGCCGTAACCACCAAGTTCACCAAAGCTACATTCAAAAGAATAATCCAGCCTAAGTGCATAACGTGGTCGTAGCGGAAGCGCGGCAAAGTCCAGCGGAACCAAATCCAAAGCCAGCAGAAAATGCTCATCTTAAAAATTAACGCCAAAACCTGAACAGCCGCAGCTATAAACGCTGCTGCAAATGAATTTGCATTTACGGAGCCTGCAAAATAAAGCGAAGCGGCTCCGGCAGCTATAAGCACGGGCACCGCAACCCACGCAACAGCCTTATACAAACCCCACTCTTTTAAGCGAATGGCCTTGTCCGAAGCTTTGGAATTTTTATACCACTTGGCATAACGGCGCATAAAATGCAGAAACGCCAAAGCGCACAAAGCAAACAACCCGCAGACAACTGCAAGAACCTGTGCTGAATTTTCTCTCAAAGTTTCCGTGCTGACAAAGGGAATGCTGTAACCGCCCAAAAACAAAGTTGCAAGCAAAGCCGCATTTATGGCTATATGAGCGTATTCCCCCATATAAAACATGGCAAAACGCATTCCGCTGAACTCGGTATGGAAACCGGAAACCAGTTCGGATTCACCCTCAGCGACATCAAAAGGAGCGCGGCCCGTTTCCGCCACAAGAGATACTAAAAAGACTATAAACGCAACCGGCTGAACCAAGATTCCCCAGCCGTGGGTTTCTTGCCATGCAACCATGTCTTGCAGGTTAAAACTGCCCACTAAAATATACATGCCCACTAGGGAAAGCCCCATAGACACTTCGTAACTTATCATCATTGCACCGGCACGCATTCCACCCAAAAGCGAATATTTGGAATTGGAAGCCCAAGAGCCAAGCACGGTGCCGTAAATGCTTAAAGAACTAAAAGCAAAAAGCCAAAGCACTCCTACATCCAAATTTAAAATTGAACCGCCTATTTGCACAACTTGCCCGCTCCAGTCAAAAACCATAGGTCCAAACCAAGGGATAACCGCAGGCGACAAAAACACCACCATAAACGGAATAGCCGGAGCAAATTTAAACCAAAAACCGTGCGCTTCTCTGGGCTTAAACAGTTCTTTTGTAAAAAGTTTTAGGCCATCCGCCCCGTTCTGCACAATGCCGAACAGACGAATGTGGTTCAAAAACGGAAAAAGCGGAATGCCTGTCCTATTGGGACCCTGTCTATCTTGTATAAAACCCGCGCCGCGCCTTTCCGCGGTGATTAAAAATAAAATAAATATCACGGGAACAAATATAAACCCGAACTTTGCAATAACAATGCACCATTCAATAACGGGCCTTTGCGAAAAAAAAGCAGCGAGAGATTCTAGCATTTGAAGGGAATATAGAAAAATTTTCTACATTCCCATGAATGGAAACTTGCTTGTTCTGTAAAATTGCCAGTCATGAGATTCCGGCGGAAATTCTTTATGAGGATGACCGGATTATAGCTTTCAAAGATATTTCTCCGCAAGCTCCTGTGCATTTTTTGATTGTTCCCAAAGGGCACATAGGTAACTTAATGGAAATTGATGAGGGAGACAAAGAACTGCTTGGGCATATGCTTTTTTACGCCCAAAAAATTGCAAAAGAACACGGTTGCGAAGAAAAAGGCGCCAGATTTGTTTTGAATTGCAAAACGGATGGTGGGCAAACCGTTAACCATTTACATTTACATATTTTAGGCAAAAGAATGCTCTACTGGCCGCCGGGGTAACATTGCGAACACAAATTATAGTTTTGCATCGCTATGCTTATGGCGACAGTTCTTGGATAGTCAGAGCATTAAGCCCCGAACTCGGCGTTCTTTCGCTTTTGGTAAAGGGGGCAAAATCCAAAAATTCACGGTTTAAAGCCAGCATAGACCCTCTTGTGCACAGCGAAATTGAAATTCGCTACAATCGCCACAAAGGAAACTCGTTTTTAATCATTCCAAAAGAGGCATTTTTGCAAAATTATTTTCCAAAAATGCGTTCAAATTTGCAAAGTTTAGCAACCGCTCAGTTAATGGCAGAAATTTTGCTCAAACTGGGAAACGAAAAATCTCATGCCGCAGAAGAATTCAAATGGTTGCTTAACAATTTGGAATACTTAGAGTTAAATACGGTAAAAGAAAATTCCATCTCGCTTTGGCTGCACAAATTATGCGATATTTTAGGCTATGCACCGACGCTTTCCAAGTGCGGGCAATGCGGGCGGGAACTTTTGCAAGGTCCGGCGGATCTGTGGCCTGCCTTGGGCGGCGCAGTGTGCAAAATCTGCCTTGGCGAGCGAAAATCCGGCTACGATCCTGTTTTCCTTCAAGATATCGGTAATTTCGCAAACGGGAAAAATACCGGACAAAATTCGTGGCAACGCATTGAAAATTTCTTTTTAGGACACTTGAGAATCCACACCGGAGCATTGGATAATTTGAAATCTTGGGAGTGGTTGCTGGAAATCAGGAGATTGGGGAATGGTTAAAGAAGATTTTTATTCCATGAAAAGAAACGGAAAAGCCATATCCATGGTCACCGTTTATGACGCTGCATTTGCCAGAATGGCGGAGGCAGCGGAAATAGATATGCTCCTGGTTGGAGACACCGCCGCAAATGTAGTCCTTGGAATGGATAGAACCGCCGGCATTTCAATGGAAGCGATGTGCATATTCACAAGTGCTGTAAAACGCGGTGCACCAAATACTTACATTGTTAGCGATATGCCTTTTGGTTCTGATTCGGAACCGAAAATTGCCGTGCAGAATGCTATGAGATTTATAGAAGCCGGGGCCAATGCTGTAAAAATAGAAGGGCTTCCCTTGGAATCTCTCAATGCCATAAGAGAAAAAGGAATAGATATTGTCGGTCATCTGGGTTTGCTGCCTCAAACCGCGACGAGTTTCAAGCAAGTTGGAAAAAATGAGGAAGAAGCGGAAAAAATTTTTGAGCAAGCTAAAATTTTAGATGGCTTAGAACCTTGCTCAATAGTTTTGGAACACATTCCCGACCTGCTCGGAAAAAAAATCTCACAGGCTATAAACTCGCCTACAATCGGCATTGGTGCGGGTAAGCATACCGATGGCCAAGTTCTTGTTATGCACGATCTTTTGAGAATGCATCCTTTTAAACTTCCTCCTTTTGCAAAAACTTTTGCAAACTTTTGGGAAGCAGGAGTGAATGCTTTTTGCAATTATAAAAACTGGGTAAACGAAAAATAATTTTCATTTTTTAAAAAAAAATTTAAAAATGTAATTTTTTTGTTGCCAACTTGAAAAAAAAAATCTATATTTGTGTATGACATTCACAAAAACAAAAGGAGTATTCCTCATGGCAACAAAAACCGTTATTAAAAAACCAGCAGCGGCAAAACCAGCAGCTAAAAAAGCTCCGGCTAAAAAAGCCGCAGCTAAACCGGCTGCAGCGAAAAAGGCGCCTGCAAAAAAAGCTCCGGCTAAAAAGGCACCAGCCAAAAAAGCCCCTGCTAAAAAATAACGTAACACTCACGAGCCTCCAACCTTCGGTTGGAGGCTCTTATTATTTTAAACGATTGCGGGAAAAGATTGATGCGACAATCATAGCTAACGAAAACACGAATAAAAACAGTTCAACATAATCACCTATTGCAGAGTAAAGCGTAAAACGGGTTGACAAAGGCATGCCGCGGATTACAATCTTTTGCTCAAATAACTCGGTTTTCTCAATTATTCTTCCGTTTGGTTCTATGAATGCGCTGATTCCGGTATTTGCTGCCCTAACAACGCCTATCCCGTTCTCCACAGCGTGAGCACGTACCAAATTTAAATGCTGGTATGGCGCAATGCTTCTCATAAACCAGCCGTCATTTGTAATGTTGACTATGAATTTTGCCCCTTTTCGCTTTGCATCTCTTAAAATACCGCCGTAAATGGCCTCGTAGCATATAAGCGGACTAAAATTTCCCGGTTGCCACACGGGGAGGCTGTCTCCTTGCGAGAAATCCCCCCCACCCAAATCCACATAATTGACTACCGGAAAAATATTGTCAAAAGGAATCTTTTCGCTAAAAGGCACAAGGTGTATTTTCCTATACTCCGCCGCAGGATAACCTGAGCCGAACAAAAAAGCCGAATTATATACGCTGTATCCCTTTTTTCCTCGCTCTTTGCCTCTGATTTTACTCAAAGCCCCTATAACAATAGCCGTATTATTTTTTTTCGCATAGCCATCTAAAAATTCATATTCCTTAACACTGATATTCATATCAGCCGGAATGGCTGTTTCCGGAAATACAATCAGAGATACATTGCTGGGATCCAAAGTTGCGAATAAATCCCATGTTTGCCTCATAATGGAATCGTAATATTCCTTGCTCCATTTATTCGTTTGATGAACGCTAGGCTGTACCACTGCGACTGTTATCGTATCTTTAATCACCTCATCTCTTATGAAGGTTGTATTGTCCTCATAAGTTATAATTCCATAGCCACCTACATAAAGGCATGCTGCTAAAATCAACGGAACAAAGGCAAATCGCTTTTTCTTTTGTAAAATAGCCGTAGCCAAACACATATTTGAAGCTATAATGAGCGCAGAACATCCAAAAACGCCGATAAGCGTGAATGCTTGCATAAATTCAAGGCTATTGCCGAATACCAGCCCCAAGGAAAGCCAAGGAAAGCTCATGTCTCCTTTGGAGCGCAAAACTTCAATGCCGGCCCAAAAAAACGAAAAAAGAATAATCAGCACAACTCCGTTAAAAAGCCTTTGGATTTTGATAAAAACCCAAGCGCATAAAAGCGTAAACAAGCTCAAAAAAGCAACGCCCAAAAAAAGCCCGGAAAATATAAGAGCCGGTGGTGCAACATCGCCGACATGATAAAGCCAGTATATGCTGGCAGTATTGAACAAAAAAGCACCAAGGTAGCTGGATAGCAAAGCTATTCTTTTGCTTGCTGTTTTTAAAACATAAAACCAGGGTGCCAAAAACACCAAAGCACCGGGGCCGAGCGGGAGCGGCGGAAAGGACAGTGCTAAAAGCCCCCAACCGGCAAGTGATAGCAGAATGGCTTTTTTTGCATTCATTTTTAAGTTTCCGAGACTAACCAATCGGAATTGTTCTTCAATCTTTCCGCTACAAATTGCAAAAGCCGCTCCTCCGCAACGGAATCGCCGCTAAGGGCAAGTTCCAACTCTTCTTTATATGAATACAGCTCCTCGGGAATTTTGCGGGCTTTATCATCGGTTGAAAATTTTTCCAATGTACTGTTGCACACGCTCAGAGCTTCCTTAAAAAGTTTTTGCAAAATTAAACAATTTACATAGGTTTTCCAGGTTATAAAATAATAAGGACCTTCCATAGCAACCTCGTATATTTTACAAGCTTGAGCATATTCACCTTTATCTGCATAGAGTTCCGCCATAAGGGAATCCATTCTCGCGCAATGCTTAGGATTATCCTTTTCTTTTTCCTTTATTGTTTCGTAAAGTTTTAAAGCCTTTGTGAAATAACTGGTGCCGCGCCTAGCCGTTCCTCCCGCATTTTTCTGTTTGTTCGCGAGAGCTGCGTAGCAAAGGGCAACGTTACGCCAAGAGGAGAAGAAGTAGTCCGTTTCCCAGTTTATTTCTTTATAAATCTCAAGAGCTTTTGTATAATTCTGCTTCAAGCGATAAATAAAAGCTATGGACTTTTTGGCAGAAACGGAATATGAATTGTCTTTTTCCATTTCCGCTATTTTTTCGTAGTAAACCAATGCCTCATCCAGCCTTCTCATTTGGCATATGCAGTCCGCAAGCCCCTCATAGACTTCTCTATTGTAGTTCTGTGCGCATTTCCTGTAATAACCTTCGGCGTAGCTAAACTTTTTATGAAAACGCAAAATGTTTGCCATAGTCAAATTTAGCGAGAACGATAAAGGATTTCTATTTAAGTAAGACCTTGTGAAATTGAGAGCTTGCTTTAAATCTCCTGCTCTGCTGTAATTTATAGCTATGGACATTACAGCCCTTTCGTTTTCCGGCTCTTTCGTAAGCAACTGCACAAAACATTCATGGGCTTTTGCGTAATCGCCTTTTTCCTGCCAAACCCTTCCCATAGATATTAGCGAGTTAGCATCCCTAGGTTCTTTTTCAAGCAATTCGTTCAGGCATTCGACTGAATCGGTGTATTTGCCGAGTTTGCCTAGAATAACTGCTCGCATTTTCTTTGCGGGCTGAGAGTCCGGCTGTATTTTCAGCAAATTATCTATTATGCCTAAGGCTTTCTCGTATTCGTTATTCCTAGCCAAAGCGGAAGCCAAATTGTGCAAAACGCTAACGGAATTATTGGATTTTTCCACAGAACGCTCAAAGTAAGGAATAGAAACGGAAAATTTCCGCATTTTGTAGTATATACGCCCAATGGCGTTTTCTATTTCCCAAACTTTGTCCGCTCCTTCGGTATTTTGTGCTTTTTGCAGAATCGGAAGGGCCTTTTCCAAATCTCCGCTATCCAAAATTTTGGAAGCCTCTTTAAAAATTTCATAGGCCGGCAAATTAAACCTTGATTCGTCTTTTTGGTTTGCAACATCCATATTTTCCAATTGCTTGCGTGCCGCCATGCTTTCAAAAAAGTTTATGGATTTCCTAGCGGAATTCCTATGTGCCGGATTTTGATCTATGGATAATATATAACGATATACTTTTAATGCCATGGAAAATCTCTGCAACTTGGAAAGAGCGGTCGCTATTGAATTGTAAAGCGTAAAACTATAGAGACGCCCTATTTTTCTGGCTTTGTTATAATGCAAAAAAGCTTTGCGGTAATCTCTCTCGGAAGAAGCGAGTGATCCGGCCAGCAGGTGGCCTTCCGATGAATTCGGAGACTGAGAGAAAAGCAAATTGCAACAATTCCAAGCTTCTTTATAATCACCTAGCGCATGATAAATAGTGCCTTTTAATTTTAGAGCTTTTTCACTCTTGCTATTTACCTGTTGCAGAATTTTATCTGCACATTCCATTGCCTCCGTTAAGTTCTTTGAATGAAAAAGAGTATAGCCAAGCGATATGAAAACCTTTTCTATATCCGAATTTTGCGGCTTTTCATACTTTAGCACATCGCAAAGGATTTCGTAGGATTTCTTGAAGTCGCGTTGCATTTGCTTAACCACAGCCATAGACGTGAAGCATTTTATGTTGTGAGGCCGCAGTGCAAGCGAAGACTGAAAACAATTATAGGCATCATCAAATAGATTCAGCTCCATATAGGCAATGCCCATATTATACCAAACTCCGGCAACATCGTTGCTCGGACTTCCGTTTATTTCCGCCAGCTTTAATGAAAGCTGCAATTCGGTAATTGCGGATTTCTGTTTGTCTGTTCTCAAAAACATCAAACCCAAAAGCGAATGAAGTTCAAAAACTTCATTGTTCGGATCTTTGTCTCTCAAGTCTAAAATCTTACTCAAGAGTTTTTGATATTCCATCGCGCGTCTCTCGCCGGAAAAGCGAGAGGCCTCCGTGATGTCCAAAGAGATGCGTGCGCATTCTTCTTTGAGTTCAGCATAAGAATCTTCGTAATTTATGCCATTCATATTATTTTCCTCCCTTCCTAGTTTTAATTTCTTATAAAATCCAACTAAAAAATTTTATTTCATTTTACTGCCTACAATCTTGTTTCTTGCATTAACCTTAATAACCTTGGGGTGCCAACTCTTTGCCTCCTCAGGAGTCATTGATGTATATGCGGCTATTATAATCAAATCATTTTTTTGCACAAGGCGTGCTGCTGCGCCGTTTAGGCACACAGCGCCCGATTTCGGCTTGCCTTCTATTACGTATGTTTCGAATCGCTCTCCGTTATTTATGTTCAGCACGTGAACTTTTTCATGTAAGAATAACCCGGCAGCTTCCATAAGCTCCTTGTCTATTGTTATTGACCCCTCATAATCCAAACAGGCATCGGTTACCGTAGCTCTATGGATTTTGCTTTTTAATAGTTCTATTAGCATACAAGGTTTAATTTAGAAAAAATTACCGGCAACTAGCGGAAAAATCATCGGATAATTGAAATTTTGGCACAAGGTAGCCGTTTTGAACCTCCGCTACGGCGATAATTTGCTTGTTACAGGATACAAATACGGGATTTCCGCTAACCGCAAGCCGTTGGCCGTTAGCCGCCACCACAGGCATCCCGCACAAAATTCTCCTCGCTTCTCCCTCTTTAATCTCCGCAATTTCCCAATTCAAAAGTTCCTGAGGCAAAATTAGCTTGTTTGAAGCCCGCTCCACAGAAATGCTGCCTATGGCGAGCCGCCTGATGCAGCCCGCAACACCACAGGTTCCCAATTTTTCGGCTATATCTCTAGCCAAGGAGCGGATGTAAGTTCCTTTGGAACATTTGCAGAGAATGCGAAATGTTTTCGGTTGAGTACTTTCGCAGAGCGATAACTCACGGATTAAAACTTTTCGGGAACTCAAATCTAAGTCTTGACCTTTCAATGCTAGGTCGCTTGCCCTTTTGCCGTTTATTTTTATTGCGCTGAATGCAGGCGGAACCTGTTCTATTTCACCTATGAATGTTCGCAGAATTTTGTCAACTTCTTTTGCCGTCCTTGCGGAGTTATCATCTTTTTTTAATATGTTTCCTGTGGGTTCCAAGGTGTCTGTTGAAATTCCCAAAAGCAAATCAAATGAATAAACTTTTTCCTGAGCTTCAATGTAAGGCAATAATCTTGTGCATTTCCCAAGAGCCGCTACTATAAGGCCGCTTGCCGCCATGTCAAGGGTTCCTGCATGGCCAACCCTCTTTGTGCCGAATTGCTTTTTTATCACACTGAGTGCCGTAAAAGAAGTTATGCCTACAGGCTTGTCTAGGAGTACAAAGGCAGGCTTCACAGCTCCCCTTTCTCTTTCAATTCGTGCAGAATTTCATCTATGCGAGCAGCGTGTTGCTGCCCCTTATCAAACACAAAGCGGAGTTCGGGAAATTTGTGAATATTTATGAGTTTAGCCAAATGAGAGCGAATAAAACTAGCCGATTGCTGCAAAGCATTTAAACTTTTCATTTGCTCTTGCTTTGAACCCATAACGGAAATTTTAACGGTAGCATAAGAAAGGTCCGGAGTCACATCTACATGGGAAATAGAAGCCAAGCCGACATTCGGATTTTTTAACCCGTTGTGCAAAAGAGCGGAAATTTCCTTCTGTATAAGAGCGCCTAATCTGACAGTTCTAATTCCTTTCACTGACTTTTATTCTCCTTTGCCAAATCCGCCAACGTGCGGGCAACGGTTATTTGCTTGAAGAATATAAGGGTATCGCCTTCTTGTATATTATCGTAACCTCTAAGCCCTATACCGCATTCAAGCCCGGCTTTAACGGAAGAAACATCATCTTTTTGCCGTTTCAAAGACTGCACTTTTGTGATGCCAAGTTCAACACCATTCCTATAAACATGAACCTGAGATTCTCTATCCACATCGCCGCTCTTCACCATGCAACCGGCAATTAAACCTATTTTGGGTATTCTGAACACCTGGCGAATTTCAGCCTCACCCGTTATCTCTTCTTTGGAAACAGGTTTCAGCAAGCCTTCTATTGCACCCTTGATTTCATCTATAACATCGTATATAACACGATAGGTTTTAATCTCAACACCTTCTTGCTCTGCAAGCTCTCTTATAGAGTGAGAAGGCATTAAATGGAATGCAACTATAATAGCATTGGAAAGAGAAGCTAAATGCACATCGTCGTCATTGATTGCCCCAACGCCCTTGCGAACGATTTTGATTTTCACTTCGTTGTTGGAAAGATTTGCCAAAGACTCAGCCAAGGCCTCGCAAGATCCGGCCACATCGGTTTTGATTACCAAGTTAAGTTCGGATATTTTGCCGGACTTGGCTTCATCGTAAACCTGTTCCAAAGACATACGTGCACGGAAACGGAGTGCTCTTTCGTGAGCGGCCTGCTGACGCTTTGCCGCAATTTCGGAAGCGGCCTGATCGCTATCCACAACAACCAAATCATCACCGGCTTGCGGTGTGCCTGTGAACCCCAAAACCTGGCAAGGCGTACTCGGGCCGGCTTCTTTTAAACTATCGCCGCGCTCGTTGAACAAAGCACGAACCCTGCCGCTATAATTTCCGCACACAAAGCAATCGCGAACACGCAAAGTTCCGTTTTGAACCAAAATAGTAGCAATCGTTCCTTTGCCCGCATCCAAACGGCTTTCCACAACAGCGCCTTTTGCACTGGTATCGGGATTTGCTTTTAACTCCAAAACTTCGGATTCAAGCGCAAGGGTTTCCAACAACTTGTCTATGCCTTCACCCGTTTTAACGGACACTTTAACACAGCTTACATTACCGCCCCACTCTTCAACCTGCACACCTCTTTCGGACAACTGAGACATGATTTTATCGGCATTTGCAGTCGGCAAATCAATCTTTGTAATTGCCGCCACAATGGGAACCCTAGCCGTTTTTGCAAGTTCAATGGATTCCACCGTTTGCGGCATTACCATAGAATCCGCAGCAATCACCAAAACTATAACATCGGTGACTTGCGAGCCGCGGGCACGCATTGCATTGAACGCTTCGTGCCCGGGTGTATCCAAAAATGTAATTTTTCCGCTTGGCGTTTCCACCTCATAAGCACCTATGTGCTGAGTTATGCCGCCGGATTCTCCGCGAACCACATTAGTTTTGCGAATGTAGTCAAGAAGCGAGGTTTTTCCATGATCAACATGACCCATAACGGTTACAACCGGATGCCTCGGCTTTAAGTTCTTTTCATCATCGCTCTGGATGCCAAGGGTTTCTTCCTGATATTCTTCCATGAGCACAGCTTCGTAACCGAATTCGTCTGCTACCAACTGCACCATATCAAAATCAAGCCTTTCATTTATGGTGAGCATTTTACCCATTTCCATGCACTTGCCTATAACGCGAGCAGACGGTTGCTCCAAAAGACCTGCAAGCTCGCCAACAGAAACAAAAGCCGAAACCTGAATTATTTTAGAGGGAGTGTCCCCTTCGCTATGGGTTTTGTCTTTGCTATATACTTTTTTAGCCGGTGTTTTGGAAAGAGAAACCATAACATCGGAAACTCTCTTTTGTGCTTTTTCGGCATTTTCCTTTTGAAGTTCTTTGTCTTTTTGAGTGTCTTTGCCCTTTTTGCCTCTTTTTCCGCGAGAATCCTCATGCCCTCTGGATGTGCTATGCGTTCTGTTGTCTAAAAAGTTTTTATGAGCAGGAGTGCTCGCAGATAAAACATCCTGAAGCGTTGTTCCGAAACCGGTGCGTCGAATTTGCATGCCGGCTTGCGCTTTGTTTTCGGTTTGCCTCGGTTGAGGGCGCAAATTTCCGCTATAGCCGGTTACAGAAGTTTGCTTTTGACCGCCGCCTTTGTTGCCTTGCTGGTCTTTGCCTCTATTGCCGCCTCTTTGAGCATTGCGCATGGCAACTTTTTCTTGCCTGCTTTTTTGAATTCTCGCTAAAACGGCAGGATCTACAACTTTGGAAACATCTGCCGTGAATGCAACTTTTTTAGGTTCGTTTTGAACCGGCGCAGACGGAGGCGGTTGCGGTTTGCTTTCCGGTTGTTCGGCAATAGGAGGTTCAGGGGCAACGTTCGGTTGCGGCTCCGGAACTACCGGCTCGGGTTTAATTTCCGGTTCTTTAACCGGTGGAGGCGTTGGTTTGGCTTTGGGTCTGTTTATTTTCTTTAATGTTACATTTCCGCCGCCGGCATTTTCCGTTTTATCCACTTCGGTTTTGCTTTTTTTCACCCCTTTATTCGGTGGCTTTCTTTTTTGAGCAGAGCGGACATCATTCAAATAAGAATCCAAAGCAACTTCGGAAACTTTTGTCGTTAAAGACCTTACAATCACGCCATCCAAGGTTTTTCCAACTAAAAACGTAAACGAATCTCCTTGGTCAAAGGAGTGCTTTTCTATCCATGCTCGGACTGATATCAGTTCATTGCTCATCAGAGTTTGCCGCCTCGCTCGGAGAAGGTTCTTCCGTATTTTCTTCGCTCTTATTAAATAGCGTATCTAAAGAGGCAGTCTTTTTTACAATGGTGCGTGGGTCTTGGGAATGTATCAGAGCTTCTTTTTCTTCCTCGGTATGATTAGCCCAATCCGATTCGCTGAATACGCAAATTTCCTTTCCCAGCAACTGCCCGGCCAAACGAACCGCCTGCCCTTTGTCGCCTATAACAATTCCGACATCTTCATCACCGACTATCACTACGGTACGCGGAGGATTAAAACCGGGAACTTCAAAAGACTTTATGATGTTTATGTTATTGGTAGCCCCCAAAGCCCTGCGAAAATATATTTCCGGATCCGGATCCCAATGCACCACGTCTATGCGCTCGTTGTTAAGCTCTCTTGTAATTGCCTGTATGCGTTGCCCTTTAACTCCGATGCAAGCACCGGAAGGATCAACCCTGTCGTCTCTTGAATAAACGGCAACCTTGGCGCGATAGCCCGGTATGCGGGCTATGCCTTTTATCTCTATTGTGCCGTCGTAAACTTCCGGAATTTCCTGCTTGAACAGTTCGCTCACAAAATCTTTATTTACCCTAGACAAGGTCACCTGCGCTCCGGTACCTTTTGACGGCTCCGAAATGCCGGAAATAACGGCTTTCACAGATTGCCCTATTTTCCAGCGGTCCTTGCTCATGCGCTCGATATTCGGAAGAACCGCATCCGTGCTGCCTATGGAAATTATAGCACCGTTTTTTTCAATCCTCAAAACCTGTCCGTTTATCAAAGTGCCTATTTTGTTCTTGTAAATTTCAAAAATGCGATTGCGCTCCACATCATTCACGCGCTGTTTCAAACGTTGGCGAGCCTCTTGTATGGCTAAACGCCCAAAATGATCAAAGGGCAACTCCACTTCCAGCATATAACCGGCTTCGGCTTCGGGGTGATATTCCTTAGCTTCATCTTCCAGCATATAATGCTCATCCATTTTCTCCACTTCTTCGGGAGGGAGATTCGGATCATAGTCGGGGAAATCGTCCACCACTTCTACCCTAAGCACAACTTTAATGTCTTCGGTAATGGGGTCAACATCCACCTCTATGTTTTTGTGCAGTTTGGTGTATTTGCGGGCTGCAGCTACAAGAGATTCCTTAAAGGCTACGAACACATCTTCCATGGCAATATTTTTTTCTTTTGCCAAATGCTCCAAAGCCTCTCGAATCAGATTCGTTTTTTTTGCGTTCTTCTTTGCCATTTTTCACCTTTTCTGGGGTTCCACCTTTGCTGTTAAAATTTCACTCATTTGAATACAGGCTGCCACATCCAAAGATATGGAAGTTTCTCCTACCGATTTTAAAATGCCCTTTATCGTTTTGCCGCCGCATTGAATTCGGAGCCTCCTGCCCAAATTTCTCTCAAAATCCTTTTTTGTTTTTAGAGGGCGATCCAAACCGGGAGAGGAAACCTCTATAGTATATGAACCCTCTATTATGTTCAAATTTTCTTCCTTATCCAATTCCTCGCTCAAATAACGGCTTACGCCGGCGCAATTCTCAACGCTAACTCCACCGTCCTTGTCTATGAATATCCTCAAAATTTTACGCCTGCCCGCTCCGAACAAATCCTTTTCAACCAAATCAACGCCGGCACGTTCACACGCGCCAAGCACTAAAGAATCCAATTCAGATGCTGTTTTCAGATATTTCTCTATCACACCTATCCTTTTATTTTCGCATCTACCCATTCCGCATTGCCTTTCACAGCATCCACGGATTTTTCAAACGCAGCTTTCTCTCCATCGGTCATTTTAACTTCAAGAAT
Source organism: Fibrobacteria bacterium GUT31 (assembly GCA_001462225.1). Classification (GTDB taxonomy): domain Bacteria; phylum Fibrobacterota; class Fibrobacteria; order Fibrobacterales; family Fibrobacteraceae; genus Fibrimonas. The sequence goes on along the minus strand of LIUH01000100.1, from coordinate 36,777 downwards.
TTTTTCAATGCCGCCTTCGCCGATAACCACAGGGACTCCGCAGTATAAGCCTTTAACTCCGTATTGACCGTTAAGCTGCACGGCGCAGGTTAAAACGCTCTTTTTATCCAACAGATATGCCTCTGCCATTCTTATTGCAGAAACGCCGGGGCTGTAGAATGCCGAGCCGGTTTTTAAGAGACCGACTATTTCATCGCCTGCCATTGCGGTGCGTTTGGAAAGTTCATCGAATTTTTCTTTGCTCATGAGTTGCGGAAGCGGAATGCCGCCAACGGAGACAAAATCGTAGAGGCTTACCATAGAGGGACCATGACCGCCCATAACAATGGCTTGAACATCGTCTGCAGCAACTCCGAGTTCCATTGCAACAAAACAAGCGAGGCGAGAACTATCCAAAACGCCGGCCATGCCGACTACCTTTTCCGGAGCAAAGCCGGTAATTTTTTGCATTGCATAGACCATAGCATCAAGAGGATTGGTCACGACTATAACGAATGCATTAGGAGCAGAGTTTTTAATTGCGGTGCCGACTTTTTCAATAATGCCGTAATTTATGTTCAAAAGGTCATCACGCGTCATGCCGGGTTTGCGAGGAACACCCGCAGTGACAATAACAACATCGGAACCCGCAAGGTCTTCGTATTTGTTTGAGCCGCTTAAATTTGCGCTGGTGTGAATTGAAAAACGCCCTTCCATTATGTCTAGAGCCTTGCCCTGAGGCACGCCTTCCACAACATCTATAAGTACAACGTTGCCCAATTGTTTTTGTGCCAAAACAAGTGCCATTGTACCGCCTATTTGCCCTGCGCCCACAAGCGCAATTTTCTTTTTAGCCATGAAGAACCTCTACTTTTTAAATTTGGTGACAATCTAGAAAATTAATTGTCAATCCTAATCATCTCAATGCGGCGGTTAAGCTCACGGCCCTCTTTGGTTTTGTTATCTGCCATCGGAGCATCCTGTCCATAACCGACTGCACGCATACGGTTCATTTTAACGCCCTTGAGAGCAAGGTAACCTACAACAGCTTTTGCCCGACGTTCAGAGAGATCCAGGTTTGACTTCGGATTGCCGACGTTATCGGTATGGCCCTGGATTTCAATTCTGACATTTGGGCTTGCCAAGAGTTGCTCCGCAATGCCGTCAAGAACTTTTTTGGCATTTGGCGTTAAAGTTGCATTTCCGCTGCCGAATGTAACTCCCTGCAAATTAACCTTTGCTTCAATGGGCGGAGGTTCTCCGACTTCCACTTCCACAGTTGCCGTTTGCGTACCGTTTTCTCCGGTAGCCGTCAACGTATAGACTGTGCTTTCAGCGGGCTTTACTTTCTTTGTACCCTTAACCGGAACTTTTCCTACGCCGTCTATGCTGACTTCAGTGGCATCGGTTGTTTGCCAATTCAACGTAATCGTTTCCCCTGCTTTAATGGATTCCGAGCTTGCACTGAACAAAATGGTGGGAAGCGGTCCGCCCAACACCTCAACTTCTATTGATTCCGTTTTTGTGCCGCCGGCTCCTGTTGCGGTAAGAGTAAAGGTTGTAACCCCAGCCTCTGAGGGTTTAACTTTCCTTGTACCCTTGGCAGAAACCTTCCCTACGCCTTCTATGCTAACCTCGGTGGCTTCGGTGACAATCCAAGTTAACGTGACAAGCTGCCCTTTTTGAATGGATTCCGGGCTTGCGTTAAACATAATTGAGGGACCCGGCGCAGACTCTACGCTCACCGTTATCGATTCCGTTTTTGTACCGCCGTCTCCCTTAGCGGTAATGGTATACGTAACGGTTTCCGAAAGTTTAACTTTCCTGGAACCTTGAAGCGAAACATTTCCCAAGCCTTCTATGTTAACTTCGTTAGCATTGGTAACTATCCAACTTAAAGTTACAGTCTGCCCCGCCGAAACAGATTCTTGATCTACGTTGAATATGACAGACGGAGCTTCATCATCTTCCTCTTCGCAACCTTTGTTTTCCGCAGGACCTTCTTCGTAGGGGCATAAATCTATGCCGGAGCAATGGCGGGCAAATTCACGTTGCTTGTTTTCTCTTGCAACCCAAGGATCGCAAACTCCGTCTCCGTCCGTATCCGGATTGCGAGTTTCTTCTTCCTCTTCTTCCGGCTCTGCGGTAAAAATTTTAAATACTAAACCCCCAAACGCCATATATTTAGGGATAATGGCCGCATTGTAGGTTGCATATCTTTTAGGGCCGCCCACTATATCGTTCATAGAAACGGTTAGGTTGTCTATGCGTTTATCCGCGTCTCCGGCGAGCATTTGAAGCCCAAGCTGCAAATCCACATATTTTGAGAAATGCATAGTGGCACCAAAAGTGAAAGTGGAAGTGCTGGCAAAATCTTCTTCGTTACCGATTTTTGGAAATTCGCCCGGCATATCCATATAATATTCGCCCATCAATGATATAAATCGGCTTGGAGTCCACTCCAAAGCGGCAGAAATGCTTTGAACATTGGGATAGTTTGAGCCGGCACCTCCAAGTGTCGTTCTATAGAAATAGTTGAAGTGAAAAAGCAAAGGAATTTCTATTCTCATCCTGTTAAAATCAAGAGTTGCCGCACTTCCTATCTTAAACATTGAACCGCCGTTTGTGTACGTAGAGACACCTTCCGAAATAGGCCTGGCAGTGCCGGAGTTTGCAGCGGTATCCTTTATATTCAATAACATGGGATCGCGAACCCAAAGCCCATGATAATCAGTGCGACCGGTGCTTATAGTGCCGCCAAAAATCAGAGAAACATCTATAGGCATATTATCAAAGGGAGCACGCAGTTTAGCTAAAATTTGCAAATTTCCCAAACCGCTTGCGTCTATGTTGTCTTGGCATTCCGGATCTCCAACAAAGCATTTGCCGTCTTCATGTCTTAGATTTTCAATCTCTATCATTTCGGCGTAAATAGGCAGGCTAACTCCAAAATCAAAGTATTCGGAAAGCCCAAGCGAAACAAAAGGGTAGCCGTTAATGCCGATATAGGAAACCAGAGGTACCGCGAGGCAACCTTCCTGATTCGGGTTTGCGCCGAATATATCATTTCCCTGCGGAGCACAAATTCTCCCACCATCTATTATGTCATACAAACCCGCTCCCTCTGCGAACAAGCCCACTCCAAAACGCCCATGCCCAAGGGTTTGCGCGCTTTGGGTTTTGTGAAAACCGAGCTGCCCGTAAAAATTGATGTTGCCATCCCCTGCAAATGCAGGAATTACGCCACCCAGCAAGAAAAGAAAAGCAAACTTAATTTTTTTTGAAATACAAAGCATTTTGTAAATATAGTAAACTCTGGTAAATTCGCTTGGGGAATGGCTTGGGTATAGGGTATAGGGTTCGGGGTATAGGGATTACCGGACATAAAACGCATAATTTTGCAAATAATTGAGGTTTTCCCATACCCCAACGGCTCAATTTTTGACGCAACGAATACCAAGCGAGGCCGTCTTAGGGCTGTGGAACCAGCTGACGACTTCCTCAGAGGTACTAGCGTCGCAGGTTGCCAATCTGACGACGGCTCCCCAGGGTTCGGAGGCGATTTCATTTGTAGTCCACCAATGGGCTTGACGGCCGCCGGCACTATGGAAATTACCAGATGAAGTGCAGGCACCACTAGGCAGGATGGAAAACCCGTAATCATCTGTGCCATTGCATCCGAACCAACCATTTGCAGCCTTTAAGTACCTGCCTGCTGTATAGCTGGAGTAAGGATTATTGGAACCGTTACCGCCATTCTGTTCATCTACCCAAAGTAATAGTTCAGTCCACTCCTCAGAGCTTGGAATAAAGTTCATTATTTAGGCAATAACTTTCTGACGGCTTATACCAAATGCCCTTGCATTCCTTTCCTACAACACCGGACTTGCACACATCACCTTCCTGAGGCTCATACTCCATGCCCCCGCATTTGGCATACAGGTAATTGTTGCGGCAGAAATAATAAACAGGGGCATACTCAGATTTACCGATGCCGTATGCGTCTCCGCATTTGCTGTAAATTTGGCTGTTATGGCAGAATTCATTTTCCTCATTGTAATTGCCGCAACCGCTGATGGAAGAGGAACTTCCCTCTTCGCTGCTTGATGACGATACCTCCTCACTGGAAGAACTCTGCTCCCATGTAGAAGAAGAGCTTCCTCCGCTGCTGCTTGAAGACATGGCGGCCATCTCCTCCAAATCTCTCTGGCTTGGGTAGTCAAGTGGGCCTTTTTCTGAACATGAAATAAGTATGGCCATTGCAGAAAGTGCAAAAATGCTCATTTTGTTCATAATGAACTCCTTTGTTGGGGGGGAAGAAAGTATATATATTTTTTTTCTACAGTGTTAACTTTTATGTCACTGTTGAGTCTATAAGTGCTAGGCTTTGCCTGCACCGCAAGCTCCCTTTTTCGCATTGGGGGTGTTGTACATCATCATGGGGGTAAATATAGAAAAAATCACTGTTGTCCCATTAAAATTATTCATTTGCTTTAAACCCCGCAAATATCCATGTCGAATAGGGCGTTGCTCGCAACACCCCTACATTTGTAACCATAACCGTAAAAACACGCAAATTGACCAATTAACCGCGTAGGGGCGTTGCGAGCAACGCCCAGAAATGATGGTTTCATTTTTTGTGGGACAACAATGAGAAAAAATTTATCTGAAAATGCTAAGTATGGTTATCGGATTTAGCTTATTTGTTTTTCGTTTTTAACACATTCTTTTCATCGTTTTTCAATTTACGCTCTACTTTCTTTATATCATCAGCAGGTGGCAACTGTTCAGGAACAATACCTCGTTTCAACAACATTTTTCTTACTGCCGAGTTGTTATCAATATGTTCTATTTCTATGGGCTTTACTCCCTGTAAGTTCTTTGTCTGCACGTTAACATATCTCGACCATTTTCCTGACGTCAGGAAAATGGTTACTGATTTTCTCTCCTGCTTTAATGCAAGATTCTTTTGCTTTATCAATTACTTTTGAAAAATTTTCCCATTTGGAATATCCCAATAAGGTTTGTAATTCTCTTGCACTCCAACATTCCACGCCTTCCAATTCTGATGAAGCCTGTTCGAATTGTGCAAACAATGTTTTGATTTCTTCGGATTTCATATTTTTGTCTCCTTATTTTTGCGAATGATGATATTTCTATCGCATTGGAAATATAGAAAAAATTTCTTGTCAAAGGTATTCAATAAATTCCTTCGCCGTTTTTTCTACAGCAAACGCTGATTTATTCGTTTGGGGAGTGGAAAAGACATGAATTAATCCTTGCTTACTATATAAAATTATGTGATATGGTGTTTGTTGGCTTCTTTCCTATATTACCCATATGGCAGGTGAATACTCTACCCCCTTGCTCTCGCTTTGCAACTCATCCTCGCTTTGGATTTATGAAAACTTGACCAAAATTTTAAGAATAGGCGAAGATGGCGGGAATACCTGCTTTGGATTAACCATGCGTTTGCATAGGGAACTGGTTAAATTGGGCTATACCCCTAAACTCTTGCTCGGACACAAAAGACACATAAAAAACGCCCACTGCGCTCTTAGCATTACAGATAACGGAACGGAGCTTTTTTTAGATCCGGGTTATCTGATTTTTGACCCCTTGCCCATTCCGCCCGACATTCCTCAGCAAAATAAAACAACCTTCCCCCTGCAACCCAATTGGGTTCGCTTGGAACGAGATGGTGAAAATCTTTGCCTTTGGACGGGCGTAGCAAAAGAACCGGCAAAATTCCGTTTTTATTTTCCGCTTAACGGTTGCACCATGCAGGAATTCAACCTTGCCTGGGAAGAGAGCTACGTTGGCGAATCCATGAAATACCTTGTATTCAACAAATTGGACAAAAAAAATGCAACGCAGTATTACTACCAGAATGGGAAACTTTTAATTAGAAGCCCGAGCCGCGCAACCCAACAGAAAATCGAAGCGGAAAACAGTTTGGAATTGCTGTCTGAAATTTTTGGAGTGGATAAAAGTTTTCTATATTCCTACCAGTGTCTCCGGCAAAAAAAATCCTTTATCTAATCCTTCTGCTTGCCTGCGTATCCGGTGCGGCAGATGGAATGCGTATTGCCCATGTGGATTCCAAATTAATTTTTGAGGGTTACAAAGGCACAAGAAAAGCCCAAGAAGAATACGACCGCCAAGTGGCAAAATGGGAACAGCAAGCGAACTTGCTTCAAAAGGAACTGGGTTATGTAAAAGAAAGGCTTGATAAACAAAGCCTTATGCTTTCGGAAGAGCAGAAAAGAGAATTGGAGGCGGAATACGCCCGCAGAGATACCGAGCTTAAAAATTTTATAGAGAAAATTTACGGGCGAAACGGTGAATTGCTAAAAGAAAATGAAAAGGTAAGTGCCCCTATTATAGCCTTGATAAAAAAAGCCATAACGGAAATAGCCTTGGGCGAAGGCTACGATTACGTTCTGGACAGAGCCACCGGCGCGGTGATTTTTTGGAAAAACGAAAACGACTTAACGCAAAAAGTGCTTGACTACCTAAATAGGTAAAATCATGGGGCATAGTCACGAACATAATCATGAGCATAACCACTCGCATTTTGATGTTAAAAATATGCGAAGGGCTTTTATATGGGGCATTGCGTTAAATGCAGTTTTTGTTATAGTAGAAGCCATAGTCGGGTATCTGAGCGGTTCGCTTGCGGTTCTGGCAGATGCGGGTCACAATCTGGCGGATACGGCTAGTTTGGCTATCGCGCTTCTCGGTTTTCGCCTTGCCCTTGCAAAGCCAACTCAAAAATATACCTACGGCTACAAAAAAGCAACGATTTTAGCCGCCTTTGCAAATGCGGTTATTCTGCTGGTCACAATAGCGGTCATTGTTTACGAAGCCATTGAACGCTTCTCCGAGCCTGTTGAAATAGACGGAAAAGTTGTTATGATAACCGCCGGCATCGGCATTTTGATAAACGGCTTTACCGCAATGCTGTTCTTTAGCAACAAGGAAAAAGATCTGAACATAAAGGGAGCATACCTGCACCTAGCGGCGGATGCTCTTGTGTCGCTGGGTGTGGTTATTTCCGGTGCCATAATAATAATGTTCGGTTTTCACTGGGTGGATAGCATGGTAAGTTTAATGGTGGCGGGGGTTATATTTGCAAGCACATGGTCGTTGCTAAAACAAACTCTGCGCATAAGTTTAGACGGTGTTCCGCATAATATAAATTTGGCAGAAACGGCAAAGGAAATAGAGAGCACAGAGGGTGTTAAAAGCGTTCACCATTTGCATATATGGGCACTATCCACAATGCAAAACGCCTTAACCGCGCACATAGTTTTAAAAGAAGATGTACAGTTGGCCGGCATTCAAAAAATCAAAGCGGAAATTCGCCACCGAGCCGAACACCTGGGCATTCAGCATTGCACGTTGGAAACGGAAGGCCCAGGGGATAAATGCGAACATAGAGTGCATTGAAAAACGGCCAAGCTGGATTCCCCGTAGTTTCTGATTTTTGCAGCTTCGTTTGCCCATTTCGGTGTGTTCCTAGATGGCATCTCAAAGATGGCAAAGCCGCCTTTGTTTAGCATTGGCAGGCAGATTCGCAGGTCGGGGTAATTTTCCGTGAACGGCGGATCTGCAAAAATCAAGTCGTATTTCTCCGGGGATTGCAACGCCTGCACGGCAAAGCGCAAAACATCGTTTTTGCGACAAACCACTCTTTCCGCAATGTGCCATTTTTCTGCGGTTTCTTTTATTGTGCGCAAGAGTTTGCCGGAAATATCCACCATGGAAACCGAGCTTGCCCCTCTGGATATGGCTTCAAAGCCGACAGAGCCGGTTCCCGCATACAAATCTAAGACCTTGAAATTTTCAACCGAGCCTAGAATATCAAAGATGGCTTCCCTTGTCTTGGAAGATGTAGGGCGAACGTTTTTATCTTTCACGGGTTGCAAAACCCGCCCATGCAATTCGCCGGCAGTTATTCGCATCTTTACCTCTTAGCGGAGAACGAGGGACTCGAACCCCCAAGCCTGACGGCGGCGGTTTTCAAGACCGCTGACTTACCATTAGCCTAGTTCTCCGGGTAGGGGAAATATAGAAAATGCCGCTGTTGTCCGATAAGATATTTTTTCTATTTTTTTATTCGCCTTGCTCGGTTTCCTTCACGTATCCTGTGACAGAGATGAAATCGGAGTTTGTGCTTTCTCTGGGATTCTTTGCTTGTATAAAGAAACTTGAATGTCTGTCTTTTTCAAAACAGTAAAACGCTGATGAATAACTACATATAGCAGAAGTATCGGATTGTAAGCTGACTGAAAGCGGCGTGTAATTTATTTCGCCCGTGCACTTGGCATAAATAACATAGCTTGCGGCGTTATTGGCTTTGTTCCAGCGGAAACCCAGCCCTTGCCCTTGCAAGTTAAAAGTATCCAAATCAAGGGAATCCCCTTTTGCGTTCAAGGCTGTTCCTGTGCCATAGTTTTCAAGCCAGAATTTAGGCACCGTGCCTAAGGCACCATTAGTTACCCTGACCGCCGCCAAAGTGCCGTAATTTAAATATGTTCCGTCCGTTGCATACAAATAACTGCTATTAGAGATGGTTATTAAGTCATTCACATTCCAAATCCCGCCTATGGGCGACACTTCCAAAGTTCTTTCGCCGTTCCATTTTGCCTCAACTGCATAGTTCATTCCCGTTATGTAAAACGCACTGATGTTCGTGCGGGCCTTGTTTATGTCTTTTGAAAACAAGAGCGATATTTTCCCATCAGGGGAAACCGTGTCTGGTGCATTGAGCAGGCGAAATTTTTCCAATGAAACTGCTTCTGCGTAAATGCCAAGCGGAGCCTTCGCTATATCTCCGGAAAGCCCTAAAACGCCGTAGCTTTCAACTATAAACTGTCTGTAAACCATATTGTCTATTCTAGACTCAAGTGCGGTCAATTCATAATGCGCAAGTTCAGGCAGGCTGTCAAAAAAATATGTGCCGTTCAAGCCGGTTGAGGCTTCTCTGTACGGATTTATCAATTCGCATTCATTTATAATATTCAATTTTAGCCTCAATTTCGCTTCACCGTTACCCGCCGCCGGAATGCTGATTGTGTTTGCCTGCAAATCTGTGTATGCAATACTTCCCTGCAATTTTGCGCCGAGTTTTGGCAAATATACTTTGAGAACAGCATCATCAACCACTACGGTTTCTTTGCTGCCAGCCATGCTGTCTGGAGAAACGCTCGCTTTGCACAGCACGGAAGCATAGCCGGGGGCTTCTATGTGGAATGTGTAGTTATTCCCTACCGGCAGGTTTTCATATGTGATTGTGCTATTTGAATTTGTTTCCATTGGTTTGTTGTCTTTGCCAAGCAGCATAACGTTTGCGTTTTTTACCGATAATATTGTTACGGCATCAAGAACTATGACCGATATATTTCCGGATATATTTCCCTGTGTATAAGCATTGCCTTCCACTATGGTATCGCCACAGGAACAGAGAAAAAGCATAAAGATAGCGATTAGGATTAAAGGCATAACAGCAAAAATAGAAAACTGCTATGGCAATTGCTATATTTCTAATTATAATGCGTAAAATTTGCCTTGCAATTTTGCTCTGTTCCGTTTTGTCAAATGCCTACCTGCCTGATGGCTACAAAGAACTAGGCAGGGCGGATATAATCTGTAAATTTGGACGCAGTTTTACTTACTCTGATACAGGCATGGTTTGCAATCACATATTCCCAGACAATCAAAATTCATCTTTCAGGATTCTTTTCAATGGTGGTCAAAATTTTCGTAGCGAAATTCAGCCGAATAGTTATAATGTAGGTATTTATTGCAATGGAAACTTTGAAAATTATCAAACTCTTGTTTCCTTCACAAGCTCAAATTCTCCCGTGCTATATCAGAGACCGGAAGCGGTATTCATAGTTGGCGAATTACAAATTAAGGACAGAACCACAAACGATGCCATTGTGGCTCGCGGCCCTTTAGAGGGTGCTTTTTTTGACGATTCCGAGTACTCCATTTCTCCGTGCGGGGCGGAAGTTTGCCTTAGCGGCGGCATTTATGCTACGACCACTGTTTCGTATCGACTGCCTGATAGGAACTTTCTGCTTTATGATACCTGCTCAGGCACTGCCATTTACGCTGCTGTTGCAATGGAACATGAGGATTGCTACGACAGCTATGAGGCAGCCTCGGCAGACCTTAGAAGAAGGGAAAACGAATGCTTGGCCAAGGAAATGAGACCGGGCATTGTCCAGACAGGCAACTGCCTGATAGGTGGCTGCGTGGAAAAATACGAAAGCAACCCCAGCAATGGGGATGCCTCCGGTCTAAGCTCCAGCTCAGGCTCTGAAAACAATGCCTGCCTCGTTTCTGCTTCCAAGCCTTTCCTGCAAAAACCTGTGAACTACTACGATGACTGGGTTTATATGGGTAAGGAAAGCTATGGTAGCAGACATGTGACTAGAAGCTCGCTAAAGTCCGGCACAAAATTTTTTGATGTGCTTGGCAGGACGTATGACAAGATGAAGGCTAGGATAAAATATTATGTTTTCAAGGATGCTGTTGAGAAGGAGGAGTTTGATGTTCCGTTTGAATTTGAGGTTTATGCGAGGATTATTAAGGATAGCGAGGGGAATGACATTCAGGTGTTTATCAAGGAAGATAAGGCACGGGGGTTGAGGAGGGATTCGAGTTTTTATTGGGATGGGAGTTGGGAGGTAATGGAAACAGATGAGGTAGATAGAACCATTAAGTCGAAAACATCTCTTGGAATAAAAGTTGTGAACTTATTCGATAATAAATGGCGTGTGACCAACAAAGTGATGATTGACAAAAATAATGATACAATTGCATTGGAACAGTATGTTTGGAAAAACGGCAGATTGGCAAAAACGATATTCAACGGTTTGGAAAGGGTTTTTGTTTACGGCAAAACATTGCAAGATACCATAAGAGTAATCCCATCGGACAATGAAATAGGTTTTCATTCCGGCTATGATAACACTGCAGGAAGGATACCAAGTGAGGATGATGAAGAGTATAGCTCTTTTGTGCTGAGCCCTTATTCAGTGTATGGAGTTAAGCAAAAGAAACCTATACTACTTAAATATCAAGTTAGCACTAAAATAGAAGATATGCCTGATCCCCAGTACCATGATCCAAATCTTCAACAATGTACCGATATAAAAGTTATTTGTGGCAAAGAGCGAGGATGGTCTGTTACATACCCTTACTTGGAATCGGAATGCAAAGACGATGGCTGCGGAAAATACATTGTGAACTATACCGCAAGACCGGATTATGATTCTGAAGAAATACATTTGTACCAAGCTTACTTTAAATATGAATTATCGAACGTAACTAACCCACATATTCCAGTTTACAAATGGCGAAGATATTGCACGGCGCAGCCAGAGCTGGACTTGACATACAAACACGAAGCGCAGCATATACTTAACGGAAGGAATAGGACGACATTATTTGCAGAAAAGAATATGCCTAAGGATACATTTCCAACAAAAAATGAATGCAATGTTGCAAGGGCAACCGCTAGAAGAAAATTTGATATGGAATGGATGAATTGGTCTTTTATAGAAAGCCAGCATTCAAATTGGGACAGTCCTGTGCAAAGATATTTTCAGGAGTCTGGGGAACTATGCGAACCGCAACCGTAATTACATTCGTCATCATTTTTGCAGTTTTATTTGAACCTAAAACTGCATTGGCATGTTTTGGTGGACCACCCTGTGAAACTTACTATGAAATGCTATTCACGCCCAATTCTTTTGCCATAGATTCCCTTACCCGAATAGATTCGTTGTTTGACCCAATATTATTGGAAATCAAAAAACTTCCAGTGTTTGGTTGGAGAGATTTTGATACTGGCAAATGGGTGGATGCGAAGCTTAGAGATTGCCGGGCCATCACAATTCCCGAAACTTTATATATGTTTTTATTAAAAGAATACCGTAATGAATTAGATTCCCTAGAGGCTTTTAAGAAGTATAAGGAATATGGTAAGAATGGAGTCTTTCCTACCAATTATGTATTATTAATAGGGGAAACCAGCAGCAAATTAAATTCCATGCTCTTTTTCGTAAAGAAAAATGTAATCAATAAAAATAAACCTTTAGATATAACAGATCGCTTCTCTGATTCAGATGGCTATCGTTTCGTAGAAGAACTCGCTTGCTCCATCCGTGCTAGCATAGAACAAGAACCAAACGATGAATATACGCTTGTATTAAACAACACTCCCTATAAAATGGTAAAATTATCGGATAGTCATTATGTGGTTAGATTGGAAAAGGAAAAAATAGAAAAGAAGAGGATAGTAAAATGAACTATTACAACTGCCCAATAAATGTTAATAAGAGCAATAGATATCACCATAGGATTAGAAGAAATACTATTACTTACAGGTATACGTGCGATTCCCTAGGCAACGCTTGCGATTCAAAATGGCGGGACGATTTGGTCAATGACTGGAAGGAGGAGGTTTGCTGCGAGGAGAGGAGTTCCAGTTCAGCCAAGAGTTCAAGCTCTAGCGATGATGGCGATGGGCAATGCCTAGTAGCTTCGCAAAAACTGCTAAAAAGCAGCGATGAATATGACGACGGTTGGGTTTATATGGGCAAGGAAAGCTATGGGAATAGGCATGTTATGAGATATTTTAACATTATTTTAATAATTTTATGTTTTTTTGGAGTTAAGAGCAATTTTGCTTTTGATGAAACAATTAACAAATGTATTGTAAAGAATAACGAAAAAACTGCTAATTCCATGTCTCTTGAAGAAATTTTGCATATCAAATCTATTTTGGATACAATAAAAATGTCTGGCATTGCAAGAGAAGACGATTCTGTTATATTGGCAAATACCCAAAATAATTACCGTGGATATGACATAGTAAAATATTCTACATTATTAAATTAAAATCAAAAAGATTTGCTACATTTATCATCCATGCCTTTCCGCATCATTAGCGTCCTTATAATGCTCCCTGTCAGCATATTTGCCCTTGAAATACAGCGCGATAATGCCGGCGAATTTGTTTTCACAGATGATGTTGCTGCTTTAACCGATGCTCCTTGCAAGGATGGCTTGTTCTTTATGCCGACAAATTCGACTTTTTTCGGTGAGGCAGAAGCCCCCGGAATTCCTTTTAGAACTTATACAATAGCTTTACCGAATTCTTCGCCGCCAAGTGTTAATGTGGAAAACTTGGGAACAGAAAAATTGAACGGCAAACCTTGCGGGGCACAGCAAAATCCTAATTCTCTTAGAATAGGCAAGCCTTACCTAAAAGACAATTTGTGGAGGGTTAAAATTAATGTTCCTCTTCTCTATTCAAACGGCAATTCTTGGAATTTGCGGAAAAATTTCAAGGTGAGAATAAATTTTAACGGCAATGCAAGCGGTTATTCGGTCGGCAAAAGAGCACTCTCTTTGATTGAAAATAAAAATGCTGCATCAAGATTCGGAACAAAACAAATACATTCAGGCTCCCGCATGGCTTTGAAAAGTTCCATGACAGGCGTTGGCTGGCTGGTTAGAATCGAAATAGGCAGCACGGATTTGACAACGCCGGCGGACGGAATGTATGCAGTTTCTTTTGATGATTTGGAAAAAAGAATTAGCGACAAAATACACGGAATAAGAATCTCTGCCTTGCGGCTATTTAGCGCATCGCCGGATACCTTGCCGGAGAGGATTAGCGAAGAAGAAATTTTTCCGAATGCGGAAGAAATTCCAATCATAGTTAAAGACAAAAACTCCAATGGGATTTTTGACCGCGGCGATTCGATAATATTTTTCGGTTATGGAACGGCAATTTGGAAAAAAAGCAATTCTCAAAGCGGGATGGATTATTATTTTTCCAATTCACCGTATAGCTTTTACCAATATTTTTACTTGGGTGAGGGCGGAACGGGAAAAAGGCTAAGCAGCACTCCTCCGAAAAACAGCGGAGCAGAAGTAGCTTGGAAAAAATATGTTCGTTCCGAAAGGGATTTGATTTTGCGAGATGCATATTTTGGCGATGACTTTGTTGAAAATAATACGGGCAAAGAATGGTTTTGGGCATGGGGCACGAAAGATAGAGATGTTACGGTTTATTCAAATGAATTTCAAAATTCCGTGAGAAATTTAACCGGTTTGCAAGGAAATTCCGTTCTCATAGGAGTATCGTTTTTTCCAAGGCGTTCAACAGAAGGAAATCAAAGTTTTTCTTCAAGGCCATGGAAAGAAAGAATGAGGGGCATAAATTTTAATTTTGATTTTCAAGACCGGAAATTGCAAAATATAATAGACACTATTTTCGGAGGGACATTTGTTTTTGAAGGCACAAATGCAAACGCAACCGATAATTCCTACAAACTGGAAATCTTGGGAAGCGGGCAAAACGATAGATTCGACGGTTTATCCGTTGCTTACAATTACGATATCACGCAAAGTACCGGCGATGAATGGCTGTTTCCCGGGCGAGCGAGCGGAGCGGTAAAAATCCCTGTGCCTGCAAATATGGAGATAATCAAAACGGAAAATTTTATTCCCGTGGAAATTATAGAAGCAGCAAATGGTTATGCATACGATGTAATATCAAACGGAAAGGATATAAAATATTTTTTGCATAAAAAGAATAATTATAAAACTCCGGCCATTGTTGAAGCCATTCCGAATAGAAACTCCGTTTCGGAGCCGTTGGAAATTCCCGTTCAAACCCAGTATTTAATTTTGACTTCGGAAGTTCTGCAAAGCAGTGCCGTTAAGTTAAAACAGTTTAGGGAAAGCGGAGCTGCTCCGATAAAATTAAACACATCTGTGGTTTTAGTAGAAGATATTTACAGAGAGCATGGAGCGCAAAACTCGCCTGTTGCAATCAGGGATTATTTGAGGTATGCAAAAAACCGCTGCCCTGACCTAAAATATGTTCTGCTTGCGGGAGACGGAGATTATGATTACCGAAAAATCAGGTCTAATAACACAAGGAACAATTTAATTCCGCCTTACGAAGCAGAAGATTTATCCACCGATGATTTTTTTGCAATTTTGGATCCAGGTGAGGCGGTGAGGTTTGGAAATTATGAATTGGCATTGGCTATCGGGCGCCTTCCTGTTTCAAACGCAAGTGAATTTGAGAATTATATTCAAAAAGCAAAGGATTATGAAGAAATCTCTGCAATGGACAATGGAATTTGGCGGAACACGATTATATTCAATGCCGATGATGCCATGCAGGGAACAAGGTATGACGCAATTGAACACACAAAGCAGATGGAAAGAACAGCCAACCATATGGATACGCTTTCGCAAAAACAGGGATTTGCAATTAACTGGCGAAAAATTTCGCTGCTTCAATACGAAAAAGACGGCAACAATAAAAAACCCGATGCTACAAGAGAGTTGCTGCTTCGCTTAAATCAAGGTGCTCTTTTCACTTTTTTTTACGGTCATGGCATGTCCGTTATGTGGGCAGATGAAGATTTGCTGAACACCGGTTCTTTGAACAATATTTCGAATATGGGGAGGTACACAATTTTAGGTTCTTTTTCGTGCTCGGTAGCCCGTTTTGACGATGAATCCGCTACCAGCCTTTCCGAGATGTTTGTGACTGCAAGGTCCAAGGGGGCCATAGCCGCTATAGGTTCTTTAAGAGAGAGTTATGCTAATTATGCCGAAGTTATTGCGGGAAACATTTTGGGCAATTCTTTAACTGCAAACACTCTTTTGGGCGAGGCCATTTTGAAAGCGAAGCAAAGCGTTTCTTCTTCATACACCACTGAGAGATACAATAATGAAAAATATGTGCTTTTGGGAGAACCCGTTTTGAGTATGCCAAGGCAGGAAATTACGCTAAAGCTGGACAGTGTTCCGGATACAATCCAGGCTTTGCAAAAGCTGAAAATCACCGGCAGCGCTTCTGTGGAAACCGGAAAAGTTCGTGTGCAGATTTTGGAGGGCGAAAAGATCCGAAATTTAACTCAAAAAAACTGCAATGATGTAAGATGTTCTGCCAGCATAAAAATATCAGGCAGTCCTATTTACAGCGAGGAATTGCAAATAAAGAACGGCAAATTTTCGACCGAACTCATCACTCCTCGCAAATTATCGCTCGGAGACACTTCTGCGCAAATAAGGCTTTGGGGTTATAAACCCGGAACTGCGGGAATAGGGAGAAGTGCAATGTACGGCATTTCGCTATCAGGAACTTCATCTTATAAAGACTCTATTAAAGACTATACTCCGCCGGATGTAAAAATTTATCCATGTATGCGTTTGGGAGTTGCAGCTCCTTATGCGGAAAATGCGCGAGTGAGTTTGGAAATACCCGCCTGTTTGGATGTTGTTATAGAAGATTCCACCGGCATAGATTACAGAGAAGAAGCAGATGAAGGAATTTCTTTTGAAGTAAGCCCGATTGTAGATTCTTGGCATCCTTGGTCATTTTCGGAGCAAACCGGAAAGCGAGCGGTTGCTAGGATGAATTTCGGAACCTCTTACGACCCCGGTGAATATGTTTTTAAGGTTAGTGTGCAGGATATTCTTGGCAATATTGCGTTTCGCTCCCTAGGGATCTCGCTGAATCAGGAAATCAAGGTGGGTTTGGCAGATGTTTTTAATGTCCCCAACCCCATGAAAAGAAACGGAACAACATTTTATTTCAAAGATTTATCCGGTGAGAGGCAGAGCAATATCAGAATAAAAATTTTTGACCAAAACGGCAGGCTGGTTAAAATCATAAACAATGCTATTTCCGGAGTGACTCGCTGGGACGGCAGGGATTCAAGAGGGCGTCTGCTCGCTAACGGGCTTTACCATTATGTTGTGCAAAGCACTGTACAGCCGTTAACGGACGGCGGAGGCAAAAAGACTTTTGAAAAAAAACAGAAATTGCTGATTTCTAGGTGAAATTTCGCTTTTTCCACAATTTTGCCAAATAAATCTGTTCTGTTTGCCCGGGCGTCGGAATTAGAATAGCTTGAGCTTTTAGTAAAGCCAAATCCATGATTGTCGAATAACCGGAGCGACAAAGAACCGTGCGGCTCGCCAAAATTTTTTCCCGCAAATCTGCGGCGAATAAATGGTTGAAAACTTGAAAAGGCAAGTCAGGGACCTCACTTTCATTCGGAAGGCCGCGAATCATGCAATGATGCCCTGGGGTTTCGGTTAAAAATTTGATTGCATATTTTTCAAAAAAACTTCGCTGCGGCTCCGGGCCGGAAATTAGGGCTAGTGTGTCAAATTTTTTAGTTGAGAGTTGAGAGTTGAGAGTTGAGAGTTGAGAGTCTGTTAGGCGGGACTTTGGGCCTATGTATTTTATTCTTTTGTCTGTGTAGGAGGGGTGGCTTAGTTTGCCGGCTAGGCCTGGGAATTTCTCGTAATCGGGAACCCATATTTCGTCAAAATTTTTCATTATGTTTTTGTGCCATGTTTCGCCGATTTTTTCAAAGATTGTAAAAGGCGGCGGGAAGGCTATTCGCAGTTGGTGCGTTATGTAAATCGATTTTATTTTTTTATTGAAAAATCCAAAGCGGTTGTCGCTTATTACTTGCGTGTATTTTTGTTTTTCGCACAAATCGGCCAGCCATTTGTTTTCTTCTCGCATTATTTTTTTTATGTGCTGCTTTTGCCCGAAAATCCAAAAAAACATTTGCCAACCGTGCTTGGGATATTTTATATCGTAAGCCGGAGCCTCGTGCCATATTAAATTCGGAAATTCCTGTGCGAAAAAATTTTTGTGAGCCATTGCGCTTGCTATTTCAACTTCTGCGCCTTGTTCCAAAAACGAATGTATAATCGGAACACATCGCGTTGCATGTCCCAAACCCCAGTCCAGCGGAGATACTATTACTTTCTCGTTCATTCGCCTTCCAAAATAGAATTGAATTCCGCTTTTAGTTCTGCGTTTTTCGGATATAAATTTAAAATCTTTTGAACAGTTTGTTGGGCTTCGTCAATACGTTTTTTTTGGACATATTCATATACTATGTTTTGCAAACCGTAAATAGCTTCATTGTTCCCGTGCCGCCCTGCAATCAGATAGGCGGCTTCCGCCCTATCTAACCACTGCGTTTCAAAAGCCAAATTTCCCAAAAATATGGCAGCATCGGTAAAGTTGGAATCCATTTGCACAATTTGATTTAGCACGTCCATCGCAAGGTAGGGTTTTTGGTCTTCCGCCAGGCAATCCGCTAATTTATAAAGCAATTCTTTGTCGCTCGGTTTAACGGCAAGTGCCTCTCTGTAAGCGGCTGCGCTTTCGGGAAAATGTTTATTCAATCGGTAAATATCACCCAGGTACACAAGAAAATCCAGTTCTTCGGGATTTTTTGCATATCCGTTTTTAACCAAATTTACGGCGGCTTCAAATTCATCCATCGCTATATGAATCTCGCTTTGCTGGTAAACAAGAGTGACATCTAAGGAATCTATTTGCCTCGCTTTTTCAAGTGCCTGCAATGCCCCCACATTATCGCCGGTTTTTTGGTAAGCCTCCGCAAGATAAATCCAAGCAGAAGCGTTATTTGGGTCTAAACTCAGTGCTCTGCGATACACAGCTATGCTCTCTGCATATTCGCCGATTCTGTAAAGCACAGCCGCCAAGTTTGCAAGAGCCGGGGCAAATTCGCCGTTTGAGAAATTTACCGCTTTGCGATATGCCGCCACTGCTTCCGGAAATTTATTGAGTTGAAAAAGGCTGTTAGCTGTGTTGAAACTCGTTGCAACGGGGTTCGCTCCTCTTTCTTCCGCTTTGCGGTACAGCAAAATAGCTTGTGCATAGCGGCCATTGTTGTACAATGAATTCGCTTGGTTTAAAATTTGGTCTGCGGATTGGGTTTGCGAAAAAGCAAATACCTGAGCAAGAATCAAAATGCAAAATGCGACTTTTCTCATATTCATTCCCTGAACTTAATCTCAAAAGGTTGTTCCAACCCGCAGAAAGAAACCGCAGAGCCGCCTTTTTTTGCAGGAGCGAATTCCATTCCCATTATGGCGTCTCTGCCGGCATTTGCAAGCCCCTTTCCTGCGGGTACCTCTTCTATTATGCGAATGTCGTAGGGTTTTCCGCTTGCATTAACGCAAAAGGAAATTCTAAGGCTTGCGTTTATTTCGCCGTCTCTTATCGCTTGCGGGGGTTGAAATCGGGATGAACTTTTTAATACCGGCTTTTCGTCCACATCTCCGCTGCCCAAATTTCCGGTTCCGCTCTTCATAGCAACCAATTCATTCGGCACAACGACTCCGCCGCTCCCGCCCACAACGTCTAAATTCATGGCAAACCTTGGCCCGGCCTTAGGTGTTCTGCTATTTGTATTTTGCCTGTTCGGTTTGCGGGTAGCTTCTTTTGGCTTTGGCGGTTCCGGCGGTTTTTCCTGAGTTAACATTTTTACTTCTGTTTTGGTGTATGTTTTTTCGGATTTGAATTCCCCCTTAATGAACTTATTTAAAATCGGTATCGAAAAAACCAAAAAGACGCTTGTTATGGCAGCGAGAATAAGAATGATGAATTTGCGGAGGGATTTCATGCAATATACGCATTTACCCCAGCTTGCTTATAAAATACCCTGCCGCAACTGCCGTTCCTATAACACCTGCCACATTTGGTCCCATGGCGTGCATCAAAAGGAAGTTTTGCGGGTCGTATTTTGCGCCTACAACTTGGCTAACACGAGCCGCCATAGGCACAGCACTTACCCCTGCCGAACCGATTAAAGGATTAACCGGGTTCTTGGGCGAAAGAAGATTCATTATCTTGGCAAACAGCAAGCCACCCGTGGTGCTGACTCCAAAGGCTACAACGCCGAGGGCTATAATCATGATTGTGGTCGGGCGCAGGAATAAATCCGCCTGCATGGTCATGCCCACGCTTGTGCCTAAGAAAATGGTCACCACATTTATAATTTCGTTTTGAGATGCCTTAACCAATCTATCCACAACGCCGCATTCCCTGAGCAGATTGCCGAGCATCAACATTGCGATAAGAGCAGAAACATCCGGAACAACTATTATGCAGAATACCATAACAACAAGAGCAAACACAATTTTTTCCAAACGGCTAACCGGTCTGAGCGATTTCATTCTGATTTTGCGTTCCTTTTCCGTTGTCATCAATTTCATAATCGGTGGCTGAATTAAGGGAACCAAGGCCATATACGTATATGCCGCAACCGCTATGGGGCCTAGCAAATGCTTTGCTAATTTGTTGGAAAGGAATATGGAAGTGGGGCCGTCTGCGCCGCCTATAATGCCGATGCTCGCCGCCTCGCCAAGGGTAAACATCCCGCTTGAAACAGCCACAAAAGCCGTAAAGAGAACACCGAGTTGTGCCGCACCACCCAAAAGCAAAGTGCGGGGGTTGGCAATTAAGGGGCCAAAATCCGTCAAAGCACCGACGCCTAAGAATATAATTGGCGGGAAAAGTTCAAGCTGAACGCCCTGACTAATGTAGTAGTAAAGCCCTTCAAATGGAACGAACATGCCTTGAATATTCCAGCCGCCATCATAAAAAAGGCGGGTTGGCAAGTTGGTTAAAAGGGAGCCAAAGGCTATGGGCACCAGCAAAAGCGGCTCAAACTGTTTCTTTATGCCTAGGTATAAAAGCACGCTTGCCACTACCCACATTATCAACATCGAGCCAGTTATTGAACTGAAACCCATATTAGCTATCATACCATTGATCACTTCCATTTTGTCCTCTTGTTTCTGAATTCACCTGCTTTCAATTTTGCTTTGCGCTCCGGCGTCTATTTTGCTGGGGTTATCCAAAACCACAAGCTCAATATGCGCAGTCGGAATGAACATAAATTTACCATACTTCATTATGTATATGTACTTTTGCTCTGTTTCCAGTTTTCGGCACAGACGAATATACTCTTCCTTGGCTTTTGCCACATCCGCCTTAAAATAAAACTTGATTTTCTCGCCGGAAATCAAACTTATGGTGATCGTATAGTTGTCAAGCCCGTTGTCTTCAAAAGCAGATGCCATAAAACCTCCGTTAGCCTATTGTGAGCAGTGCTTGGCCTTCAGCAACGGCATCGCCTTCTTTTACGTTTATCGCCTGAACTGTACCTGCGGCAGGAGCGTATATCGGAGTTTCCATTTTCATGGCTTCCAAAACCACAACTTCCTGATTTGCACTAACGGCAGCGCCTACGGCTACCTTTATTTTCATAACCTGGCCGGCCATAGGGCTTAACACGGAACCTGCACCGGCGGTTGGAGCAGGTGCTGGGGCGGGAGCAGGGGTAGGTGCAACAGGTGCCGAAGGGGCCGATGCGGGTACGGGTGCAGAAACCGGTGCGGCGTTTTCGCCGAGAACTTCAACGGCAACATCGTATGTTTTGCCTTCCAAAGTGATGCGGAGTGTTTTCATAACTATTCCTTCTGGTTAAACCTTGTGTGTGTGGAGCGAAACTCTGCCTTGAATAGCCCAAGTCCAATCCATCGTGTTAAGGGGTTTGAATTTTACGACGTTAACGGGCTTTCCGCCAAGGGCGTGAGCCGCAGCCGCGCTGATAATTGCTACAAATTGTTCATCGCTTAAACCGGGATGAATGGTTTTTGCCCCGGCAGGCGAAGCGGCAACAGGAGCCGAAGCGGGTTTTGGTGCTTCTACTTTTGCCAAGCCGAGTATTTTTACAATATAGCTGACCAAAGCGATTAATCCCCACAAGCCGACTAAAACGAAAAGCACAAGCACAAAGCCAATGCTTTGGAATTCAAGCAAATCGCTGATTCCATAGCTGGAAGCCGTACCGTCTTTAGCCTTGTATGTTTCTCCGAGTTTAACGGTAGCCAGTTTTTCATGAACACTCGCTTCGCCGGTTTTTTCATCCGTAACTTTTTTGGCTATTGCGCTATGTTCATAAGTTTTGTAGAGAACCTGCTCGTTGCCCTCGTGGTCTTTAACAACCTTCACTACAACCAGCGTATCCACTTTCCCATTTTTATGGGTAGCAAACTGGTAATTCCCTATAACGGGAGAAAGTCCAACCGTTCCATCTTGCACTGTTTCATTCATAGCGGTATTAATCCATGTTTTTTGGGTGGGCGCGTAGAGCGTTTGGTGAGCGAGAAACGCAAGGCCAAGGCTATGCTATATCTGGTTTCAGACGGCTCTATCACATCTGTTATCATATTAGTCTCTGCTGCTTGCCAAGGGCTTGCGAATTTGTCGTGATACTTTTCGATAAGCTCCGCTTTTTTGGCTTTTGCAGCGGCTTCGCCGCCTTCTGCCTTTGCAGCGTCTATCTCTTTTTTATACACAACAGGAATTGCGCCCTCTGCACCCATGACCGCAATTTCTGCGCAGGGCCAAGCATAAACAAAATCTGCGCCCATGTCTTTGGAGCACATGGCAAGGTAAGAACCGCCATAAGCTTTGCGCATTATAACGGTTATTTTAGGAACGGTCGCGGCGGCGTATGCAAAGAGCATTTTTGCGCCGTGCCTGATTATGCCACCTCTTTCCTGAGCGAGGCCCGGCATGAAACCCGGAACATCTACAAGGTTTACAACCGGAATATTGAAAGCATTGCAAAAACGGATAAATCTGGCACCCTTATCGGAGCTGTCTATATCCAAGCTACCTGCCTTGACAGCGGGCTGATTTGCGATTATGCCTGCAACCATGCCTTCTATGCGGGCAAAGCCTACAACTATGTTTTTTGCAAAGTCGCGCTGGACTTCCAGCCACTGGCCTTTATCCGTTATTGCCTCTATAACCTTATGCACATCAAAGCCCGATTTGGAATCTGCGGGTACAAGCTCGTTTAAACTTTCATCTTTGATTTCCGCTATGGCCTCCGGCAAAACGTGCGGAGGGTTTTGCATATTGTTGAGCGGCAAAAAACTGAGCAACTTTTTAGTGATTGCAATTGCGTCTTTATCGTCTTCCGCGACAAAATGAATGTTTCCGCTTATGCTTGCGTGTGCTTCTGCGGTGCCGAATTGCTCCACAGGAGCTTCTTGGCCGGTTGCCGCTTTAATAACGCTTGGGCCGCATATATACATCTCCGCATTTTTGCGGGTTTGAATTAAAAAGTCTGTGAGTGCCGGGCTATATGCCGCGCCGCCTGCGCAGGGTCCTGCTATAATGGAAATTTGCGGAACCAAGCCGGAGGCTTGAACATTGCGGTAAAATACATGTCCGTAGCCGCTTAACCCCCATATGCCTTCTTGTATTCTCGCACCGCCGGAATCGTTTATGCCTACTATTGGGAAGCCCAGTTCGCAAGCTTGCTCCTGAAGGTCGCTGATTTTCTGTGCGTGCATTTGAGAAAGGGAACCGCCGCTTACTGTGAAGTCTTGGCTGAACACAGCAACTTCTCGGCCATCTACATTGCCAATGCCTGTGATAACACCATCGCCGGGGAGCCTTTTATCCGTAGGCCTAGCTTGGTCAACATGCAAACCGCATTCCTGAAAAGAGTTTCGGTCAAACAGGGTTTCAACTCTTTCTCTGGCGGTGAGCTGCCCTTTTGCATGGCGTTTTTCAATTTTATCCGCACCGCCGCCGAGCTTGGCTTCTTTGCGGCGTTTATTCAATTCTTCTAAAAGTCCCGGTTTAATTGGCATATGTTACCTTAAGCTGGGGAACAGAACTCGGTAAGAGCACCGCCGGTGGATTTTGGGTGCAAAAAGCCGATATTCATATTGCCGGCACCTTTGCGTGGAGTTTTGTCAAGGAGAGCCGCACCCTTAGACTCGGCTGCAGTTAGTTCTGCGGCAACATCGCTGCTTTCGTAAGCTATGTGGTGCAAGCCGCCCTTGCCTTTGTTGTTTTCAATGAATTTTGCAACGGTAGAGTCTGGGGTGGTAGGTTCCAAAAGCTCAATCCAAACACCGCCAACATCAAAAAAAGCTGTTTTAACCTTTTGTTCAGCCACTTCTTCTATATGATCCAGCTTCAAGCCGAGCACATTTTCATAGTAACCGCGAGCTTCTTCAATGGAAGGCACCGCTATGGCTATATGGTCTATTTTTTTAATCATTTTCGGACCTCTTTCAAACAGAATAGGAATATAGAAAAAATTTAGAGCCTCCGGTGGAGGCCGGAGCGAAGTTTTTTCTACATTGCGCCCCGTAATGGTGTATATGGGCAAAAATATGGCGAGGATAACTCTTGACAAAGAAATAAAAAAACTATGCGGAATTTTTGAACCCCATTTTTCCGTGCAATATATGGATTCAAACGATATTTCCAAAGAAAACCTAAAAGATACCGAGGCTTTGATTGTACGCTCAACCAGAAAATACGGTGCTGAAACCCTGCTCGGCACAAATGTAAGATTTATCGGAACGGTGACATCGGGCTTTGAGCATATAGACACGGAGTTTTGCGACAAAAACGGAATTTTTTGGACAGCCGCCCATGGTAGCAATGCCAAGTCCGTTGCGGAATATGTATCTGCCGCTTTGGTTGAAATTTCAAAAAAAATAACCCGCCCTTTGAACGGACTTTCGCTCGGAATAGTCGGCGTTGGTGCTGTTGGCACAGAGGTGAAAAAAGAGGCGGAAAATCTTGGAATGCGGCTTTTGCTTTGCGACCCGCCTAAGAATTTGAATGACAATATTTTTGATGCGGATATAATAACGCTTCACACGCCGCTTGAAAAAGGCGGAAAATATCCGACCTGGCATCTTGCAAACGAGGAATTTTTTAAGAAAATGAAAAAAGGCGCATGGCTGATAAATGCAGCCCGCGGTGCGGTGTGCAGCAGTGCAGCCTTGAGGCAGGCCTTGCAATGCAGGCACCTGGGGGGTGCTATTATTGACGTTTGGGAAAACGAACCCAACATAGACGAGAGCCTGCTGCCCTTAATTGAAATTGCCACGCCGCACATCGCAGGTCATAGCGCAGAAGCTAAAATAAACGTCGCAAATATGCTGATAAAAGCCATCGGTGAATATTTTAATATAGAAGAGTTGAAAAACAAAACTCTGCCTCTTCCGCAAGATTCGGGCAATGGAAGTTACTCGATTCGCAAAGAT
Source organism: Fibrobacteria bacterium GUT31 (assembly GCA_001462225.1). GTDB lineage: Bacteria > Fibrobacterota > Fibrobacteria > Fibrobacterales > Fibrobacteraceae > Fibrimonas. The sequence goes on along the minus strand of LIUH01000100.1, from coordinate 11,817 downwards.
GATTCGGATTTTAGAAAAGAGCCGAAAAAATTCACGGAAATCAGGAACGGGTATAAAAGAATTTTACTACATTCCTCTTGTGGCAGCAAGACAATTTTATAAAGACGGTGCTAAAGGCAGCGAAGCCGGCAGACAGGTAAAAACTTTTGATATACCTGGGCCTAAAAAGGCCGCTATCTTGATGGTAGCCCTTGGGCATGAGGCCAGTTCCCACGTTTTTAAGTCGTTAAACGAAAAAGATATTGAAACCCTAACTGCGCAGATTGCTCGCTTAGAAGGCGTAACTCCTGAAATGCGTGAATATGTTTTGCAGGAATTTCAGCAGATAAGCAGTGCGCAGGAATATGTTAATCAAGGGGGTATTGAGTTTGCCCAGCAAATTTTGGAGCAGTCGCTGGGTTCCCGCCGTGCTCGCGAAATTTTAGAAAAGGTGCAGAGTAACATTCGTACCACCGGCTTTAATATGCTGGACAATGTGGATCCGGCTCAGTTGATATCCTTTTTAGGCAAGGAACACCCTCAAACCGTGGCTCTGCTTTTGGCTCACATGAAGCCGGAAAAAGCGGCTGCAACAATTTCCGCTCTAAATCCTGATATGCAAGTAGAAGTGGCAACCCGCATAGCCACTATGGAAAGCATAAGCCCGGAGGTTTTGCAGCAGGTTGAGCAACAATTATCGCAAATTTTAAAAACCATGTTCACAGGCGATACGGCAGAAGTCGGCGGCGTAAAGAGTGTTGCCGAAATGCTAAACATGGTTGATAGAGGCGCGGAAAAGAACATTTTGGGAACACTTGAAAGAGATGATCCGGAACTTGCAACGGAAATCAAAGCTCTTATGTTTGTGTTTGAAGATATGCTCCTTTTGGATGACAAGGCTATGCAAACTGTTTTAAAGCAGATAGATACCAAAGACTTAGCCCTTGCATTAAAGAGTGCAAACGAGCAGGTTGCAAATAAGTTTTATTCGAATATGTCTAATCGTGCGGCGGAAATGATCAGGGAAGAAATTCAATACATGGGGCCAAAGCGGCTTCGCGAAGTTGAAGAAGCACAACAAAAGATTGTGGATGTGGTTCGTCGCTTAGAAGCCGAAAATGAAATAGTAGTCAGCGGTCGCGGCGGCGAAGATGATATTATTGTGTGATGATACGTTTTCTATATTATAACTATGTCAGTAGAATCCATTGTAGAAACGCTTTTAGAAAAGCTGAAATCCGTAGCTAAGATTGAGACCGTGATTGGCGAGCCTATACTTTCCGGCGAGTCAACCATTGTTCCTGTTAGCCGAATATCCGTAGGTATGGGTATGGTTGGGCATACCGGCAAAGGCGATACAGCCTCCAGCGGCGGTGGGCTTAGAATAGATCCGGTGGCATTTTTGGTGCTCAAGGGTGATGATATCAAGGTTTTGCCGGTAGAGAAAGCTCAGTCTGTACTTTCAAAAATCGCAGACATAACGCCGGATGTATTGGCAATATTGCTTAAAAGTGTTTCGAAAAAAACGGAAAAAGAAACTTAAAACGGATGCACCATCAGCCCAATGTTCATCTGCAATCTCCTCCCTGAAATGTCAAGGTTTCGCAGACGATTGTAATGCTCGGTTATCCATCTGTGTTCGGCTTCTATAACTATTGCGGCAAAAGGCGAAAGCAAAAATCTGTGTCCTATGCCCAGCCCCCATTCATTCCATGCAAAGTCTGCACTGGAGGAGTAAGCCTTGTTCCTCACGTAAGAAGCTGCTATGTAAGGGCGTTCCGGCCCAATGGCGGAAAAACCTATTTGGGCAGAAAGGTCAAGCCTTTTCACTTCATCCAAAGAACCGTTTGAATCGGTTTCCTTTTTATTGCTCGTGTTAATCCCAATTCTTGCAAAACCTATGCCGTTTATCCAAACCCCCGCAAAAGGCGTGATTCTCACTACTCCGTTGCCGTAATTATCGTTTTCAAGCAGACCCGAGCCGGTTTCCAAAACAGCACCCAGCATTACGGGTAAATTCTGCGCATATCCGCCGGTTAGAGCAAAAAGACAAAAAAACGGTAAAATCTTACATAAAGACGCTTTTTTTTTCATTTTTACAATTTAGAAAAGATAAGTTTTTATATTATACGTCATGGTAAAACTTGAAGAAGACGAAGACCTTTTGGATGATTATGATGACTTCCGAGAGGAAAAAGCCGAACCGGAGCGTATTTACGACTACAAGTCCCGCCGTATTTTGGTTTGGGTTGAAGACGAAGAGAATCGGCAGCATGTAGAAGAAATGCTGGCCTTTCTTTTGCCGCTCGCTACAATACGTATAGCGGACAGTGAGAAAAAAGCTACCGAAATATCCGAAAACGAGAAATGGGACACTTACGTTGTGGATTTAACGGAAGAGAATGTATCTGCGAGCGAATTTGTGAAAGTGGCAAATAACAACCCGGAAGTTATGCTGGTTGCGCTCAATTATTCCTGGTTAAGCAGGGATAATGAGCAAAATGGAATATTTTTCGAGCCTATTCGCAAATTATTTGATTCGGAGAATTCAAGCTACGGCCAAATTGAAAACCAAGAGCAGGTCTAAATCATGGTAGATATATCGCTTGTTCAAATTTTGTTCTCCGGGAAAAGTTCCAAAAAAGAAGACTTTTTCGATAACATATCCGTGCTGGACGGCATATCTTTAGATATAAAAGCCGGCGAATTTTTAACTTTAGTGGGTCCGGTTAACAACGGAAAAAGCCGCATATTGAGAATTATCGCCGGTTTAACCGAGCCGGATTCGGGAACAGTGCTTTTCAACGGAAAAAATCTAAGCGAATTCTCTCCTAATTACGAGAAAATAGCAATGGTGTTTCAATCACAAGCCCTTTACCCTCATTTAACCGTGCGCAAGAATCTTGAATTCGGGCTTAAAATGGCAAATCTCTCTAGGGATACCATAAATGCGAGAATATCCGAAATTGCGGATTTACTGGACATATCGGAGATACTGGACATAAAACCCAGGCAATTATCAGGCTCACAAAAGCAACTTGCAGCCATAGCTCGTGCATTTGTAAAGCGTCCGCAGGTTTTAATTTTTGACGAACCTATTTCCGAACTTGACTCTCAATTGAAAATAAAAATACAATCTATAATAAGGCGTTTTTGCATAAACCAGCAGGCAACGGTTATATATGCAACTCGCAATCCCTCGGAAGCCATGACCTTGGGAGATCGCATAGTCTGCATAAGCGACGGAAAAATTCAGCAAATAGGCACAAATTACGAACTTTACAACAAGCCCGTAAACGAAATCGTGGCTCGCTTTATAAGCTACCCGGAAATGAATTTCCTTGAATTTGAAACAAAGGAAGAAAACAATTCCCGCGTTCTGTATTTGACAAATGCCTCTTGTTCAATACCGGTTCCAAAAGCTTTTGAAAAAATTATAGAACCTTATCCTAAAACAAAAATAGGCATTAGAGCGGAAAATCTGAAAATAGTCCCGGAAAAACCAAACACAATTCCCATGATAGTTGAAATGCAAGAATATGTGGGTTCGCAATCTATTCTCCATGTTTCGCGTGAGCATCAAACCTTGGCCGTTGAGGTGCCGTTGAGCGAGAGTTACGAACTTGGAGAGACAGTGCATATTGAGTTCGCAGAAAGTGGAATTCACCTGTTTGCAGATGGGAAATTTATTCTATGAAATTAAGGTTTCTTCCGCTCTTTTTATTATTTTTGCCATTGTTTTCTCTCTGTTCCTGCAAAGAGGAAACTTCTACGGAAAAAATAATACATCTATGGATTTTCAACAACAGTCCAAGCCCTTTGGAAGACATGAATAAAATTCTGAAGGGTTTTCATGTTGAATACCCCGGAATTAAGGTTGAAGTAACCGTTTTGGACTGGAGCAATGGTTTTTCAAAAATAGTGCTGGCAGCAGCAACCCGCAAAGGTCCCGATGTAATACAGGTTCCTTCCACATGGGCAGCTTCGCTTACGGATATAGGGGCACTTATGCCGCTGGATTCCATTGCCAATATCTGGGGAAACCGGAATTTATTTATAGCAGGCGCAAGAGAAACCATGAAGCCTGAAAATTCCGCCTACATCACATCGCTACCGTGGTTTTTGGACGTGCGTCCTTTTTACTATCGCAAAGATGTTTTGGATTCCCTTAAAATAGACCCTAATTCAATAAATTCAAGAGAATCTTTTGTAGAGGTCTTGCAAAGAATAAAAAAATCAAAAATATCAATAAACGGCAAAGTAGTTAACCCTATAGCCTATCCTGCAAAAAATGATTGGAATATTGTCCATAATTTTGCATCGTGGATTTTCAGCGCGGGCGGTTCATTTTTGAGCGAAGATTTATCAAAGAGCAATCTGCTCAACGACCAAACTCTTGACGGCATTCATTTTTACTTGGATTTTGTGCAAAACGGCTACAACGATTACTCAAATCTGGACAAAACAACAGCGGGCGTGAGCAATGACTTTGACCAAGGAAAAACAGCCTTTATAGGTGAAACCACATCAAAATCCATGTATCTTGAAAATCAAAATTTTATGCAAAGCAATTCAAACACCGTAGCGATGCTGGAATACGGTTGCATAACGCCTCCGACAGTCAAAAAAGGCAAGCCGGGAAAATATTTTTTGGGTGGTTCGAATTTAGGCGTCTTCAGTTCCACAAGCTATAAAAGAGAATCCCTTGCCCTTTTAAGATATTTAACCGCTCAAAGCGATGTTCAATTTCAATTCTCCAGAGTATCGGGGTTTTTGCCTGCGCTTTCCGAAACTTACGACCTGCCTTATTTTTCGGAAAACAAAAATCGCAAGGTGTTCCAAAAAATAGTTGAAAACGGAGTAAGCTATCCTGCCGTTTCGTTTTGGAGCGCAATAGAAATTGATGTTTTAACAAAAAGATTCAACAATATCTTCAATATAATAGCAGGCTCGGAAGGAAAACAATGGCCTAAAAATCAAATAGACATGGAGCTTCAAGCTGCGGATAAAGAGATAAATAGCATTATAGGCAAATACAACCAGAAAAAGCAAAGCGAGGAAACTCCATGAAGCAAAAGAACAACAGAATAGCACTGTTTTTTGCATTGCCGACAAGCATCCTTCTTTTGTTTTTCCTGATTTTACCGGTTCTATTCAACGTACTCATAAGTGCTTTTGACGTGGGAAACAATCCGGAGAAATGGTTTGATTCATATGTGGCATTCGACAATTATGCGGCGGCTGTTATTCAAGACGGTTTTATAAACGCCGTTAGAAATTCCATAATATACACCGTTATTACTACTCTAGGCGTAACCATCGTAGGGTTGTTAGCGGCTTTTTGCCTCAGGGAGCCATTCAAAGGCAGGGGGATGGTTATAGCCCTGATAATGCTTTCATGGTCTATTCCAAGCTATGTTGTTGGAATGTTCTTTGGCTACATTTTTCAACAAGACAACAGTGTTGTAAATTTTTTATTGTTTGATGTTCTGGATTTGGATGTATATTCAAGTTGGTTCGGATTGCAATGGAGCTATAACGAATTGGGGCAACTGATAATCCCAAGGTGGATGGATAGCAAATATTCGGTGCTGGTAGTGGCTATTCCTGCCATATGGCATTACTGGCCTTATTCGATGCTTTTATTTTTGGCCGGCATGAATTCAATTCAAAACGATGTGTACAAAGCCGCTATTTTGGATGGAGCGAATAAAATCGATAAAGCCTTATACATAACCTTGCCCATTCTCAAACCGGTTTTTATAGCGGTATTAGTCCAAAATTTCATAATAAATATTTACAATTTCAACATAGTTGTGATGATGTTCGGCAGTGGAACCATAATTCCAAGCAAGGGTGCGGATATGATAATCCCCTACATATTCCGTACATCATTCCAATATTGGAATTTGGGAATCGGTGCCAGTTTGTCAACAATGCTTATGCTATTTGTGGGACTTTTTGTTTTGTATTACTACAAAAAGCTAAGGGGAAACTGACATGCGAAATTTTAAACATAAAAAAGCAATATTCGCATGGTTTTTAGCCTTGCTCAGTGCGTTGCCTGTTCTATTTATGGCATGGCTGTCTATTTTAAACTCAGATGATATTAACCAATCTCACTTTTTTCCTCAAAAAAGAAATAACCCTATTACATTTTTTACTCCGCAAGAGAATAATCTTCCGGAAATTGCAGCCACTTCTTTGGGACATGTGTACGTATTTTCCGATACCTTAAACTTTACAGGAAAAAAAATAGCAGACATAAATTCGGCTGCAACAGTTTATGCACAAAATGAGTCAAGTCTTTGGGCATTTAGCGCAAACAGAGGCTTAGTGGAAATAGACTTAAAAAGCAAAAATGAAAAAAACTCTTATGATTGGAATTTTTTCAAAAATAATTATGAAAAATTCGACCATTTTAAATTCTATATTTCCGGGGATATTTTGCCGGAGCATTTCTTATGGCTGGCCGATAAATTAAACAACGATCCGGCACTGCCCGGAGATAGTACCGCACCGACGATATCTTCACTAGCCGGAATAAAATTTTTCCAATCGGAAGAAATCATAGGGCAGCTCAACTGGATTCTAACGCCGGACAACAAAGCCCTTGACTCTATTTTAAACTATTGGGAAAAATGGGATGGCTGGCTTAACCCGCAAATACACAGCCTGTTCAAAATCCAAAATTCCACAGACAAAGAAAAATTTTTGTTATTTCGTTTCTGTTTGTCGGAATTGTTTCCGAATAGAATATCACGCCTCAGGTATTTTCCTTGGCAGAATATATGGGTTAGCCAAGTTGCAAGCTCAGGGCTTTCCGTTTTAACGGCCGGCGATAAAGTTGTAATGGGCATTCGCGGCGATCTTTTTCCGGGTATTGCGATTTTTGATACGGAAACAAAACAACTCTCTTGGATTACGGAAGCTAGAGGGCTTCCGAGTGCTTCTATCCAAAATATAGTTCAAATATCAGACCACGAAATTTTGGTTGCCCATGATATAGGACTCAGCATCATTCAATTTGATGCCGGAAAAATAACCCGCAACTTTATGTTCGGTGAATATGATTTGCCGTACTTGGACGAGCAAAATCTATATATTAAACCTCTGTCGGACAATAAAATTTCCATAAGCTACGGAACAGTGAGCATAACATTTGATTTTCGCATATTCAAAACCGAACTTGCGCAGGAGCAAACTTCCATATCCCCGCTCGTAAGTTCTTACTATGAAAACGACGAAGGATATAAATGGCTTGGCTACAGCAACGGAAAGCTGGAGGTGCTGAACGATTCGAATATTCAACTCAGGGCGGGAGAAATACCAAAAGGCAATAGAGCATTTCAATGGAACAATTATCAAGACATAATGAGAATTATGCCGCTGGCCTCGTTTGTCAAAAACTCCGCTTTTGTAAGCATAGCCGTAAGCCTGCTTTGCACACTGTTTGCAATTTTCCCAAGTTATGCCATAGCTCGTCTCAGGTTTTTCGGCAAATCCGCTTTCACAAACATTTTATTATCATCTCAGGTACTTTCCAGCTTACCATTCTTAATTCCGATTTTCGTTATATTCATAATTTTGCAAATGAAATCCTTTCATATGTTCAACAATTTTGTAACCATTATATTTGTGAACACCATATTCTTTTTGCCTTTAACCGTGCAATTCATGTACAATATGTTCAAAGCTATTCCCCCGAATTTAGAAGAATCTGCCATGATGGACGGCTGTTCGCCGTGGAAAACATTCCGGAAGGTAATAGTGCCGGTGATTCTCCCCGCCGTTGCAACCTGCTTAATATACATATTCATTTTTGTATGGGATGAAATTCTATTTATATGGCTTCTCTCAACCGATTCAAGTACAGCAACTTTGCCGGTAGGGATAAGGCTGGCAATCGGTCAAATGGCCAACCGCCCTGAGCTTTTGATGGCTTTTTCGGTTATAGCTTCTCTGCCGCCTATTATACTGTTCTGTTTGGTTCAGCCTTTCTTGTTAAGAAGTTTCACTGTGCAAGACAAGTGATTTTCTATATTTTCCTCTGTGCCCCAAAAACTTCCATACGGACAATCCAATTTTGCCAGCATGATAGAGAGCGGCTATGCATACATAGACAAAACCCGCTATGTTGAGCTATTGGAAAACGAAAACAACACATACCAATTCTTCATCCGCCCGCGCAGGTTCGGTAAAAGCTTATTCTTATCCGTATTGGAAAATTATTACGATTTGAATAAAAAAGATAAATTTGAATCTATTTTTGGCAATTTTTACATCGGCAAAAATCCAACGCCGGAGCAAAGCAAGTATGCTGTAATGCTTTTTGATTTTTCCGGCTTAGACACAGAAAATCAAGAAAGATTCAGAGAATCTTTTTCAAATAAGGTGCAAATAAGCGTAAATATGTTTTTCAAAAGATACAAAGGTATTTTTTCCAATACAGAGGAGCAGTTACGGATAATTGCGGAACGAAACCCCGGAATAGGCGCATTGGATTTTGCATACGGGGCAGCAGAAGAAGCAGACATTCCCATCTTCGCAATAATAGATGAATACGACCATTTTGCAAACAATCTTATAGCAATGGGAGAAGTTCGCGCTTTCTATGAAAATTTAAAAGCAGGAACCAAATCGGTTGTCAAACGCATATTC